>NZ_JBICVM010000008.1:0-423088 GCF_043199095.1 Streptomyces sp. NPDC048650 | reverse complement strand
GCCCGGTTACATTTCGAACCCGGAAGCTAAGCCTTTCAGCGCCGATGGTACTGCAGGGGGGACCCTGTGGGAGAGTAGGACGCCGCCGAACAATTATTGTGGGAAAGCTCCGCACCTTATGGTGCGGAGCTTTTCTGCGTTCCGGTTCCGTTCGCCCCCTTCCATGTGTCGGTCGTCTGCGCCGGCGCTACGGGTTCATCCGCCGAGGGCCGTCGGAGAAGGCTTCCACCCGAAGTGCCGTTCCATCGGGAAATGTGGTCAGTGCCGACGAACCGGCCCCTGGGTACTGCCTGCACCTGGTGTACGGAGCATCCGCATAGTCGCTGTCGACGAAAGCCAGAACACTGCGTTCTGCTCCAGATCTCGCCAGCACCTCCCAGGGCTCCTGAACGTACGCACCGGTTGCCTGCGGCATCAAGGCTAGGGGCGTGAGTCCAGGTCAGGGCCGTCCTGGCACCTACCTCGGCGAGACCACGGACTGGCGAATCACCTGCACACCCTCGCGGGCCTGCTCGATCTGGAAATGTACGCATGGGCCCGGCAGTTCGTCGAGGAGCTTTCCGGCGACACGCATCGGAGCGGGACAGGTGACGGTGCCCGGCAATCTCATCGACAACGCTGCGGACGCGGAGGCCGCGCACCCGCCGGCGAAGCCCTTCGTCGAGGTCGGCAGGTGGGCGGAGCCCGGTGCCACGGTGCCGAGCGTCCGGCGAGACGGCTTCGACCCCTCCCGGTGCCGTCAGCCGCGTCCGGCGAGCGGTTGTCCGACCCCGAGTCGGCGCAGGCCGGCGAGGACGTCGGGGTCCTGGGCGTCGAGCCAGTCGCAGAGCTGCCGGAAGGAGACCAGCCGGACGTCCTGGTGCTTGTCGTCGGTGATGTGCTTGATCGCCTCCTCGACGGCGTCCATGTAGATGCCGCCGTTCCACTGCTCGAAGTGGTTGCCGACGAACAAGGGGGCCCGGTTCGTCTCGTACGCCCGCCGGAAGCCGGCGATGTAGGCGTCGGTGGCCTGTCGGCGCCAGCGAGGGTAGTTGGCCGGCGGGCCCTTGGTGGAGTTCCTCGACTGGTTGTACAACATGTTGTAGTCCATCGAGAGGACCCCGGAGGGGAGGCCGGCAAACGGTATCGACTGGAGCGGGAAGTCCCAGATGCCCTGCTTCCTGGTGGGCCAGACCTGGAGACCGCCGGGCGAGCTGGCGTCGTACCGCCAGCCGCGCTTGCGCGCCGTGGGCAGCAGGTTGTCCTGGCCGAGCAGGCACGGCGTGCGGGCGCCGACGAGCTCCTTGCCGTAGTCGAAGGGGAGCGGTTCGAGGTCGGTGAAGCCGGTGTTCGTCCGCCACTTGGTGACGAAGTCCATGGCCTGCTCGATCTCGGAGTCCCATTGGGCGGGGGTCCAGTGGGCGACCGAGCCGCTGCCGGTTCCGCAGAAGTGGCCGTTGAAGTGGGTGCCTATCTCGTGGCCCTCCAGCCAGGCCCCCCGCACGTTCTTGAGCGTCTCCCTGATGTGGTCATCGGTGAGGTAGGGGATGTCGGAGGCGCCGACGGGGTTGTTCGGCGGGCGGTACATGCGCCTCTTCGACTCGGGCAGCAGATAGAGCCCGGACAGGAAGAAGGTCATCGAGGCATTGTGGTCATGGGCGAGTTTGCGGAACCTCGGGAAGAGGCCGTTGCCCACCTCGCCCGCCCCGTCCCAGGAGAAGACGACGAACTGCGGTGGCTTCTGCCCCGGTTCCAGCTTCTCCGGTGCGGGCGGCTGGTGGGGTTGCCTTCCGGTGTACGCGGTGGAGCCGTCGCCTATCGGCTTGCTCTTCGCCGTCCTTCCGGGCTTGGTCCCGACCATGTCGGAGGCCGACGACCCGGAGGTCGAGCAGCCGGTGACGGAGAGCGCGGCCGCCGCTCCTATCCCGAGTCCCAGGATGCCCCGGCGGCTGAATTCACGCATAACGGTACCCATCGCATTCGTACGAGGTTCAGGTGTGGGGGACGCCCGGAGAGGTGGGACGCCCAGAAAGCGGGGGAGGCGGATGGCGAGGTTCCGCTTCGACCCCTGGAAGGAGAGTTCCCAACGCAGAGTCGCGGGCGACGTGTTCTCCGAAAGCCGTGGGACGGGCTCCGGGATCCCGGTACTCCGCAGGGAACTACGCGACGGTCACCGGCGAAAGGGAGAAGGCAACCGTCTGTGCCGCACCGATGCCGCTCGGGGGGCTGCAAACCGGCACCCCCACCTTCGGGAGCGGCCCCCTCGGCCCCCGCGGCCCCCGGCCCTCTTGTGTCGTCGCGGCCTGCGCGGCGCGGCCGTCGTGGTCCGGCGTCCTCTTCACGTCGTGCTCCCCCGTTCGATGGGCGGGGCGGAAAGCCGAAAGCTCAGCGGCCTCAACCCGCGCCCCCTTGGACGCACATGACTCTCACGGAGATCGCTAGCGCACCGGTAACGCCTGACTAACAACCGCCGTCGTCCCCGAGGCGACGATGGCGCGCCCGGCCGGGAACGCGTGGTCGGCGGCAGGGCGGCCACCGCGACTGCCGCTGAGACGTGCCCTTCGGGAGCGGGAGTTCACCGCCCAGCCGGTGTCAGGCGGCCGACGACGGGACGGCCCGCCACGAAGACGTGCCGGATCCGGCGCAGGGCGTCCAGCTCGGCGAGCGGGTCGCCGTCGACGACGAGGAGGTCGGCGCGCATACCGGGGGCCAGCGTGCCGGTGTCGGTCAGCCCGAGGGCGTGGGCGGCGTGGGTGGTGGCCAGGTCGAGGATCTCGGTGTGCGGGAAGCCGACGGCGGCGAAGAACTCCAGCATGCCGACGTAGTCGCCGAACCGGGCGCCCGGGACGCCGGCGTCGGTGCCGGCGATGAAGCGGACGCCGGCCTCCCGCATCGTCCGGATGACCTCGATCATCGCGTCCGCGCGGGCGGGCCCCAACTGCTCCAGGAACAACCGCCAGTCACCCGAGACGCAGCGGCAGACGGCGATGTCCTGGGCCACGATCCGGCGGGTCACCTCCGGGTCGTGGACGACGCCCTCGGCGGTACGCCACGAACAGTGCTCGAGGGTCCGGACCCCCGCGGCCACGCAGTCCGCGATGGCGTCGGTCCCGTGTGCGTGGGCGGCCACCTCGAGACCGTGCCGCGCGGCCTCCTCGACGATCAGGCGCAGCCGGTCGGGGGTGAACTGCGACTCCCACATGCGCGGCCCGCTCGGTGTGAGGGCGCCACCGGAGGCCATGACCTTGATCAGGTCGGCTCCGGCCGCCGCGTTCCGGGCGACCCGGGCGCGGATGTCGTCGTCGGTGGTGACCTCACCGCCGAGGAATCCGCAGTGGCCGCCGTGCGAGGTCAGCGGCGCGGTCGCGGCGAGGAGACGCGGACCGACGGCCGTCCCGGACTCGATGGCGGTGCGCAACGCCACGGTGAGCGCGTCGCGGTCGCCGAGGTCCCGTACGGTCGTCACTCCGGCGGCGAGCAGCTGCTGTGCGCGGTCCGCCATGGCGGCCGCGAGCTCGTCGGCCTCGGCCCGGGCCACCGCCCGGATCGGGTCCGGGCCCGCGTCGAACGCCAGGTGGACATGGCAGTCGATCAGGCCGGGCAGGACCGTTGCCCCCGGACACCGCAGCCGGGGCACCCCCGCGTCCACCGTGGCGGAGAGCCGGGCCGCGGTGCCGACGGCGGTGATCACGCCGGAGTCCACGAGCACGGCGCCCTCGTCGATCACCCGGTCCGCGGGCCCCGTGATGACGCGTTCAGCGGTGATCAGTACCTTGTCCACGATGGCCTCTCGCGTATGCGCGGGATATCTCGATGAGTTCTTGGGCGTCGGCGTTCAGGTCGCTGCCGGAGGGGAATGCGATCCGGGCGGCGGACAGTGCCGCGTTGGGGTCCTCGGTGGTCGGCTTGAGGGCCAGCGCCTCGTCGATGTGCCGGGCGAGCCGTTCGGGCGGACCGGACGCGAGATCGGCCTCGGGCGCGATCCGGGTCAGGTAGGGGCTCAGCCGCACCAGCCCGTCACGGCACTCGATGAGCCGTCGGTAGAACCGCTCATGGGTATGGCGCAGCCGCAGGCGGTCCCACCGGGGCCCGTCCGGCGCCCGGTTCAGCACGAGCTCCGGGTAGGCGGTCGAGAGGGCCGTCCACAGGGGGGTGAGGGCGTGGTACATGCGGCGGTGATCCCGTACCGACCGGAGGTGCGCGACCAGTTGCACCCCGGCGGAGTAGCTCATTCCGATCACGACGATGCCGAGCGCCCCGTCGGTCATCGACCAGTTCACCGCGTTGAACCCCTGGAACGACGCGGGTTCGTCGATGCGCAGGCACACCCAGACCACCCGGTTGACCGACGTGACCGCCAGGAGGAACAGGCCGAGGGTGACGGTCCGCAGGCCCAGTGCCAGCTGCCGGGCCGCCATGCGCGCGTAACGCTGTGCCCACAGAGCCGAGGCCAGGTAGGCGTAGACGAAGTAGGCGTTGCCGATGACGTAGAACCCGGCGATGGCGGGCTCCGCCATGAACGGGGTGCTCAGGGTGTGATCGCGCAGCGCCGGCGGTGTGGCGAGCATGGCCAGGAGCATGGCGATCAGGACGCCGGCGAGCAGGCCGGTGTGGAGCCGCACACGGCGCCGGTACCCGGCCTTCGCGGCCCGCGTGGAGGCGGCGAAGAACAGGATGAGGGCGCACAGGCCGCCCATGAAGACGGCGTTGAACGCCATCTTCCCGACGCCGGCCGCCGTGTCCGCGTCGATCGCGCTGATGGCTTCCGGGAAGCTGAGGGTCTCGCCGGCGGCGAGCAGTGTCAGACAGGCGACCAGCAGGCGCAGTACCCGGTCGTGCGGTGCGTGCGCCAGATCGACGATCTTCCATACCACCCCGACGAACAGCAGGACGGTGACGGGTTCCTGGAAGATTACATCCACCCCCAGCGGGGGTTGAGCGCGGAACTCAGCGGTCCGAGCGGGGAGTCCTCGGTGGTGCGGGGTGTGGCGTAGTCGATGACCACCGCCCACTTCTGGATGATCGTCGCGACCAGTTCGGCCTCGCGTTCGTAGTCCTCGGTGTAGCAGGTACGACGAAACCCCCTTGAGATCGAGCCGCGAGGGTAGTCCGGGCCCAGGTCGGGGAGTTCCGTTCCGGCGCTGCCGTCGTCCTGGTGGTCGGCGAGGATGTGCCCGATCTCGTGCAGGATGATGTGGTCCTGGTGTACCCGGGTCGTTTCCTTCTGGTAGAAGATGGTCTCTTCGTCCGGCCGGGACATCCACACCCCGAACGGCCCCGGTACCGGCAAGGACCAGGGGATCAGCCGGATCGGTCTGCCCCGGTGCTCACCGAGCCGATGGCACAGGGTGTCCACGCTCAGCGGTGGCTGGATGTCGAGTCGGCGTAACAGGCGCTTGCAGTACCGGCGGAGCTCACGTTCGTGTACGGCCACGTCGTTCCCTCTCAGGTTTCCGCGCCGGGATGGGGTGCTCCGTCCTGATCGAAGACCTCGATCATCTGGAGCAGTTGGTCGCGCATGGCCGGTGTCATCGCGCCCGCCCTCATGGCGATCATGCGCACCTGACGGCTGGCCAGCTGCTGCCGCAGCAGCTCGTCCTCGGGGTCCTCGTGGGCGACGAGCGACTGAATGGTGATCGGTGGCACCCCTGGCTCGCGGTGGTCGTCGAAGAACTTCGCAATGCCCTCCAGCACGCCCAGCGTCGGGTTGGCGTGGGAGCCGTTGCGCAGCATGGCGAGGTAACTCCGGGACAGGGTCGCGGGATGGGACGGATCCGCGGTCACCGCCCTCGCCACTTCCGCGGTCGAGTACTCTCGATTTCGGCCACGGGCATCGGTCCGTCGGACCAGTGCGAAGAACCCGTTCAACCGCTCGGCCAGGGGCTGTTCACGATCTTGGCCGGCATCTGCCGTCATGCTCACACTCCTGGCTGGATCCGTCCGTCGCCTCGTGGCAGGGCCGGTCGGGCAATACCCATGACCACTTGCCGCCGCCAGACGCTTGATGCCAATATATTGGACACTTCGCACTTGAGGTCCAGGCGCGGGGAGCAGGAACTGTCGCTCGAGGACGAGCCGCTGACGCCGACCACGGAAGCGGCCCGGCACGGCAGGCCGGTCACGGGGCAACCTCCTGTGGAGCTGCGTGCCCCTCGGCGTCATGAACGAGTACCTGTACGGGGCTTGATCGGCGGCGTGGTGTTCTCGAGCCCGGCAGGAACCAGCCGGTATGTCATACACGGGCGCGCAGCGACGGGCCGTGGGAAGGGCGGGCTCTATGTGGCGCAGACGCCTTCGTCGCCAGTGCAAGAACCTTCTACGGAGCATCGAGTTCCCTCACCCCTTCGACATCGGGGAGCTCTGCCGTCATCTGGGTGAGCGCCGCGACCGGCCCATCCGCCTCGTCCCGATCGCCCTGGCGGCCGAGGGACCCTGCGGTCTCCTCATGTCCACCCCCGGTGCGGACTACGTCTTCTACGATTCCGACACCTCGGCGATGCACCAGGTGCACGTGATCGCACACGAGTTGGGGCACCTGCTGTGGAATCACGAGTCCCGCGACGCCGCGGACGGCGGCTGGCAGGCGCGCCATCTGATGCCCGACGACCTCGACCCCGTACTGGTCTGGAGAATGCTGGGGCGCACCCAGTACGCCGACCCCGAGGAGTGGGCGGCCGAGTACTTCGCCACACAGCTGCTGCGCAAGGTGAGCGAGTGGTCCCCGCGGCCTCCGTCCGTACCGCCGGAGATGGCGGAACTCGTCGGCCGCCTGGAGCGCTGTCTGCACCCTCGCCGGGACGGGGCTCCGCTGTCCCCCCTCGGCGACCGGGGCGCCTACGGGTGACCGCGCGGCCCGCCCGGCCGGCGGGGCCTCACGGGCCGGGCACGGCGAACGGCTGATCGTCACGGCGGCCGGTGGGGGAGCGCTCAGGGGGCGGGCGTGGTGAGTCGCTCGGCACCCGGGGCCGCTTTGCCGGCGGTGATGCCCAGAACCTGCGTGACGGGCGGCGGTCCGATGTCGCCGTCGGCCCTTCCGCGCGGCTACTCCAGGGCGGGTTCCGTGTCCCGGGTGGAGAGGAGAGGCCCCGATCCCGTCACCCGAAGACGACCGGTTGCCGGCCCGGGCGCGCTCACTCTCCTGTGACATCCCGCTCCCTGTCGTCGGTCGGAACTCCGATTCCCGCCCGGTTCTACCCGACGTCAACACCCCACACAACACGACTTCGGCCAAGGGGACTTGTAGACTGTCGATACCGATACCGGCCGAACCCCCTGCCCTTGGCGGCCGTTCACAGCCCGCACGCAGCTCCCGATGACGGCGACGCCGGGCCGGATCGATGGCTATGGCAGGTGATGTGGCGCCTCCGACGGAAGAGGCGTCGGCCGAAAGCGATCGGTTCGCGGCAATCCGCTCGCACCTGCCGCGTGGCCTGCCTTGCGGCCCGGAAGGGCATCCCATGTCGAGAACGACCGGACGAGGTCCCGACGAGGTCCGGTCGTGTTCTGTCGGCCGATCGAGGAGCCGGGGCGAGCAGCGTGCGGAACGCGCGGGAGGCGCACCGCGACGGCGAACAGGGCCGGACGATGCGGGCTGGGGCAATGGTCCTATTGTTCGCCGGGCCGTGCTGGTGGATGGTGGGGGCAACCATGACGGGCGCGACGACGGCCCTCATTCCGGGGGGAGGTGGGCCGTGAGGTGAAGGGGGCCCACAAGGATCGACGACCCGTGCGGGTCAGGCGGCGAGCCGGTCCAGCAGTGTGGAGAGCCGCTCCTGCCGTTCGATGGCGCTGAAGGCGTCCGCCACCTGTTCCAGCCAGACCAGTTCCGCCGCCAGACTGGGGTCCGGGCGGCACATCTGGTACTGGCCCGGAGTACGTACCAGCACGCCCCGTCCTTTGATGCGGATGCCGAGGGCCAGGACGCACGCCTCCATCGTGGCCTCCGGCTCGGTGCGCCGGAGGCAGGCCTGCCGCGCCACGCGCTGGGCCAGCTGCGCGGCGATCTCGTCCAGGTGGGGCCGCAGGGAGCGCTGCCCGTCCCGGATCTCGATGATCAGCCGGTACAGCCGCGTCTCCACATCGCGTACGAACCAGGGCGGGCGGGCCGAACGGGGCCGGAACAGGGCGATGTCCGGCGTGGCCCGGTACAGCGCGAACCACATCGGGTACAGCCGCCGGAAGGAGCGGTGGTGCCGGTACCAGGCCACGGTCCGCCGTCCCCAGATGGGCATGGTGTACCCGCCGACGATGACCAGCGTCCCGAGGTTGGCCAGCAGCGGGCCCCACAGGATCGCCGCCATGTCGAGCCGGTCGGTCCCGGCCCAGCGGCCGACCACCCCGATCAGCTTGCAGCAGAGGTAGCCGATCACGAAGATCGACCCGAGAGCGGTGAGCCGCAGCGAACTGCTCAGCCAGGGGCGGCCGATGGTGCGCGAGGAAGGGAAGGCCGAGCGTGCCGTGTTGGCGAGGTTGAGCCCGTAGGTGCCGAGGAAGACGATGACGAACGGGCCCGCCTGGTCGAGCGCGGCGAAGTGCGTCTCGAAGTCGACCGGATGCTCGCCCGGCAGGGGAGTACGGAAGAACAGCACGAGCATCGTGGTCAGTGCCACGCCGTATGCCGCGCAGGCCCGGATCACCTTGCACCGGATGTCTCCCGGTGAGGCGAACCACCCGATCATGTTCAGATGCGAGGAGAGCGCGCTCAGGACGATGAAGGCGCTGGCGAGGAGTTCCGCGACGTTGGGTATGCCGAGCAGGCGGTCGATGCGGACGTAGCAGGACGGGGTGATGCAGAGGTACGCCAGCGCCGTGCACAGCCTCGCCGAGCACACGCCCCGCAGCGCCAGGTTCTCCGGGTCCCTGCGCAGGTCGATCAGCTTGTAGGCGAAGGCGAAGAGGCTGATCGCCCCGCACAGTGCATGGGTGATGTTGAGGGTGGAGGTGGCGGTCATGCGGACGCCGCACCCCCGAGGGTGCCGACCGGTCGGCGGCGCTCTCCGGCCGCCCGGCCGCGCGTGGGCGGCCGGGCGGTTCGGGCGATGCGGCCGGCCGGACCGTGGCGGACGGGAGTGACGCCTCCGCGCTGTTCGTAGGACCGTTTGCGCACGACGACGCCCCCCCCGAATCCCGGACTTCTGGCAGGGTCCAGTGTGCGGCACTTCGCGTGCCGGAGCGCAGGTTTTTGCCCCTGGCCTTTGCCGGGGGCCGGGGGCCGGGGGCCGGGGGCGACCGATGGGCGTGCGGTGCGGCCGCCGATCCGGACCGGGGGTGGGCGTCAGGCCGAGGCGCGCGCCGCGGTGAGGCGGAACGCCACCCGGCGCACCGGTGCGGGCAGGCCGCTGGTCACCGCGTACAGAGCCGCCTGGGTGCGGTCGGCCGCGCCGATCTTGGCGTAGATCGCGCTGAGGTGGTTCTTGACCGTCTTCTCGGAGATGCCGAGGGCACAGGCGATCATGCGGTTGGTCATGCCGCCGGTGACGAGGCCGAGGACGTCCGTCTCCCGAACGGTCAGGCCGGCGGGCCGGTTCAGCGGCCCGGGCCACCCCGCCCGGGGTCCGGCCTGCTCCGGCCGGCCCTGCCTGCCGGCCGTCCGGCACTCGCCGCGCGTCCCGTCACGGCCGCCCGGGGGGAGCGCGTCCCGGCTTGCGGCGGCGACCGCGAACATCGCGGCCTGGGTGCGGTCGGCTGCGCCGATCTTGGCGTAGATCGCGCTGAGGTGGTTCTTGACCGTCTTCTCGGAGATGCCGAGACCGCGGGCGATCTGACGGTTCGCCATCCCCTGTGCGATGAGCTGGAGGACGTCGAGTTCACGCGGTGTGAGGGGGGCGCCGGGGGCTTCTCGCTCGGTGCTGCTGCGGTGCCCGTCTAACCCTGGTGCTCCGGCCACTCGTACATCCTCCGAATCATTCGCTCGCCCGGTGGCCGGCGTGCGGCGTCACGGGCAGATGGACCGACTGGCGAGGTCGCGCTGTTCATCGCGGTGAACCAGGAAGCGGGGATGCGGTGTCCACGCGGCAGATCGCGGAACTGCTCCATGCGGAGTGGCGGTCCCATGAGGGCGCGCGAGCGCCGCCCGGCCGAGCCGCATGACCTCTTGGGTCACAGCTTCCAGAGGGGGGTTGGGGATGGGGGTGCGGGATGGGAGTTGCGCAGTTCGGGTGCGCTGCGCTGCCTGCCGCGACCCCCGAGTTCCAACTGTCGGTGACGCTACAGTGGCCCGCATGACGCGTCAACTGGTGTGGTCATGCTCGCCATTGAGGTCAATGGCAGTTGTCGCCCCGGGTGGCGACGGCGGCTCGGGGCGATACCGCACGGTCGGTCACCGCTCCCGCTGAAGCCGCCGGGACCTTGGTCCTATTGCCCCGCCGGAGGCGTGCTGGCAGCGTGGGGCACCATGAACTCGACGCTGTGGAGCGGGGATCCACCGCCCCGCCGGCTCATCGCATCGCATCCCCTTTAAACTGACGCGTCGTCATGTGGTGCAGCCTGCAGCCCGGTCGGGCCGGGGGCGAAGGCTGTTGGGTGACGAGTGCGTCATGGGCCGATCGCCGTCCTGCCGACCCGCCGCCCGGTCAGGAACCGGTGATCAGCATGCTGACGTCCAGCCCAGGAGCGCTGTGGGTCAGCGCGCCGACCGACACCATGTCCACGCCCGCCTGTGCGATCGGCCGCAGCCGCTCCAGCGTGATGGTGCCGGATGCCTCCAGAAGGACACCGAGGCCGGCCGTCATCTGCTCGCGGGCCCGCACCACCTGCTCGATCTCCTCGACCGACATGTCGTCGAGCATGATCCAGGACGCCTGGGCGTGGACCGCCTCCTTGGCCTCGGCCACGGTCTTCACCTCGATGTCGATCAGGACGTCCCGGCCCTCCTCGGCCATCCCCTTGCGGACCGCGTGGATCGCGGCGGTGACGCCGCCCGCGGCCGCGATGTGGTTCTCCTTCAGCAGCACCATGGCCGACAGGTCGAGCCGGTGGTTGTGCCCGCCGCCCGCGGTGACCGCGTACTTGTCCAGGACGCGGAGCCCGGGAGCGGTCTTGCGGGTGTCGAGCACCTTGACCGGGAGGTCGTGCACCCTGTCGGTGTAGCGCCAGGTCAGGGTCGCGATACCGCTCAGGTGCTGGAGGAAGTTCAATGCGGTGCGCTCACCGGTTATCAGGCTGCGGGCCCTCCCGGAGAGCCGGATCAGCACCTCACCCGGCGTCACCCGGTCGCCGTCGGCGACCAGTTCCTCGACCACCACCTCGGGGTCCAACCGGTGGAGCACCGCGGCCACCATCCGCACTCCGGCCACCACACCGCACTGACGCGCGACGATGTCGGCGCGTGCCCGTAGGCCCTCGGGCACGCTCCACCTGGTGGTGATGTCGTCGACCGACGCGTCCTCCGCCAGTGCGAGGGTGACGGCAGCGGTCGCCGCAGCCAGGGGAAACTCCATCGCGTCCTCACAGCCCTTCCTGGTCCGGTGCCCTCCGTGGGCCCCCGGCCGGCCGGCCGATCGGACCAGCGCGTTGCTGCGGGGGACGGAGGCGCACCACGAGCGGGCCGGGTGGTTCCGGTCCGCACCCATGCAACCAGCAGGGGACCGGTCACCGAACCGTCCGATTCCCGCTGACCCGGCCAGCGGCGGTATCCGGCCGCCGCGCCCGCAGGCCCGCGGGGCCCGCGGGCGCGGCGGCCGACCGGTGGGGCGGGGCGTCGGGTGGCGCGTACGGGAACGGCGCCGGGAGCCCCGCTCGGGCCCGCGGCGCACGATGACCGAAAAGGGTGCGGCGCCGCCTCAGTCGTGGCCCGGTTGCTTGGGCGGAAGCCCCTCCATCAAACGGAGCTGGTCGAGCAGCGCCGAGGCGAACTGCAGCCCCCTGGGGGAGAGTCCGGCGGCGCGCATCGCCACCTGGGTCACCCCCGCGTCCTTCAGCGCGAGCAGGTCGTCCGCGTGGGCCCCCGCCGCACGCAGGGCGGCGAGCTGGGTGAGCTTGGTGTCCGTCTCGGACGCGGTGTCGTCGTCGAAGAAGTAGGCCGACTTCACCCCGAAGAAGCGGGCGAGCGCCTCGAGATGGTGCATCCGGGGGTTGTCGCGCTCACCCTTGCGCAGGTAGGCGATGTACTGCTTGGAGATGTCACCGCCCTGTGCGCGGATCTCCTTGGCAACCTCCTCGTTGCTGTACGGTCCGCGTCCGGCCGGGTGGACTGTGTCGAACAGCCGGTTCAAGCGGTTGGCGAGCTGGCTGGGCGGGACCTCTCTCACCGGGCCTCCTCGTCTTCCTTCCGACAGTGAGTGTGAACGAATGGCTGGTTCTGTGTACCACCGCAGGTGATGGAGGTGCCAGAACCCGACGGTAGGCGTGAGACCTCGCGGCAACGTACGCGCAGAGCGAACTCGGCGAAGCTTATGGCACGTTGATGCCTCAACGGCAGCCGTCTTCGATGAGGTGGCCGACACGCGACGCCCGCGCCGCGGGGGCCGCGGGGGCCGCAGGTACGGATCCGCGTGGCCAGGGGGCGTTCGACCACCTGAACCCCTGCTTCCGCCCGCCGACCATCCTGTCGCCACTGGGACTTAATTCCCATGGCTCGGGCGTCCCCGGCTGGTCAGGCTTGTCAGCCAGCACCCATCCAGAGGGGACACGAGGTGGCGGACGCTTCTCGCACGAGACGGCAGCAGACGGCGAAGTCGGCGGTGGCTCCCGCGCCCGCGGGCCCCAGTGCCACGCCGGCCCCCGTGTTCACCCTGGTGGCAGCCGTATTGGGCTTCTTCATCATCTCCCTCGACGTGACGGCGGCGAACGTGGCCCTGCCGGCGATCGGGCACGAGCTCGACGGCCGGATGACGGACCTCCAGTGGATCGTCGACGGGTACACCCTGCCGTTCGCCGCGCTGCTGCTGTCGGCGGGGGCCTGTTCGGACCGGATCGGGGCCGGCCGCGCGTACGCCATGGGGCTGACGCTCTTCGTCCTCGCCTCGGCGGGGTGCGGGCTGGCACCGCAGCTGGGTTGGCTGATCGCCGCACGGGTCGCCCAGGGGGTGGCGGCGGCGATCATGATGCCCTCCGCGCTCTCGCTGATCCGGCAGGCGTACACGGACGCCAAGGCCCGTATGCGGGCCATCTCGGTCTGGACCGCCGGGGCTTCGGTGGCCATCGCCACCGGGCCAGTGGTCGGCGGCGCCCTGACCAGCGGGGCCAGCTGGCGGCTGATCTTCTTCGTCAACCTCCCGCTCGGTCTGCTCGTCCTGGCGCTGCTGACCCGGGCCCACCGCGCCGTCCCCCGGCGGACACCGCTCGACGTGCCCGGTCAGGTCATCGCGACCGCGGTGCTGGCGTCACTGACCTACGCCGTGATCGAAGGGGGCCGGGGCGGCGGCGCCTCGCCCGCCGTGCTCGGGGCGGCGCTGGTCTGCTGCACCGGAGCCGCCGGGTTCGTGGCCGTCGAGCGGCGGGCGGCCCAACCCCTGCTGCCCCTCGGGTTCTTCCGTTCGCGGGCGGTGTCCGCCTGTGTGGCGGCCGGGTTCGCGGTGAACGTGGCGATCTACGGCACGATCTTCGTGGTCAGTCTGTTCCTGCAGACCGTCCGGGGCCTCTCCGCGATCGACGCGGGCACGGTGTTCCTGCCCATGACCACCTTCCTCACCGCGGCGAGCCTCCTCGCGAGCCCGTTCACCATCCGGTGCGGGCAGCGGCTGCCCGCCCTCGTGGGTCAGCTCTCGTTGGTCGTGGGGCTCCTCTCGCTGCTGTGGGCCAGTTTCCACGCCGGGACGGCCCCCCTCGCCCTGGCGATGATTCCGCTGGGCATCGGTGGTGGGCTCGCGGCCCCGCCGCTCACCGCCGCCCTGCTCAACTCCGTCGCCGAGGAGCGGTCCGGCATGGCGGCCGGCGTGTTCAACGCCAGCCGCCAGGTCGGCGGTGCGATCAGCGTGGCCGTGTTCGGCAGCGTCCTCGCCGGTGCCGACTCCTTCCCGCACGGCATGCGGATCTGCCTGGTGATCGGGGCGGTCGTGGTGGCGGCGACCTGCACGGCCTCGTTCCGCTATCTCAAGGAACGCTCCTAGCGTCGTTCGAAGGGTCCGCCAGCGCGGCCTGGGTCAGCTGCCCGTGCAGCGCCACGGCCGCCCGGGTCCCCTCCGCGGCGGCGATCGGGATCAGGGCGCCGGCGAAGGGGGACTCGGGGTGCCGCGCCAGGTCGCCGGCCGCGAACACCCCCGGTTCGCTCGTCGCCCCGACGATGTCCACCGCGACCAGGCCGTCGGCGAGCAGGACGAGCCCCAGCATCTCCGGCAGGTTCGACGCCTGCTCCGCCGGCGGGTGGCAGAACGCCAGGTCCCTGGCCACCCGGGTACCGTCGGCCAGGACGAACGCGTCGATCTCCAGGCCGGGCCCCTCGACCCGTGCCACCGGGCCGGGGTGCACGGCGATGCCCAGCGCGGCCAGCGAGCGCATCCGGTCCGGGCCCGGGTCCGGCTGCCCGTTCGTGAACAGGGCCAGGTCCGCGGTGAACCGGCGCAGGCTGACGGCCACATGGAAGGCGTGGCCGTCGCCGCCGAGCACGCCGATCGACCGGCCCGTTGACTCCCACCCGTCGCAGAAGTGGCAGTTGAGCGCAGTGACGCCCCACCGCTGCGCCAGCCCGTCGACGGGGGGCAGCCGGTCGCGCACCCCGGTCGCCAGCAGGACGGTCCGGGCGGACACCTCGCCGGACGACGGTGAGCCGACCGTGAACCCGTCCGCAGCCCGCTTCGCCGCGGTGACGCGCTCGTCGCGGAACTCGACGGACGGGTAGGCGTCCAGCTCCTCGCGAGCGGTCGCACGGAGCACGCCCGGCGGGGTGCCGTCCCGGGTGATCAGGCCGTGGGCGTGCGCGACGTGACGGTTGCGCGGCACGCCCTCGTCGTAGAGCAGGACGCGGTACCGCATCCGGCCGAGTACGAGCGCGGCGGCCAGCCCGGCGGGCCCACCGCCGACGATGGCGACGTCATACCTGGACAGGGCTGCCTCCGAGGGGGGCGGTGACTCAGACATCGACGACGTCCGGGGGCCGGTGGCCCGCTGCCGTGGCGGGGGGCGACGGCTCCCGGCCCAGGTGGGCCTCCCGGTCGAGGGACCCTTCGTAGAACGCCCGGACGCGGGGCAGGCCGGGGTCCACCAGGGAGACGATGAAGGCCCACAGCCCGCTGTCCTGGGCCAGCGCCGTGTCGAAGGCGGTGCAGGAGTCGCGGTACGGATCCTCGGGCCACGGGACGCGATGGGTGTGGTAATGGCCGAAGAGCAGCCACCCCTCCTCATCGCTGACGCTCTGCGCACGCAGCACATCCTCCGGCCGCGCCACCCACCCGCGGTCGTGACGAGGAGTGCTGGTGGAGACCGCGTGGGCGTCGTAGATCTCGTCGACCTCCTCGGCGGTGCCGGGGTCGTTGCGGGCGCTCTCGGCCAGCGGGAAGACGGACATCACCCGCAGGGTGTCCGGGCCGTCCCACACGCCTGCCAGCAGGCCGAAGGCCCGTCGCAGGGTGGGCTCACCGGGCAGGTGCCGGCCGGCGACCTTGCGCCGGCCGTGCTCGACGACGGTGTCGTAGCACGGCTCCGGGAGGACGATGCGCCGGGCCCGGCCGAATTCCCACGTCGATACCGAGGTCATCCGACCGTCTCCAGCACCGCGCTCGCGGGCACCTCCGGGTCGGCCAGCAGCCGCTCCGCGCGCTCGGCCATCCGGTCGGCCAGGCACGGAGCGTGGCCGAGGTGGCTGAGCGGATCGAGTGCCTCCTCGATCTGAGCGGTGGTCAGGAGGGCCGAGAGGTCGCCTTCGAGCAGGAGCTGGCCGCGCAGGGGGCGGCCCGCCTCCTGGGCGCGCTGGCTGCGTTCGTACACCCAGGAGTAGGCGGCCTGCTTGCCCAGCGCGGGGGTCAGCAGCAGCATGAGGCGCTCGGTGCCCACCTGCTCGGCCTGCTGGTGGAGGCGCTGCCACATCTGCGCGGGGCGGACGAACAGATCACGGACCAGCCCCAGGGTCAGGCGCGCGGCCGCGAGGGCGTAGTGGGCGGCGTCGGGTGCGTAGGCCCATTCGAGGCGGTATCCGCGGCTGTCGCGCTCGTGCTCGCTGACCAGGCCGTGGAAGGCCGCGGTCACCTGCGAGGCGGACAGCCCCGCCAGCACCCTGACCTGCTCGCACAGATCGGGGTTGCGCTTGTGGGGCATGGTGCTGCTCGCCACGGTCCCGGGCGTCCAGGCCAGGCCGAGTTCGGCTATCTCGGGCCTGGAGAGCGTACGGATCTCGTCCGCGATACGGGCGAACGCCCCCGCGGTGAGCGCCAGGGCCGAGGCGAACTCCGCCGGCCGGTCGCGGGTCGCGTGCCAGGCGGTGTCGGGGACCGGGAGCCCCAGCCGGGCGGCGACCTTCTCGATCAGTTCGTGCGCGCGGTCCCCGTAGCCCGCCATGGTGCCCGCGCCGCCGAACAGCTCGATGACCGCGACCCGGTCCTGTGTCTCCCGGAGCCGGTCGTGCGCCCGGGCCAGCTCGTCGATCCACGAACCGACCTTGGCGCCGAAGGTGATCGGCACCGCGGGCTGGGCGTGGGTGCGTCCGACCATCGGCGTCGAGCGGTGTGCGCGGGCCAGCCGGGCCAGCGGCGCGAGCATCTCCCGGATCTGCTGCCGGAGCATCGTCAGGGTGCCGCGCATCTCCAGCGCCAGCGAGGTGTCCTGGATGTCCTGTGTCGTGGCGCCGTAGTGGATCCACTCGCCGGCGGGCCCGCAGTGGTCCTGGAAGGTCCGCAGCAGTCCGACCAGCGAGTGCCGGCTGGCCGCCATCTCCCGGCGCAGCAGCGCGAAGTCGAGGTCGGCGAGGACCGCGCGGTCCGCGATGGTGCGGGCGGCCTCCTGCGGAATGATGCCGAGTTCGGCCTGGCTCAGCGAGAGCGCCGCCTCGATGTCCAGCCACCGCTGGTACTTGCACAGGTCGCAGAAGGTCTCCCGGGAGGCCTCGGTGCTGAACAGGTCGCGGAAGAAGGTGGAGTCGGCCACCGTGCTGCGCTCGTGCGGGCAGTCCTCGCGGTCGGGTACCGGCCGGTCCAGCGGCCGGGCGGCGGGCCGCGGCGCGGCCGCGGCTGCCGCGACGCCCTTGTCCGGGCGGCCGTAGTCGCCGAACGGGCTCGCACCGTAGGGGCGTTCGCCGGGCGTGTACGTGCTCTCCGCGCACATCCCCAGCGCCGCCGTCCGCGGGCTGGTGCCGTCCTGGTCCGCGCGTTCCAGGACCCGGGTCACCAGTGTCCCGATGGTCCGGCCCGTGCGGTCGAGCACCTGCTCGGGGCTGGGGCACTGGGGGGACCCGAAGACGACGTCGACGGACGCGGTGCCGCCCGCGCCGCCCACGAAGTCCGGGACGACGATCACCGACCGGTCGTGCAGCGCCCCTTCCACCGCCGGGCTCAGCCCGTTGTTGGCACCGACGACCACCGCCCGGGCGGGGAGCCGGGCGGCCTGCGCCTCGCTCACCGCGTCGCCCCCGGCGGCCAGTACGAGGATGTCGGCCTGCTGCCCGAACAGCTCCGACGAGGACGCTCCCCGGCCGGGCGGCACGATCAGCCGACGGTCGTCGGCCGCGATCAGCGTGGGGACGTCCAGCCCGTCCGGGTCCGCGAGAGCGCCGTCCGCGTCCGCGACGGCGACGATACGGACCTTGGCCTCCGCCAGCGTCGCCGCGACCCCCCGCCCCAGGTTGCCGAAGCCTTGTACCGCCACGGTCAACTCATCGGGTGCGCGCCCCAGATGCCGCGCCGCCGCCAGGGTGGCGTGCGCCAGGCCGGCACCCGCGCGCCGCTGGTGGACGGCGAGCGCGCCGACGCCGGTGGTCATCAGCTGGATGCGTCGGAAGAACTCGCCGTCGGCCAGGCGCTGGGCCCGCGCTGCGGCGTACTTGATGGAGGGGATGCCGCAGGAGCGGGCGATCTCCTCCAGCTGCGGCCAGCGCGTGCCCATGTCGCTGCCCATGCTGTAACGCTCGAGCACTTCGTCGTGGAGGAAGGTGAAGAACCTGCGGATCGCCTCGGTGGCGCCCGGGGCGGTGGGGTCGTAGTCGATGCCGCACTTGGCGCCGCCGACGTTCAGCCCGAGCAGCCGCTGCTTGAGCGTCATGCGCGCGGCGAGGGTCTCCAGGGTCCCCTGCGTGAGTCCGGGTTGAACCCGACAGCCTCCCGCGGACAGGGCACATTCGTCGGTATCGTAAACGAGCCAGCCCCGGAAGCCTTCCACGGGATCGACGTAGGACAGGACCTTCGGCATAGCTTCTCCTTGGATTGATGACCGGCATCGCGAGGTGGCGTCCGGGGAAAGCGGTGTGGCCCTACTGCGGCTTCCGGCCGGCGGCACCGAAGCGAGCCGGGTCGAAGAGCGCGAGGTCCTGGCGGGGCGATCCGTCCTTGACGATCTCCATCAGGGATTCGCCGATGGCCGGTGCGAACTTGAACGCATGGCCCGAGGTGCCCGCCGCCACGACGATGCGGCCGTGTTCGGACGCCGGACCGATGACGAACGCCTGGTCCGGGGTGTTGTCGTAGAGGCAGACGGCGCTCCTGCGGTACCGGCCCGCGCCGAGCCGGGGGATACGCGTACGCAGGAAGTCCTGGATCTCGGCGATCTCGCTCCGCTGCACGAAGCGGTCCACGAGGTCCGGGTCGGTGGGGGTGCCGCCGCTGTGCACGCCCGCTTTCACGCCGCCGTGCAGGCCGTTCGCGGCGGGGTGCCCGTAGCCGACCATGCCCTCGCCCTCCCATATCCAGTACGGGAACCGGCCGGGCTGGAAGTGAGCCGCGCCGCCCTCGGGCTCGAACCACAGCATCACCTTGCGCAGCACCTGCACGGGCAGGGCGAGTTCGGGCAGCAGGCCCGGTGCCCAGCAGCCGGCGGTCACCACGACGTGCCCCACCTCGTAGGTCCCCCGGTCGGTGCGCAGCCGCGCCCCGTCGTGGTGCTCGACGATCTCCCGCACCTCTTCGTGGAAGCGCAGCGCGGCGGACTGCCGCGTGGCGAGCTCCAGCGCGACCCGGACGGTCTGCTCGGGCTGTACGTATCCGGAGCCCGGGTCGTAGACCGCGGCGCAGTCGTCGGGCGGGGTGAACTGTGGGTATCGGGCGTGCACTTCGTCCGCGGTGAGGTACTCGTGTTCGAGTCCGCACTTCTCGGCGCTGGCCCGGGCCGCCGGCACCAGGGCGCCGTCCGCGGGACCGACGCACAGGCCGCCGGTGCGGTGGAACAGGCGCTCGCCGCTCGCCTCCTCCAGCTCCGACCACAGGGTGTAGGCGCGGCGCAGGTAGGGCACGTACTCGGGGCCCATGAAGTACGCCTGCCAGACGCCGCGGGACTCGCCATGGCTGGCGCCCTGGTCATGGACCGGGCCGTAGCGCTCGACTCCGAGGACCGTGAGGCCGGCCGCGGACAGTGCGTTGCAGGCGGCGCTGCCGAGGGCGCCCAGGCCCACCACCGCGACGTCGTAGTGCTCCACCATTCATCGGCTCCCGTCGGACAGCGGGCAGGCGGCTGTGGTCCATCGCGCCATGTCGCGCGCCAGTTCCCGATGTGTGCCGTGCGGGCTGGCGGCGAAGTGCCGCGTGGTTCTGTCCCGGGTCTCGGGGGTGAGTTCCTGACTGAGTTTGAACATTCCGTCGACCTCTTCCACATGCAGTTCGAAGGCGCCCACAGCGGGCAGGATCTTGTCGAAGTAGTCGAGGGATTCGGCCATGTCCCACTGGCGTCCGAAGCGGCCCTCGAGCTGGTGCACCGTGCGGTGGATCACCCGTCGGGTCTCGTCGCCGGCCGGCAGCGGATGGACCGTCCCCCGTAGGTGCACGGCCGTGAAGTTCCAGGTGGGCGCGGCCGGGTGGTATCCGTAGACGTCGGGGGAGACGTATCCGCCGGGTCCCTGGAAGACCAGCACGGAAGGCTGTCCGGCCGTGAGGTGGCGCCAGTGCGGGTTGGCCCGGTTCAGATGCCCGAGCACCCGGTGGCCCCGCAGGTCCGCGGGCCCGCTCGCGAGGGCCTCGGCCACGTCCTCGGGCAGGACGGCCGGCAGGTGGGTGACGTACGGCACCGGGTCCGCGCCCGTGACGAGAGTGGCCAGGGGGCCGGCGCGTACGACGTCCACCGCTGCCGCCGAACTCCCCTGGTAATGCGCGGGCACGTACATATCGCGGTTCTCCTTCGGGGCTGGAATGTGGCCCTAGAGGTGGCGCAGGAGCGAGTCGGCGATCTCCCCGGCCCGCACCGCCGTGTTGGACAGCAGGGTCGAGGAGAGGCCGTGCGTGTGCTCGGTGGCGCCCTGCAGATAGATTCCGCAGCGCACGCCGTCCTCCATTTGGATTCGGTAGTCCCGGTCCACGCGAAGTCGGCCCGTGATGTCGCGTTTGCACAGTCCCAGCAGGCCGGGGCTCAGCAACTCGTCCGGTGACACCGGGCGATAGCCGGTCGCGTACACCAGGTAGTCGGATTCCAGACTGCGTTTCTCGCCGGTGGTGAGGGATTCGAAGGTGAGCGAGAGGGGGCCACCCGAGGGCTCTTCGACGTCGATGAGGCAGGAGGTGTGATCGATCAGCAATCGCTCCTCGGTGGTCACCTTCTCCTGGTACCAGATGCGATAGAGCTCGGTGATGAGTTCGTTGTCGACCACCGAGTAGTTGGTATTGCGGTGCCGGTCGATGAGCATTTCCCGGACGGAATGCGAGGAGCGGTGGAAATCGTCCACGGCGACCGGGTCGAAGATGCGGTTGGCAAACGGGGAATCGTCCGCCGGGCTGTATCCGTAGCCCGCGAAGACGGCCCGCACCTGGCCCTGCGGAAAGCGCTCGTGGAGATGGGCGGTGACCTCCGCCGCGCTCTGGCCGGCGCCTACGACGGTGAAGCGCAAGGGCGCGCCGGACGGCAGGTTCTCGAGCCGGCCGAGCAGGCCGCTGCTGTGCCATATCCGCTCCGACTCGGCCACGCCCTCCGGCAGGGAGGGCCGCAGCCCCGGGGCGAGCACCACGTTCCTGGTCCGGCGTACCACGTGCTCGGCGTCGCGCGAACCGGGTGTTCCGAGGCGCACGTCGAGTCGGCTCGGACCGTCCGGTGCCGCTACCGGATCGATGCGTCGGACCTCCTGGCCGTAGCTGACGCGGTCGGTCAGCGCGTCCGCGGCCCACGCCAGGTAGTCGTGGAACTCGACACGGCTCGGATACAGGGCCTTGTGGTTGATGAAGTCGACCAGCCGGCCCCGGTTCTGCAGATAGGTGAGGAAGGTGAATTCGCTTCGGGGGTTCCGCAGCGTCACCAGGTCCTTGAGGAAGTGCACTTGCATGGTGGCGTCTTTGAGCAGCATGCCGCCGTGCCAGGAAAATCGGGGGTGCCGTTCGTAGAAACGTATCCCGGACTGCGGATGGGGCGTTTCCCGCAGAGCTATGGCGAGGGCCAGATTCGACGGACCGAATCCGACGCCGAGGACATCGAGCGGTGCTCGGTCATCATTGCCTGCCGGGGCAACGGAGAGCACTGTTTCCGAGCTTTCTGGCAAGATGTGCTCCAGGGAGAGGCGGCCTGAAACTCAGGGCGTAGGCATTTCGGCATGAGCCTGCGCGACCGCCCACCCACCGTCAAGGATCCCTTGCATGAGTAATAGGTCCTATTCCGGTGGGCCGGGGGGATCGGCTATTCTCCCGCACCGGGGCGGTGTGGCTGAAGTGTTGTCCCTGGTGAAGCGGCTCCCGGGGCCTGGAAACGGGAAAGGCCCGCTCACCGGAAGACGGTCGAGCGGGCCCTTTTGTCACTCGGCTAGCAGGCCGAGCCCTTCAGCAACTTGACAATGTCCGGGTGTTTGAGCGCGGCACCGAGCAGTTCGGTGTGCGAGACCTTGACGGAGTGCTGCTCGCTCAGTTCCCGGCGCATTTCGGCGAGATGCCTGAGTCGTGCCAGGTAGTCGAGCAGGAGCACGTCTATCCGCTCCGCCGCCTCCTTCGGATCGCTGGGGACCAGCGCCCGGACGAGTCGCTTGTACTCCTCGGGCGCTTCGATGGGAGTGGTGCTGCGGGGCAGTCGTTTGAGGACGGTGTACGGGTCGAGTTCCTGGAAGGTCCAGCACCCGTCGTCCTGCTGTTCGGCCCAGACGACGGTGTTCTTCTCGGGCGAGAAGGTGAGTTGGCGCAAGGGGCCCGCGAGCCGGCTCATGACGGGCAGCGGCACGGCACCGGGCCCGGCCAGCTCGGCTGCTTCCTGTGCGGAGCCGAGCAGGCCGGGCCCGGCGGTGGGGTGCTGCCGGTGTGCCGAGCCGCTCGCCGCCTGTGAGCGATAGGGCGCTTTGAGGGTGGCGTCCCTGGCCGCCTGCGGTTCGCACTCCTCCTTGAGCCAGGTGATCACGACGAGCCGGGAGTTGGGCAGGCCCGCCGGATACAGGACGTTGCTCACCACGTGGATGATCTCGTAGTCGTGCCGGGGCAGCGCCTGGAAGAAGTGGCGGCCCTCGCCGCTCCGTCTGACCTCGGTGCTCGCGTGCCACAGCCGCTCGCAGTCGGGGTCCTGGACGATGTAGGCGAGCAGTTTTTGCAGCTCGGGGTTGTGGGGGTGTTCGGCGAGGGCGAAGCGGAGCTGTTCCAGGTAGATGGCGGCGTGGTGCTCCCAGTTGATGAACTGCCGGCGGGCCTCCCTGCTGCGCAGCGTCCAGCGCATGAGGTTGGCGCCGCGTTCCCGCACCCACGGGTACCACTCGGCCATCGCGGTGTTGTAGCCGATGATGTCCCAGCTGAGGTTGCTGATGTACGCCGGGCTGGGCATCTGCTGGTCGAGCAGGAGTTGCAGCAGGGTCGCCGCCTCGGCGCTGAGGGCGGGACTCGTCGTGGTGACGGCGCCGCCCAGCGCGTAGAGATGGAGGGTCGTCTCCTGGTCGGGGCCGAGCATCAGCTCCCGGGTGAGCGCGTCGAGTATGCACCGTTCGAGGCGGGGCGTGGCGCCGCCTTCGAGGTCGATGTACCAGCGCACGCTGCGGCCGATGGCCTGGGCCACCTCTTTCTGGGTGAGCGGCCGGCCGAGCCCGCGCTTCTCGCCGGCGGCGGCCCGCCAGGCCCGCAGCAGGCCCGCCAGACCCATGAGTTCGAGCGGAGTGAGCTCTTCCCGGCCGGCCGAGGCGTCGCTGGGTGGGGGTGCGGACTCGGGCATGCTCCTGTCCTCCGTCACAGTGGCAGCTGCCCCAGCTCAGCCGTTACGCAGTGGGGCGGTGAGGTGGCCGCCCTCCGCACGCTCGACCTTCCGCGACGAATGCCAGGTCAGTGCCTCCGCAGCGGAAGAGGGGGAATCAAAACGACCCGCGGGTCGGTAATGCTGCGTACTCGAAGGAGTGCGGCCGGAGACTTTGTACACCCTTCTGCCCCACCTGTAAAAGATTCCCCTCTGGCCACAGTGGGGGGAGACTTGGCCTTACGTCCTTTCTCGTCCTTTCCCGTAGGCGATTTTCGGCCAGTGGTGGGGTGAAAACGACGGCACGTCATGACGGGGAAAATTCCCGGCAGTCCGGAGTGTTCGCGCGTTTCGCGCGCAAGGGAGCGGGCCGCCCCGGGCGTTCGGGCCGGTGCCCGAGGACACCGGCCCGAACGGCCCCTACCCCGGCGGCCCGCGCCGGACGCTCAGACCTGCGGTACCGCGCCCCCGTCGATCACATACCCGGCGCCGGTGATGCGTGCCGCGCGGTCCGAGGCCAGGAAGGCCACGAGATCCGCGACATCGTCCGGTTCCGTGATGCCCTTCATCGGGGCGCCCTCCGCCTCGACCATCATGTGGACGACCGCGTCGCCGTCCTGCCCGGTGGCCCCCATGATGTTCTCCGCGACCATGTCCATGGCGGGCGTCTTGACCAGCCCGGGGAGCACGCTGTTGACCCGCACCCCGTGCGGGGCGACCTCGGTCGCCAGTCCCTTCGCGTAGTTGATGAGCGCCGCCTTCGCCGCCCCGTAGTGCAGCAGGGGGCCGGCCGGCCGCAGCGCGACGGTCGACGCCATCTGGATGATCACGCCGCTGCCCTGCTCGATCATCGACGGCAGGACGGCCCGGTCCAGACGCACCGCGGCGAGGTAGTTCGTCATCAGCGCCTCGACCCAGTCCTCGTCGGGGATGGCCGCATGGCCGCCGAAGTGCGGCATGCCGCCGCTGCTCGCCCCGCCCGCGTTGTTGACCAGGATGTCCACGCCGCCGAGTATCCCGAGCGCGGTCTCCGCCAGGTGCTCCACACCTTCCCGGGTGCTCACGTCGGCGGTCACCAGACGTACCGAATCCGGCAGCCCCGGCGCTTCCTTGCGCGCCGTGGTCACCACGGTCGCGCCCTCCTCGGCCAGTCGTCGGACGACGGCCAGGCCGATGCCACGGGTGCCACCCGTCACCAGCGCGCGCTTGCCCGCCAGTCCTGCCGGTGCCTCGTTTCCACGGGCCATGCTGAGCTCCTGTCTTCGTGAGTGTTCGTGGGTGATCGGTCCGTCGGGGAGCGCGGCCACGGGCTCGGCGCGCTCCCCGCACAGGGTAGGAAGGGGAGTCGACGGATGGTGCTCAGCGGCCGGTCTTCGCCGCCTGGCGCTCCGTGGCGAGGGCCGCGATGCCCTGGTTGCCCTCGGACCAGAGGACCGTCATCGCCAGCTCGTCGATCTTCCAGCCGCCGCCCGTACGCACCAGGTGGAAACGGTAGGTTCCGCCGATGCGCCACAGCGGGGAGCCCAGGGGGTTCTCCAGCCGGTGGGTGGCCTGGAAGGAGGCGGTGCACTCCGCGGCGTCGCCGTCGAGCGCCACCAGGTGATTGGTCATCAGGTGCTGGGAGGCGTCGTAGCCCCCGAGCACCGCGGCCCAGGACTCGACCAGCCCCGCCGCCGACACGGTGTCCGGCGACCCGCCGAGCAGACTGGTGTAGTCCAGGAGGACCTCGGGGGTGAACAGGGCCGTGGCCCTGTCCCATTCGTGACGGTCGCTGTGCCAGCCCATGCGATCACAGGTCTCGATGATCGCGTAACGGTCGTCCATGCGTGCTTCCTTACGGGAACGGTTGCGGCCGGGGTGGGGCGGGGCGGTGGCCCCTACCAGGTGACGGGGAGATCGTGGAGGCCCTCCAGCGTCATGCCGACCTTCATGGAGACCTCGTCCATCGGCACCGCCAGCCGCAGGGTGGGGATGCGGGTGAAGAGGGTGCCGAAGAGGATCTCCAACTCGGCCCGGGCGAGGTTCTCTCCCAGGCACCGGTGCGGCCCGTGCCCGAAGGCCAGGTGGCCCTGGGTCGAGCGGCGGATGTCGAAGGCGTCCGGGTTCTCGAAGGCGGCGTCGTCGCGGTTGGCCGCGGCGGTCGAGAGGATGACGCCGTCCCCCTCCTTGATCACCTGCCCGGCCACCTCCACGTCGGTGGTGGCCACCCGCAGCGTGGTCAGGTCGGCGATCGACAGGAAGCGCATCAGCTCCTCCACCGCGCCGGGCAGCAGCCCCGGGTCCTCGCGCACCATCGCCAACTGGTCCGGGTGCTCCAGCAGGGTGAGGGTGCCCAGGCCGATCATGCTGGTGGTCGTCTCCTGACCGCCGATCAGCAGCGCGACCATGAGCTTGGACACCTCGATCGAGGTCAACTCCCCGGTGTTCAGCCGCTCCTTGATGAGCGTGCTGAGCAGGTCGTCGGAGAGGTTGTGCTGCTTGGCGTCCACCACCTGGACCAGGTAGTCGAGGAGCTCCCGGCCGGCCCTGATGGCCTGCTCCAGGTCCGGGGCCTGCATGATGCCCTGGGCGTGCTCCTCGAAGAGCTCGTGCTCCTCGTAGGAGATACCGAGCATCTTGCAGATCACGCGCGACGGCAGCGGCCGGCCCAGCACCGCGACCAGGTCCACCGGCGTCTCGTGCCGCAGCAGGTCGTCGATGAGCTCGTCGGCCACCTGCTGGATCATCGGCCGCAGTTTCTCCACCTGCTTGGCGGTGAAGCGGGGCAACAGCATGCGCCGGCGCGACTTGTGGGGCTCGCCGTCCAGGCCGAACAGCTCCTGGGTGAACTCGGGGAAGTTCTTCTCCCGTTCGGCGAGGATCGGGAAGGCCGGGTTGTCGTGGTCGGAGGAGAACAGCTTGGCGTCGGCGAACATCTCGCGGGTCTCCTTGTGCTGGGTCACCAGCCACGCCGACCGCCCGTCGTACAGCCGCACTCGGGAGAGCGGGCCCTCCTTACTGAGCTCGGTGTACTCCGTCGGCGGGTGGTAGGGGCAGCCCCGCTGCATCGGGTACTCGTGCAGTTCCTCGGTGGCCGGTATCGATGTCTCGGTCATGTCGGTTCTCTCTCGTCTCGGAGTGGGCGGAGCGTGGGTGTTCGGGACGTTCGCGCCGTCATCGGCCGGCAGGGCGGGACCGGGCGGTGAGCCAGTCGTGTACGGAGCGCGCGACCGCTTCGGCGTCGTCCTCGACGATCGTGAAGTGGTCGCCGGGCACCTCCGCCACGGCCATCGGGAACGGCAGGGTGCGCTCCCCGGGGCCGGGCGGCGGGGCCGACTCGTCCGCACCGGCGGGCATGGGGGCCGTGGCCTGGACGAGGACCGTGGGCGCCCGGGTGGCGGCCGGGGCGAAGTCCGCGAACATCCGCAGATACGCCCCCATCGCGGTCCACCGGACGTGCCCGATCCGGCCGAACACCGCCTCCCGGTCGAACATGCCCTGGGTCAGCGCCGGCTGGATCAGCGGCAGCCGGCTGTCGAGGAAGTAGGTGTCCAGCAGCACCACGGCCGACGGGCCGCTGCCGCGCCGCTCCAGCTCCGCCGCCACGGCGTTGGCCAGCCAGCCCCCGGAGGAGTACCCGGCCAGGGCGTACGGAGCGTCGCCGGCGCAGCGCAGCACGGCCTCGGCCTGGGTCGTCACCAGCGTCGGGAAGTCGGCCGGTAGCAGCTCGCCGTCGACGAACCCCGGCACCTGGAGCGCCGACACCTCGCGCAGCCCGTCCAGCGCCGCGGCGAAGCGGGCGTACTGGAGGGGGCTGGACGACGCCCCGACGCTCGGGAAGCAGATCAGGGCGGGACGCTCGGGACCGCTCGACAGCCGCAGCGGCTCCGCGGCGCCGGGGCGCTCCTCGGCGGTGAAGGTCGGCCGAAGGGTGGACGCGGACATCAGGAACTCGTTCGCCTCGCCGATCCTGTCCTGCGCGCAGGCATTCCGGTACAAGGCGTCGATGGTGTCCGCCGGTTGCGCGGGGCCGCCCTCCTGTCCGGGCCGGGCGGCGCCCAGCAGCTCGTCCAGCCGGGCGGCGAGCGCCACCGGTGTGGCGCTGTCGAACACCACCGTGGCGGGCAGCCGCAGGCCCGTCGCCTCGCTCAGCGCATTGCGCAGCTCCACCGCGGTCAGCGAGTCGAACCCGGACTCCAGGAACGGACGGGTCTCGTCGAGGGCCTCCGGACTGGTGTGGCCCAGCACCCCGGCCGCCCGCGTCCGCACCAACTCGCGCAGTGCCGCCCCGCGTTCCCGCTCCCCGAGGTCGGCGAGCGGCCGACCGACCGGGGCCGGTTGCCTGCTCGCCGGGGGCACCAGTCCGCGCAGGGCGGCCGGCACCCCCGCCCGGCCCGCCGTACCGCGCAGCACCGCGGTGTCCAGGCGCACCGGGGCGAGCAGCGGTTCCTCGCCGACCCAGCCGGCGTCGAAGAGCGCCAGGCCCTCCGCGGCGGACAGTGCGACCACGCCGGTGCGCGAGAACCGGGCGAGATCGCCGGCGCCCAGCGTGCCGGCCATGCCGCCGTGCTGCTCCTCCCACGGCCCCCAGGCCAGCGAGACCGCGGGCAGCCCTTGGGCGGCCCGGTGCTGCGCGAGGGCGTCGAGGAAGGCGTTCGCCGCGGCGTAGTTGCCCTGGCCTGCGGCGCCCAGGACCCCGGCCGCCGAGGAGAACAGGACGAACGCCGTCAGGGGCGCGTCCCGGGTCAACTCGTGCAGGTACGAGGCGGCGTCCATCTTGGCCCGCAGGACGGCGTCCACCCGCTCCGGGGTCAGCGAGGTGAGCACGCCGTCGTCGAGCACACCGGCGGCGTGCACCACGGCGGTCAGGGGGTGGGCGGCCGGGATGCCGGCCAGCAGGTCCGCCAGTGCGTCCCGGTCGCCCACGTCGCAGGCGGCGACGGTGACGCGTGCGCCCAGTTCCGTCAGCTCGGCGGCCAACTCCGCCGCGCCGTCCGCCGCTCGGCCGCGACGGCCGGCGAGGACCAGGTGCCGCGCCCCGTGCCGGGTGACCAGCCGGCGGGCGACCTGCCCGCCGAGGTCCCCGGTTCCGCCGGTGACCAGTACCGTGCCGTCCGGGTCGAGCGGGCGGTCCTGCCGCGCGGCGGGCACCGGCACCCGGGCGAGCCGGGGGGTGAGGAGCCTGCCCGCGCGGATCGCCAACTGGGGCTCGCCGGTGCCGAGCGCCGCGGGAAGCGCGCGCAGCGACGCGTCGCTGCCGTCCACGTCGAGCAGCACGAAGCGGTCCGGGTTCTCCGTCTGCGCGGACCGGATCAGCCCCCATACCGGCGCCTGGGCCAGGGCCGGGCCGTCCTCCCCGTGGCCGGTGGCCACCGCGCCCCGGGTCACCAGGGCCAGCCTGCCGGCGGCGAAGCGGCTGTCGGCCAGCCAGCCCTGGGCCGCCGCCAGCGCCTCGTGGACGGTGCTCCGGCCCGCCGCCGCAACATCCGCGGCCCCGCTGTGCGCGTCGACGGCCAGCACCACCACGTCCGGCACCGGCGCGCCCGCGGCGAGCGCCTCGCCCAGCTCCGCCAGGCCGGCGTGCCGCGCGACCCGGCCACCGCCGGACTCCAGCGCGGCGGCCGGCCCGGCGCCGTCCGCGCCCAGGACCGCCACGTGCCGTACCGGCGCCGCCTCCCGCGCCTCTGCCTCCGGCCAGTCGATCCGGAAGAGCGCGTCGCGCCGGACCGCGCCGGTGGACCGGATCTGCTCGCGCGAGACCGGCCGCAGGACGAGGGAGCGGACCGAGGCCACCGGGTGGCCGTCCTCGTCCGCCGCCGCCACCGTCACGCTGTCGGGCCCGGCAGGCGCCAGCCGGACCCGCAGTGCGCAGGCCCCGGTGCGGTGCAGCGCCACGCCGTTCCAGGCGAACGGCACCCGGGCCTCGCCCTCGGCCTCGATCAGACCGCCCAGGCCGACGCCGTGCAGCGCAGCGTCCAGGAGCGCCGGATGCACGCCGAACCCGCCGCCCGCCACCGCGGTGTTCTCCTCGGGCAACGCCACCTCGGCGAACAGCTCCGCGCCTCGCCGCCACGCCGCCCGCAGGCCCCGGAACATCGGCCCGTAGCCCAGGCCCGCGGCGGCCAGGTCGTCGTAGAGGCCGTCGGTACCGACCTCGGTGGCGCCCTCGGGCGGCCACACCGCGAGGCGCGGCGGCTCCGGTTCGGCCGGGGTGGCGAGCAGGCCGGTGGCGTGGCGCGTCCGTGCGTCCTGCAGGTCCGCTTCCTCGGGCCGGGAGTAGATGGTCACCGGACGGCGCCCGGAGTCGTCCGGAGCGTCGAGGAGCACCTGCACGTGCACGGCGCCGTCCTCGGCGAGCACCAGCGGCGCCTCCAGGGTGAGTTCCTCGACGGCCGTCGTACCGGACTCCCGGCCGGCGGCCAGCGCCAGGTCCACCAGCGCCGTCCCGGGCAGCACCGAAGTGCCGAGCACCGTGTGGTCGGCGAGCCAGGGGTGGTCCGCCGTCGACAGTCGGCCGGTGAAGAGGGTGGCCCCGCCCGTCGGCAGGTCGACGGCGGCGCCGAGCAGCGCGTGGCCGACGTCGCGCAGACCCGCCAGGTGCGGCGCCCCGCCCGGCTGCCCGACCGGGTCGAGCCAGAAGCGCCGGCGCTGGAACGGATAGGTCGGCAGGTCCACCGGCCGGGAGCCGGTGCCGGCGAAGTAGGCGCCCCAGTCCACCGGAGTGCCGTGCGCATGCAGCCGCGACACGGCGGCGACCAGCGTCTCCTCCTCCGACCGGTCGGCCCGCGCGGTCGCCGCCAGTACCGCGTCGCCGTCCGCCAGGCAGCCCTGCGCCATGGCGGTGAGCACCCCGTCCGGCCCCAGTTCCAGGAACCGGCCCGCGCCCCGGGCCTCGAGCGTGCGCACGGCGTCCAGGAACCGCACCGCGTGGCGCGCGTGCCGCACCCAGTAGTCGGGCGAGCCCAGCTCCTGGGCGGAGACCACGTCCCCGGTCAGGGTGGAGACCAGGGGGGTGCGCGGCGGCCGGAAGTCCAGCCCCTGCGCGACCTGGCGGAACTCCGCGAGCATCCCTTCCATGTGGGGGGAGTGGAAGGCGTGGCTCACCTGGAGCCGGCGGGTCTTGCGCCCGCGCGCGGCGAACCACCGCGCGCTCTCCTCCACCGCCGCCTCGTCGCCGCTGATGACGACCGAGGACGGTCCGTTGACGGCCGCGACGGTGGCCTTGCCGTGGAAGTCCTCCAGGAACGGCAGCACCTCCGCCTCGCCGGCCTGGACGGCCACCATCGCGCCACCGGCGGGCATCTGCTGCATCAGCCGCCCGCGCTCCGCCACCAGCAGCGCGGCGTCCGGCAGGGACAGCACGCCGACGGCGTGTGCCGCGGCCAGTTCGCCGATCGAGTGGCCCGCGACGAAGTCCGGCCGCACGCCCCAGCGTTCCAGCAACCGGAACAGCGCCACCTCGAACGCGAACAGCGCCGGCTGGGCGTATGCGGTGTGGTCCAGCAGGCCGTCCGCGCCCCCGTCGCCGGAGATCACTTCCTTGAGGGGGCGGTCCAGATGGGCGTCCAGGTGCTCGAAGACGGTGTCCAGCGCGTCGGCGAAGGCCGGGAACGCGGTGTACAGCTCCTGGCCCATCTGCCGACGCTGGCTGCCCTGGCCGGTGAACAGGAACGCGAGCTCGGACGCGCCGGACGTCCCGCGGACCAGACCGGGCGCGGCCGCCCCGTCCGCCAGGGCGCCCAGGGCCCGTCGCAGGTGGGCCCGGTCCCGGGCCACCACGATCGCGCGGTGGTCCAGCGCCGGACGCCGGCTCAGCGACCAGGCGGTGTCGACGGGCCGCTCGTCGGGCCGTTCGTCGAGGTGCGTCACCAGACCGCGGGCCTGCGCGCGCAGCGCGTCCGCACTCTTCGCGGACAGCAGCCACGGCAGGACCACGCCGTCGTCGACTCCGGCCGCGGAGTCCACCGGGTGGTCGTCCTCGGGGGTGGGCGCCTGTTCCAGGATGACGTGGGCGTTGGTGCCGCTGACCCCGAACGAGGAGACGCCCGCCCGGCGGGGCCCGGCGCCCGAGGGCCAGGCGCGGTTCTCCGTCAGCAGCCGCACGCCGCCGGCCGACCAGTCCACGTGCGGCGTCGGTTCGTCGATGTGCAGGCTCGCCGGCAGCATCCCGTGCCGCATCGCCATCACCGTCTTGATCACCCCGGCGACGCCCGCCGCCGCCTGGGTGTGCCCGATGTTGGACTTCACCGACCCCAGCCACAGCGGCCGGTCGGCGGGGCGGTCCGGGCCGTACGTGGCGAGGACGGCCTGCGCCTCGATGGGGTCACCGAGCCGGGTCCCGGTCCCGTGCGCCTCCACGGCGTCGACCTCGGCCGGCGACAGCCGGGCCTGCGCCAACGCCTGCCGGATCACCCGCTGTTGCGAGGGCCCGTTGGGCGCGGTCAGCCCGCTGCTGGCACCGTCCTGGTTGACCGCGGAGCCGCGGATCACGGCCAGCACCGGGTGCCCGTTGCGCCGCGCGTCCGACAGCTTCTCCAGCATCAGGATCCCGGCGCCCTCGCCCCAGCCGGTGCCGTCGGCGGCCGCGGCGAACGACTTGCACCGGCCGTCCGACGCGAGGCCGCCCTGCCGGCTGAACTCGACGAACACCCCGGGGGTGGACATCACCGTCACCCCGCCCGCCAGCGCCAGCGAACACTCGCCGGTGCGCAGCGCGTTGCTCGCCAGGTGCAGTGCCACGAGCGACGACGAGCAGGCGGTGTCCACCGTCACCGCGGGCCCCTCCAGCCCGAAGGTGTACGACAGTCGGCCGGAGGCGACGCTGCCGGCGCTGCCGTTGCCGAGGTAGCCCTCCAGCTCCTCCGGTGCCTGGGTGAAGCGCCCGCCGTAGTCGCTGTACATCACCCCGAGGAAGACGCCGGTACGGCTGCCGCGCACGCTGTCCGGCGCGATGCGGGCCCGCTCGAACACCTCCCAGGCGAGCTCCAGCAGCAGCCGCTGCTGCGGGTCCATGGCCAGTGCCTCGCGCGGGCTGATCCCGAAGAACTCGGGCTCGAACTCCGCCGAGTCGTACAGGAACCCGCCCACCCCGGCGTGCGACCGCCCCGGCCCTTCGGCGTCGGACGACAGCAGTCGGTCGAGGTCCCAGCCCCGGTCGGTCGGCAGGCCGGACAGCGTGTCGCGGCCGTCGGCGACCAGCCGCCAGAGGTCCTCGGGGCTCCGGGCGCCACCGGGGAACCGGCAGGACATGCCGACCACGGCGATCGGTTCCCGGGCCCGGGCCTCGGTCTCCTCCAGGCGCTGCCGGGTCTGCTGCCCCTCGGCGATCGCCCGCTTGAGGTATTCGCGGAGCTTCTTCTCATCCGCCATGCGTTCCCCACCTTTCAGACAGCCGGCGCGGCGGCCGGTCAATGGGCATTGCTGAACCGGTTGTCGACCAGGTCGAACAGTTCCTCGTCGGTCGCGGTGTCGAGCTGGGGGCCGTCGGCCGGTGCGTCGTCCCCGGTGAGCTCGTCCAGCAGCTCCGCCAGCCGCGCCACCGCCTCCTTGCGCACCTCGTCGTCGTGCGGCGCGTCCCGCAGCCCGGCCGCCAGCCGGTCGAGGCCGGCGAGCACGGACTGTGGCGACCCGTCCCCGTCCGGGGCCAGCAGCGCGCCGAGGTGGCCGGCGACGGCGTGCGGCGTGGGGTGGTCGAAGACGAGGGTGGTGGGCAGGCGCAGTCCGGTCGCGGCGGCGAGCCGGTTGCGCAGCTCGACCGCGGTGAGCGAGTCGAACCCCATCTCCAGGAAGCCCCGGGTGCCCGGCACATCGTCCGGGGACCGGTGTCCCAGCACCGTCGCCACCGTGGTGCGGACGAGCCCCAGCAACGCCTGCTCGCGTTCGGGCCCGGACATCGCCGCCAGGCCCTCGACCGCGGCCGGTGCGGCCGGGCCCTGGCCGCGGCCGGCGGCCGCCCTCCTGCGCACCGCGGGGCCCGCGAGGGCACGCAGCACCGGCGGGACGGCACCGGACGCGGCTCGCGCGCGCAGCGCCGCGGCGTCGATCAGCATCGGCGCCAGCACCGCGTCTCCGACCGCCAGCGCCCGGTCGAAGAGCTCCACGCCCTGTTCCGCGGAGAGCGGCCGCATGCCGGACCGGGAGATCCGGGCCAGGTCGGCCTCGCCCAGGTGGCCGGTCATCGCGCTCTGCTGCTCCCAGAAGCCCCAGGCCAGGGAGGTGGCGGGCAGGCCGTCGGCCCGGCGGCGCTGGGCCAGCGCGTCCAGGGCGGCGTTCGCCGCGGCGTACGCGGCCTGGGCCGCAGTGCCGAGGGTCCCCGAGGCCGACGAGAACAGCACGAACGCCGACAGGTCCGCTGCGCGGGTCAGCGCGTCGAGGTGCACCGCCGCGTCGACCTTCGGGCGGGCGACGCGGTCCAGCGCCTGGGGTGTCACGGCGGTCACCACCGCGTCGTCCAGCACCCCCGCCGTGTGGATCACGGCGGTCAGCGGGGCGCTCGCGGGGATACCCGCCAGCACCGCTGCCAGGGCGTCGCGGTCGGCCACGTCGCACGCGGCCACCTCGGCGGTGGCACCCAGCGCGGCCAGCTCCGCCACCAGCTCCGCGGCGTTCGGGGCCGCGGGCCCCTGGCGGCCGACCAGCAGCAGCCGGGTGGCGCCGTGCGCGGTCACCAGATGACGGGCCATCAGAGTGCCGAGCATTCCGGTGCCGCCGGTGATCAGGACCGTGCCGCCGGCGAACGGCCGGTCCGCCCCGCCCCGTTCCGCCGGCCCGCCCGCCTCGGCCAGCCGCGGCACGAGGGCCTCGCCCGCGCGCACGGCGACCTGGGGCTCGCCGGTGGCCAGTGCCGCGGCCAGCTGCCCGGCGGGCGGTCGGGAGGCGTCGAGGTCCACCAGGACGAAGCGGTCGGGGTGCTCGGTCTGCGCCGTCCGTACGAGTCCCCAGACCGCGGCCTGGGCGGCGTCCGGGGCCTCCGACGAGCTCGCCGCCACCGCGCCACGGGTCACGAACACCATCCGAGCCGCCATGAGCCGTTCGTCGGCGAGGAACTCCTGCAGCAGCCGCAGCGCGCGCACCGCAGCCGAACGGTCGTGGTCCGCGGTGTCGTCGCCGGTCCCCGCGTCCGGGGCGCAGGACACCACCACGACCCCGGGCTCCGGCCGGCCCGCGCGGACGCTCTCGCCCAGCGCGGCCAGGTCGAGGTGGCGCCGCACCCCGTCCGGCCGCTCCGGGCTCTCCTCGAGGCCACCGCCGGGGCCCACCAGCGCCCAATCGCCCTGCGGGGCCTGCCCGGTGGCCGGCGCGGCCGGCCAGGTGAGCCGGAAGAGCCCGTCGTGCCGGGACGGGCGGGCGGGGGCCACCTGCGCGGGGTCGATCGGCCGCAGCGCCAGCGACTCCACCGACGCGACCGGGTTCCCGTCCGGGTCGGCGAGGGTGAGCGTGACGGCGTCCGTCCCCTGCGGCGTCAGCGACACCCGCAGCTCCGACGCCCCGACGGCGTGCAGGGAGACCTGGTTCCAGGAGAACGGGAGCAGGGCGGGCCGCGTCTGCGCGTCCCCCGCACCGTCCACCCCGGTGGCCAGGGCGAGGGCGTGCAGGGCCGCGTCCAGCAGCGCCGGGTGCAGGCCGAACGACTCGGCGTCGGCGCGCTGTTCCTCGTCCAGGCGTACTTCGGCGTGGATCGAGTCGCCCAGCCGCCAGGCCGCGCGCAGCCCCTGGAAGGCCGGCCCGTACGCATAGCCCCGGTCGGCCAGCCGGGCGTAGTGGTCGGCCACGTCGACCGCGACCGCGCCCGGCGGGGGCCAGGCCCCCCGCTCCGGTGCCGCGCTCTGCTCGTCCTCGGTGAGGACGCCGCTCGCATGCTGGATCCAGGGCTCGTCGTCCCCGGACCGGGAGTGCACGCTGACGGTCCACTCGTCCGCGTCGCCCCGGCCGTCGGCCACCACCTGCAGGGTCACCTCGCCGTCCTCGGGCAGCACCAGCGGCGCCTGGATCGTCAGCTCCTGCACCCGCCGGGCGCCCAGCAACTCGCCTGCGTGGCAGGCGAGTTCGAGGAACGCCGTACCGGGGAGCAGTACCGTGCCGTGCACCGCGTGATCGGCGAGCCACGGCTGGCTCCGGGTGGAGATCCGCCCGCTGAGCACCAGCCCGTCGCCGGTGGCGCCGGCGACGACCGCGCCGACGAGCGGGTGCCGGCCCGCCGCGAGACCGGCCGCCGCGAGACCGGCCGCCGCGACGTCGGCGCCCGCGTCCCGGTCGTCCAGCCAGTAGCTCTGCCGCTGGAAGGCGTACGTCGGCAGACCCACCCGTCGGGGCGCGCGGTGCGCGAACACCGGTGCCCAGTCGACCGGGACGCCGTGCACGTACAGCCGGCCCGCCGCCCGCAGGAACCCCTCCGGCCCGCCGTCGTCGCGGCGCAGCGATCCGGTCACCAGGGCGTCGGGCACCTCGGCGTGGTCCAGCGTCTCCTGGACCGGGACCGTCAGCACCGGATGCGGGCTGACCTCCAGGAACACGCCGTACCCCTGCTGCGCCAGGCCCTGGGTGACCTCCGCCAGCCGCACCGGTCGACGCAGGTTGCGGTACCAGTACTCGGCCCCCAGCTCACCGGCCTGGGGGAAGCCGCCGGTGACCGTCGAACAGAACGCCACCCGCGCGGGCCGGGGCTCGATGCCGGCCAATGCCGCCAGCAGCTCGTCGCGCACCTCCTCGACGTGCGGGGAGTGCGAGGCGTAGTCCACCGGGACACGGCGGGTCCGCACCCCGTCCTCGGCGCACCGGGCCAGCAGGTCGTCGAGCGCCGCCGCGTCACCGGACACCACCACCGAGGACGGGCTGTTGACCGCCGCCACCGACAACCGGCCGTCGTGGCCCGCGAGGAGCGCGGTGGTCTCGGCCTCGCCCAGCGCGACGGTGACCATGCCGCCGCGGCCGGCCAGCGCCCGCAGCGCCTTGCTGCGCAGCGCCACCACCCGGGCGGCGTCCTCCAGCGACAGGATGCCCGCGACGTGCGCCGCGGCGATCTCACCCTGCGAGTGGCCCACCACCGCGTCCGGTTCCACGCCCACCGAGCGCCACAGGGCGGTCAGCGACACCATCACCGCGAACAGCGCGGGCTGCACGACGTCCACCCGCTCCAGCCAGTCGTCGTCCGCGTCGCCGCGCAGCACGTCGAGCAGCGACCAGTCCACATGCGGCGCCAGCGCCGCCGCGCACTCCTCGACGGCCTCCCGGAACACCGGCGAGGTCGCCAGCAGTCCGGCGGCCATCCCGGCGAACTGAGAACCCTGGCCGGGGAAGACGAACACGGTCTTCTCCCCTCCGGCCGGGGCGCCGGCGTCCGGCGCGTCGTCGCGCGTCAGGCCGGCGACGACCGCCGGGGACTCCTCCCCTGCGGACAGCGCCGCGAGACCCGCCACCAGCCCGGCGCGGTCGGCGCCGACCACGACCGCCCGGTACGGGAGGGCGGACCGGGTGGTGGCGAGGGAGTGGCCGATGTCCGCGTCGGACGCCTCCGGCCGCTCCTCGGCGTATGCGCCCAGCCGCGCCGCCTGCGCCCGCAGGGCCTGCCGACTCGCCCCCGACACCACCCACGGCAGCGCCGACGGGCCGGCCAGGACCGGGCTCTGCGCGGGAGCGGCGGTGCCGCCGTCGTCGGCGGCCTCATCCTCCTCCGGGGGAGCCTGTTCCAGGATGACGTGGGCGTTGGTGCCGCTGACCCCGAAGGACGAGACTCCCGCCCGGCGCGGCCGGTCGTCCGCCGGCCACCGCCGGTCCTCGGCCAGCAGCCGCACCGCGCCGGTGGACCAGTCCACGTGCGGCGTGGGCGCGTCCACGTGCAGGGTCCGCGGCAGCAGGTCGTGCCGCATCGCCATCACCATCTTGATCACCCCGGCGACCCCGGAGGCCGCCTGGGTGTGCGCGATGTTGGACTTCACCGACCCCAGCCACAGCGGGCGGTCCTGCGCGCGCCCCTGGCCGTAGGTCGCCAGCAGCGCCCGGGCCTCGATCGGGTCGCCGAGGGTCGTCCCCGTCCCGTGGGCCTCGACCGCGTCGACATCGGCGGGCGACAGCCGCGCGTCGGCCAGCGCCTCGTCGATCAGCCGCTGTTGGGACGGGCCGTTGGGCGCGGTCAGGCCGTTCCCGGCGCCGCCGTGGTTGACCGCCGAGCCGCGGATCACGGCCAGCACCGGGTGCCCGTTGCGCCGCGCGTCCGACAGCCTCTCCAGCACCAGCGCCCCGGCGCCCTCGCCCCAGCCGGTGCCGTCGGCCGCCGCGGCGAACGACTTGCACCGGCCGTCCGCGGCCATCCCGCGCTGCCGGCTGAACTCCACGAAGGCGTTCGGGGTGGACATCACCGTCACCCCACCGGCCAGGGCCAGGGAGCACTCCCCGGCGCGCAGCGCGTGGCACGCCTGGTGCAGCGCCACCAGCGAGGACGAGCAGGCGGTGTCGACGGTCACCGCGGGGCCGGTCAGCCCGAGTACGTAGGACGTCCGTCCGGCCGCCACGGCCGCGGTGCTGCCGGTCAGCCGGTAGCCGGCCACCTCGTCGTTCGCGCTCACCCGGGAGGGGAAGGCGTAGCCCTGGTGCGTCAGCCCGACGAAGACCCCGGAGCGGCTGCCCCGCAGGGACGCCGGGTCGATGCCGGCCCGCTCCAGTGCCTCCCAGACGACCTCCAGCCACAGCCGCTGCTGCGGGTCCATCGACAGCGCCTCGCGCGGGTTGATACCGAAGAACTCCGCATCGAAACCTGACGCATCGCCAAGGAAGGCGCCGGTGCGCACATAGCTCTTGCCCGGTCGGCCGGGCTCCGGGTCGTACAGGCCCGCCAGGTCCCAGTTCCGGTCCTCCGGCAGCCCGGACACCGCGTCGGTGCCGTCGGCGACCAGCCGCCACAGCCCTTCCGGGGACTCGACGTCCCCGGGGAAGCGGCACCCCATGGCCACGATCGCGACCGGCTCGTGCTCCCGCTGCTCGGCGTGGTCGAGCCGTGCACGGGTCTGCCGCAGCTCGGTGGTGACGAGCTTCAGGTACTGGCGGAGTTTGTCCTCTGCGGTGGTCACGAGATCCCGAGCTCCTTGTTGACGATGTCGAACATCTCCTCGTCGGTCGCCGACGTCAGCGCGTCGTCACCCGGCGCCGCGGCCGAGTCGCGTCCGGGCCGGTCCCACTTCCACAGCAGCGTCCGCAGCCGGGCGACGATGCGGCTGCGCGCCTCGGCGCCGGGCTCCATGGCCTCGACGGCGGCCTCCAGCCGCTCCACCTGGTCGAGCACCGCGGTGGCGGGTGCGTCGTCCGGCGCCAGCTCCGCACGCAGGAACCGCGCCAGCGCGAGGGGGGTGGCGTGGTCGAAGACCACCGTGGTCGGCAGGGCCAGGCCGGTGGCCTCGTTGAGCCGGTTGCGCAGGGTCAGCGAGGCCATCGAATCGAATCCGAGGTCCTTGAACGCCAGCGCGGCGCGCACCCGGTCCGGGGTGCGATGCCCCAGCGCGTCGGCCGCCCGAGCGCGCACCAGGTCCAGCAGCAGCCGCTCCTGGTCGTCCCCGGTCAGGTCCGCGAGCCGGCCTTGCAGGGCGTCGAGGACCCCGCCGGGTCCGGCGGTGCCCCCCTGCACGGCGCGCCGCGCCTCCGGCAGCTCGTCGAGGAGGGCGCGCGAGCGGGACATGCTGTACGCGGGCGCGAACCGGTCCCAGTCGATGTCGGCGAAGGCCGTGAGGGTCTCGTCGCGGTCCAGGGCCGCCTGCAGCCCCGCGAGGGCCGTCTCCGGGGCCATCAGCGGTACGCCGCGCTCGCGCAGCAGATCGCCGGCACCGTCGGCGACGGCCATCCCCCCGCCGTCCCACGCGCCCCAGGCCACCGAGGTCGCGGCCCGGCCCCCGGCGCGGCGGGCACTCGCCAGCGCGTCCAGGAACGCGTTGCCCGCCGCATACGCCGACTGCCCGACGTTGCCCCACAGCCCGGCGCCGGAGGAGAAGAGCACGAACGCGTCGGGGGACCGGCCGGGCGTCCCGTCGAAGACGGCGTCCAGGTTCCGGGCGCCCTCGAGCTTGCCGGACAGCACCTCGGCGATCTCCGCGAGGCCGCAGTCGGCCAGTGACTTCTCCTCCTGGATCGCGCCCGCCGTGTGCACCACGGTGGTCACCGGGTGCTCCGCGGGCAGCGACTCGACGACCCGCCGCAGCGCGTCCTGGTCGGTGAGGTCGCAGGCGGCGACGGTCACTTCGCTGCCCAGCCGGGTGAGCTCGGCGGTCAGCTCGGCCACCCCGGGGGCGTCGGGCCCCCGGCGGCTGAGCAGCACCAGGCGCTCCGCGCCGCGGCCGGCGAGCCAGCGGGCCACGTGCGCGCCGAGCGCCCCCGTCCCACCGGTCACCAGCGCGCTGCCCGTGGGCTGCCAGGCCCGCCGCACCGGCACCTCGGCCAGCGGCGAGCGCACCAGCCGGCAGCCGTGAACTCCGCTGTCCCGAACGGCCCATTGGGTCTCGTCGCCGGGCTCCGCGAGGACGGCGACGAGGCGGGAGAGCGCGGCCTCGTCCACCGCCTCGGGCAGGTCGATCAGGCCGCCCCGGCGCTGCGGCCACTCCAGCGCCGCGACCCGGCCCAGGCCCCACACGGCCGCCTGCACCGGGCGCCGGGCAGGCTCGGCGCCGGTGTCCACCGCGCCCTGGGTGAGGCACCACAGCGGGGCCTCCACGCCGGCGTCGCCCAGCGCCTGCGCCAGCACCACCGTCGCCGCCAGCCCCCGGGACAGCGCGGGGCCGTCCGGCAGCGGCCGTTCGTCCGCCGCCAGTACGGACACCACACCCGCCAGGGGCCGTTCGCCGGCCGCCGCATGCAACCGGCGGGCGAGCAGCGCCCGGTCGGTCCCGGCTCGGGTGTCCACGCCGAGGTGGTGCACCTCGCCGGCCCCGGCGCGTCGGCAGGCCGCCAGCACCTCCTGGGCCGGGCCCTCGGCACCGGCGGAGGACACGATCAGCCAGCTGCCGGACAGTGGGGACGCCGCCGGCTCGGGCCGTGCCGCCCAGTCGACGCGGTAGCGGTGCTCGTCCACCCGGGCCAGGGACCGGCCCGCCGGGTCGCCCGCGTCGAGCCAGTACCGCTCGCGCTGGAAGGCGTACGTCGGCAGCGGCACCTGCCGGGCCCCGGTGCCGGCGAACAGACCGGCCCAGTCCACCGCGACACCGCGCACATGCAGCGCTCCCAGCGCCGCCAGCAGCGCCCGCTCCGCCGGCTCGTCGCGGTGCGCGGCCGCGGCGAACACGGCGTCGCCGGCGGTCACACACTCCTGGGCCATCGCCGCGAGCACCGCGTCCGGGCCGAGTTCCAGATACGTGGTGACGCCCTCGGCCTCCAGCGCGCGCACCGCGTCGAGGAACCTGACGGTCTCGCGTGCATGCCGCGCCCAGTACTCCGGCGCGCACACCTCGTCGGCCGTCACCAGGGCACCGGTCAGCGCGGAGACCACCGGAATCCGCGGGGCGTTGAGGGACACGCCCCGCACCACGGCGGTGAACTCCGCCACCATCGCGTCCATGCGGTGCGAGTGGAACGCATGGCTGACCCGTAGCCGTTTGGTGTTCCGCCCCAGCGCGGCGAAGTGCGCGGCCACTTCGGTGACCGCGTCCTCGTCACCGGCGACCACCACGGAGGAGGGGCCGTTCACCGCCGCGAGACCGGCCCGCCCGGACCGCTCGGCCAGCAGCGGCACGACCTCGTCCTCGGTCGCCTGGACCGCGGCCATCGCGCCGCCCGGCGGCAGCGCCTGCATCAGGCGCCCCCGGGCCGCGGCCACGGCGGCCGCGTCCGCGAGCGAGAACACCCCGGCGATGTGCGCGGCGGCCAGCTCGCCGACGGAGTGGCCGGAGACCACGTCCGCCCGCACCCCCCACGACTCCACCAGCCGGTAGAGCGCGACCTCGACCGCGAACAGCGCGGGCTGCGTCCAGCCGGTCTCGTCGAGCAGGCCCTCGGTCCCCGGCTCGCCGAAGACCACGTCCCCGAGCGGCCGGTCGAGATGCCGGTCCAGCTCGGCGCAGACCGCGTCGAAGGCCGCCGCGAACGCCGGGTGGCGCGCGTACAGTTCACGCCCCATGCCCACCCGCTGCGCCCCCTGGCCGGTGAACAGCACCGCCAGCCTTCCGTCCGACACCTCGTCGCGCGCGCCCGAAGCGGGCCGCTCGCCGTCGCCGAGCCGACGCAGACCGTCCGCCAGCTCGGCCCGGTCCGATGCCACCACGACCGCGCGGCGCTCGAACGCCGATCGGGTCGTGGCGAGCGAGTACGCCACATCGGTCAGGCGCACGGCCCGGTCGTCCTCCAGGTGGCGGTGCAGCCGCCCGGCCTGGGCCCGCAGCGCGGCCTCGTCCCGGCCCGACACCAGCCACGGCAGGGGGCCGCCGGCCTCCTCGGGCGCCGGCTCGCCCGCCTCGCCCGGACCGGGGGCGGGGGCAGGGGCGGGAGCCTCCTCCACGATCACATGGGCGTTGGTGCCGCTGATGCCGAACGACGACACCCCGGCGCGACGCGGCCGCCCGGCGTCCGGCCACCGCCGGGTCTCGGTCAGCAGCTCCACCGCGCCGGCCGACCAGTCCACATGGGTCGAGGGCGCCTCGACGTGCAGGGTCCTGGGGAGCACACCGTGCCGCAGCGCCATCACCATCTTGATGACGCCGGCGACGCCCGCGGCCGCCTGGGCGTGCCCGATGTTCGACTTCACCGAGCCGAGCCACAGTGGACGGGCGCGCTCGCCGGCGAAGGTCGCGAGGATCGCCTGGGCCTCCATCGGATCGCCGAGCGGCGTGCCGGTGCCGTGGCCCTCGATCGCGTCGATGTCCGCGGTCGACAGGCCCGCGTCGTCGAGCGCCTGCCGGATCACCCGCTGCTGGGACGGCCCGTTGGGCGCCGTCAGCCCGCTGCTCGCCCCGTCCTGGTTCACCGCGCTGCCGCGCACCACCGCGAGGATCCGCCGGCCGTTGCGGCGGGCGTCGGACAGCCGCTCCAGCAGCAGCACGCCGGCTCCCTCGCTCCAGCCGGCGCCGTCCGCGGTGTCGGCGAACGACTTGCACCGGCCGTCCGGGGCCAGCCCCCGCTGCCGGCTGAACTCCACGAACGTGGCGGGCGTCGACATCACCGTCACACCGCCGGCGAAGGCCAGCGAGCACTCGCCCCGGCGCAGCGCCTGCACCGCCAGGTGCAGCGCCACCAGCGACGAGGAGCACGCCGTGTCCACCGTCACGGCGGGGCCTTCGAGCCCCAGGGTGTACGAGATCCGGCCGGAGGCGACGCTGCCGGCGCTGCCCGTGCCGAGGTACCCCTCCACCTCCTCGGTCGCCACCCCGGGCCGGGCGCCGTAGTCGTGGTACATCACCCCCGCGAAGACCCCGCTCCGGCTGCCCCGCAGCGTGCGCGGATCGATGCCGGCCCGTTCGCTCGCCTCCCAGGACGTCTCCAGCAGCAGCCGCTGCTGGGGGTCCATGGCGAGCGCCTCACGCGGCGAGATGCCGAAGAACCCGGCGTCGAACTCCGCCGCGTCGTAGAGGAATCCGCCCTCCCGCGTGTACGAGGTGCCCGGCCGGTCGGGGTCGGCGTCGAACAGCGACGCCAGGTCCCAGCCGCGGTCGGCGGGGAACCCCGCGACGGCGTCCCGGCCCTCCAGGACCAGGTCCCACAGCTGCTCGGGCGAGCCGGCCCCGGCCGGGTAGCGGCAGCCCATCCCGACGATCGCTATCGGCTCGACCGCTGCCTGTGCCGCGTTCCTGAGCCGTTCGTTCTCCTTCAGCGAAGCCCTCAGTGCTTCGACCACCGCTTCGGACGATGTGGCCATGACCCCTCCCGCTGTCGAATCCAAGATCAGGACTTGTCCCCGCCGAAGGCCGTGCGCACGAGATCCGCGACGTCCATGTCGTCGATCCCGGGCTCCTCGCCCCCCGCCGGCCGATCCGCGGCCGGCTCCCCGCCGGCGAGCCGGAGCAGATCCGCGAGCAGACCGGCCTGCCGGAAGCGGGCCAGCGGAATCGAGGCCAGCGCCTCGCGGAACCTCTTCTCCTCGGCCTCGGACTCGGTGAGTTCCCGGCTCTCCGGGAAGAGCAGGTCGCGCAGGTAGCGGGCGGCGTTCGCCGGGGTGGCCTGGTCGAAGACCAGCGTCGCCGGCAGCCGCAGACCGGTGGCCGCGCTCAGCCGGCTGCGCAGCTCGACCGCGGTCAGCGAGTCGAAGCCCATCTGCAGGAAGCCCCGGGTGTCCGCCACCGCCTCGGCGGAGGCCAGCCCCAGCACCGTCGCCGCCTGCTCCCGTACGAGGCGCAGGACCGCCTGCTCCCGCTCCTCGGCGGGGAGTTCGGCGACCCGGGCCGTGAACGTCCCACCCGCCCCGTCCGACGGGGCGGCGCCGCGGCGCCGACCGGTACGGAGCACGCTGCGCAGCACCGCCGGCACCAGGCCGGGCTCGCCCGCGGCCGGCATCGCCGTCAGGTCCAGCCGCATCGGCACCAGCACGGCGTCCGGCGCCTTGAGCGCCGCGTCGAACAGCGCGAGCCCCTCCTCGGTGGGCAACTGCCCGACCCCGGACCGCGCCATACGCCGCAGGTCCGCCTCGGACAGGCCGCCGGTCAGACCGCTGCGCTGCTCCCACATGCCCCACGCCAGCGAGCTGCCCGGCAGGCCCGTGGCCCGCCGGTGGCGCGCCAGCGCGTCCAGGAACGCGTTCGCCGCCGCGTAGCCGCTCTGCCCCGCGGTGCCGAGCACGCCGGCGGCCGACGAGAACAGCACGAAGGCCGACAGCGGGGCCCCCTGGGTGAGTTCGTGCAGGTTCAGCGCGCCGTCCACCTTGGGACGCAGCACCCGGTCGGTGCGCTCCGGCGTCTGCGCGGTGAGCACCCCGTCGTCCAGCACACCGGCGGCGTGCACCACCGCGGTCAGCGGATGCGCCGCCGGGATCGCGTCGAGGACCGCCGCCAGCGCCTCGCGGTCGGCCACGTCGCAGGCCGCCACCGTGACGTGCGCGCCCTGCCGGGTGAGGTCCGCCTCCAGCTCGGCCAGGCCCGCCGCCTTCCGGCCGCCGCGGCTGGTGAGCAGCAGCCGGGTGACGCCGTGCCGGGCCACCAGGTGCCGGGCCGTCAGCTCGCCCAGTCCGCCGGTACCGCCGGTGATCAGCACCGTGCCGTCCGCCGCGAACGGCGCCGGGTCGGACGGCTCTTCGCCGGCCGAGGTGACCCGGGCCAGCCGCACCGCGCGCACCACGCCCCCGCGCACGACCAGCTGGGGTTCGCCGGAGGCCAGCGCCGCCGGCAGCACGCGGCGGGAGTCGGCATCCTCGTCGGTGTCGAGCAGGGCGAACCGGCCCGGGTGCTCGGACTGCGCAGAGCGCACCAGGCCCCACAACGGGACGTGCCGCAGGTCGTGTGGTGCGCCGTCCTCGTCGTCGAGGGACATCGCGCGGCGGGTGACGAAGACCAGCCGCGACCCGGTGAACCGGTCGTCGGCGAGCCACGCCTGGGCCTGCGCCAGCGCCCGGTGCGTCGCCTCCCGCGCGGCCCCGGCCGGATCGCCGGCCGCCTGCGGGTCGCACAGGCAGGGCACCAGTACCACCTCGGGCGGCGCAGCCCCCGCGGCGACCGCGGCGGCCAGCGCGTCCAGGTTCTCGTACCCGTCCAGCCGGCCCCCGGCCGCCTCCATGACGGCCCCCACCTGCAGGTCGTCCGGGCCCAGTACGGCCCAGGCGCCCGCGGCGGGCGCCTGCGGCAGCGCGACCCGCTCACCGGTGATCCGGAACAACGAACGGTGTCGGCCGCCGCGGGCGTTCTCGATGCCGCCCGCCGGGACGGGCCGCATCATCAGCGACTCGACCGAGAGCACCGGCTCGCCGGACGCGTCGAGAGCCGTCAGCGACACGGCGTCCGGACCCGCCGGCGACAGCCGCACCCGCAGCGCCGCCGCCCCCGTGGAGTGCAGGTGCACGCCCTTCCAGGCGTACGGCAGCCGGGGCTCGGTGGCGTCGGCCACCAGCCCGCCCAGCACGATCGCGTGCAGCGCCGCGTCGAACAGCGCCGGATGCACGCCGTACCGCCCGGCCTGTGCCTCGTCCGGGAGGCGGACCTCCGCGAAGACGTCCGGCCCCTGCCGCCAGACCGCACGCAGCCCCTGGAAGGCCGGGCCGTACTCCAGCCCGCCGGCCGCGAGCAGCGCGTACCCGTCGTCCAGCACCACCGGCTCGGCGTCCACCGGCGGCCACGGCGGCATCCGGTCCGGCGTCGCGGGGCCCCGGGCGGCGAGCACGCCGACGGCGTGCTGCCGCCACGGCGCGTCCCCGGCGGCGTCCTCCTGCCGGGAGTGCACCTCCACGGAGCACCGCCCGGCCTCGTCGGCCTCACCGACCAGCACCCGGAGCTGGACACCGACGGTCTCCTCGACGACCAGCGGTTCGAGGAGGGTGAGCTCCTCGACCGTGTCGCAGCCGTGCTCCTCGCCGGCGTGCAGCACGAGTTCGACCAGCCCGGTGCCCGGGAGGAGCACCGTGCCGAGCACCGCGTGGTCGGCGAGCCAGGGCTGGGTGCCCGTCGACAGCCGCCCGGTCAGGACCGTGCCGGCCGAGCCGGGCAGCGTGACCAGGGCGCCCAGCAGCGGGTGGTGGGCCGGCCCCAGACCGGCCGAGGCCACGTCCCCCGTCGCCCGGACGCGTTCCAGCCAGTAGCGCTCGCCCTCGAACGGGTAGGTCGGCAGCGCGATGCGGCCACCGGCGCGGCCGCCGAGGGCCGCCGTCCAGTCCACCGGGACACCACCGGTGTGGAGTTCCGCGGCCGAGGCGAGGAAGCGCCGGAGCCCTCCGTCCGCGCGGCGCAGCGAGCCCACCGCGATCCCGTGGGCCACGTTCGCGGCGTCCATGGTCTCCTGCAGTGCCATGGTCAGTACGGGGTGCGGGCTGGCCTCGACGAAGACGTCGTAGCCCTGCTCCAGCAGCAGACGGGTCACCCGTTCCAGGTGGACGGTCTGCCGCAGGTTGCGGTACCAGTACTCCGCGTCCAGCGCGGTGGTGTCCAGCTCCGTGCCCGTGACGGTGGAGTAGAACGGGATCCGCGCCGGCTTCGGGGCGATGGGTGCCAGCTCCCGCAGCAGCCGTTCGCGCACCTGCTCGACCTGTGGCGAGTGCGAGGCGTAGTCCACCGGGAGCGTCCTGGTCCGTACGCCGTCGGCCGTGCAGTGCGCCACCAGTTCCTCCAGCGCGGTCACCTCACCCGAGACGACCGTGGACGAGGCGCCGTTCACCGAGGCGACGGAGAGCCTGCCCTCCCAGCGCGACACCAGGTGCCCGACCGCCTCCTCGCCCAGCCCGACGGACACCATGCCGCCCCGGCCGGGCAGGGTGCCCAGCGCCTTGCTGCGCAGCGCCACCGCCCGGGCCGCGTCCTCCAGCGTCAGCGCGCCGGCCACGCACGCCGCGGCGATCTCGCCCTGACTGTGGCCCATCACCGCGCTCGGCCGGACGCCGAAGGACTGCCACAGCCGGGCCAGCGACACCATGACCGAGAACAGCGCGGGCTGGACGACGTCCACCCGGTCCGGCGACGGCGCGTCGGCCGCGCCCCGCAGCAGGCCGGTCAGGGACCAGTCCACGAACGGCTCCAGAGCCGCCTCGCACTCCCGTATCCGCTCGGCGAACACCTCGGAGGTGTCGAGGAGTTCCGCGGCCATCCCCGCCCACTGCGAGCCCTGCCCGGAGAACACGAACACCGTCTTCCCCCGGCCGCGCGCGGTGCCCCGGACGACCGTGTCCAGATCCCGGCCCTCGGCCAGCGCGGCCAGTCCGGCCAGCAGGTCCGACCGGCCGCCCCCGATCACCACGGCGCGGTGGTCGAGGGTGGCGCGGGTGGTGGCCAGGGCGTGGCCGACGCCCGCCGGATCCGGCTCGGGTCCCTCCTCGAGAGCGGCCAGCAGCCGGCCCGCCTGCGCGCGCAGCGCCTCGGGGGTCTTCCCGGACAGCGCCCACGGCACCGGAGCGTCCGGGGCCGCGGCGTCCGGCGCCGGGGTGGCGGCCGGCCGCTCGGCGTCCGCCGCCGGAGTCTGCTCGATGATCACATGGGCGTTGGTTCCGCTGATGCCGAACGAGGAGACCGCGGCCCGTCGCGGCCGGCCGGTCTCCGGCCACGGCGTGGCCTCGGTCAGCAGCGACAACCCGCTCGCCGCCCACTCGACCTCCGGCGTGGGCCGGTCGACGTGCAGCGTCCGGGGCAGCACCCCGTGCCGCATCGCCGACACCATCTTGATGACGCCGGCCACGCCCGCGGCGGCCTGGGTGTGCCCGATGTTGGACTTCACCGAGCCCAGCCACAGCGGGCTCTCCTCGTCCCGCTCGCGCCCGTACGCCGCCGACAGGGCCTGCGCCTCGATCGGGTCGCCGAGCTTGGTGCCCGTGCCGTGCGCCTCCACGGCGTCGACGTCCCGGGCCGACAGCCCGGCGTTGGCCAGCGCCTGCCGGATCACCCGCTGCTGGGAGGGGCCGTTGGGAGCGGTCAGCCCGTTGCTGGCGCCGTCGGAGTTGATCGCGGAGCCCCGGACGACCGCCAGGACCGGGTGGCCGTTGCGGCGGGCGTCCGACAGCCGCTCCAGCAGGAGCGTGCCGACCCCCTCGCCCCAGCCGGTGCCGTCCGCGGCGGCCGCGAAGGGCTTGCACCGGCCGTCCGGTGCCAGCCCGCGCTGACGGCTGAACTCCAGGAAGATGTCGGGGGCGGCCATGACGGCGGCCCCGCCGGCCACCGCCAGCGAGCACTCGTTCCGCTGCAGGGCCTGCACGGCCATGTGCAGCGCCACCAGGGAGGAGGAGCAGGCGGTGTCGATGGTGAGAGCCGGGCCCTCGACGCCGAAGGCGTAGGCGATCCGGCCGGACATCACACTCGCGGTGCTGCCGGTCAGCAGATAGCCGCCCAGGTCCTCCGGCGCCTGCCGCGGGTCCGACGGGTAGCCCTGGGAGGCGGCCCCGACGAACACCCCGACCTGACTGCCCTTCAGCGACAGCGGATCGATCCCGGCCCGCTCCAGCACCTCCCACGAGGTCTCCAGCAGCAGCCGCTGCTGGGGGTCCATGGCCAGCGCCTCACGGGGGCTGATCCCGAACAGGCCCGCGTCGAACCGTGCGGCGTCGTCGAGGAATCCGCCCACCCGCACATAGGTCGTGCCCGGCCGGTTCCCGTCCGGGTCGTACAGGCTCTCCACGTCCCACCCGCGGTCGGACGGGAACGGGGAGACCGTGTCCGACTCGTCGGTGACGAGCCGCCACAGGTCCTCCGGCGTGGCGATGCCGCCCGGGTAGCGGCAGCTCATCGAGACGATCGCGACCGGATCGTCGTCCACCGGCACCGCCGGTGCGGCGGCCGGCGCCGGGGCCCGGTCGGCTTCGGTGCCCAGCAGTTCGGCACGCAGGTGCCGGGCCAGCAGGGCGGGCGTCGGATGATCGAAGATCAGGGTGGACGACAGCTGCGCCCCGACGGCGCCGCCGAGGTGGTTGCGCAGCTCCACCGCGGTCAGTGAGTCGAAGCCCAGCTCCTTGAACGCGAGGTCGGCGGCGACCGTCGCGCTGTCGGCGTGCCCCAGCACCGTCGCCGCGTGCAGCCGCACCAGGTCGAGGAGGAGCTGCTCCCCCTCGGCCTCGGAAGCGGCGGCCAGCCGGCCGTGCAGCGCCGCGGCCGCCGCGGGCCGGGCCGCCCCGCGGCCGGCCCGCCGCTTCGGCGTCCTGACCAGCCCCCGGAGCAGGTGCGGCAGCTCGTCGGCCTGCGCCCGGCGCAGCATCGCGCTGTCGACCTTGGCCGGGACGAGCGCGGGCTCGCCCGCCGCGAGGGCGGCGTCGAAGAGCTCCAGCCCCTCCTCGCCGGCGAGCGGCACCAGGCCGGTGCGGCCGAGCCGGACCAGGTCCACCTCGCCCAGTCCGCCGAGCATGCTGCCGGAGTCCTCCCACGGACCCCAGGCGAGCGACACCGCGGGCAGCCCCGCGGCCCTGCGGTGGCAGGCCAGGGAGTCCAGCAGGACGTTGGCCGCGGCGTAGTTCGCCTGCCCCGGGCCGCCGAGCACACCGGCGGTCGAGGAGAACAGCACGAACGCCGACAGGTCCGCGTCCCGGGTGAGCTCGTCGAGCAGCAGCGCCGCGTCCGCCTTGGGGCGGAGCACCGTGTCCAGCCGCTCGGGGGTGAGCGAGGCCAGCACGCCGTCGTCCAGGACGCCGGCCGTGTGCACCACCGCGGTCAGCGGACGGTTCGCCGGCACCGCGGCGAGCAGCTGCCCCACCGCCGCACGGTCGGCGACGTCGCAGGCCGCGACGGTCACCGCGGCGCCCTGCGCGGTGAGTTCGGCCACCAGCTCGTCGGCCCCGGGCGCCTCGGCGCCGCGGCGGCTGACGAGGGTCAGGTGCCGGATGCCGTGCCGCTCCACCAGCCGGCGGGCGACCGCCGCGCCCAGCGCGCCGGTGCCGCCCGTGATCAGGGCCGTGCCGTCCGGGTCGAGCCCGGACGGCACGGTGAGCACCACCTTGCCGATGTGCCGTGCCTGGCTGATGTACCGGAACGCCTCGGCGGCGTGGCGCACGTCCCACGGGGTCACCGGCGGCAGCCGCAGCGCGCCGCGGTCGAACAGGCCGAGCAGCGCGCCCAGCATCTCCCCGGTGCGGTCCGCTCCCGCGTCCACCAGGTCGAACGCCTGGTAGGTGACCTGGTCGTGCCCGGCCGCGACGGTCGCGGGGTCGCGGACGTCGGTCTTGCCCATCTCCAGGAACCGGCCGCCCGCGGACAGCAGTCGCAGGGACGCGTCCACGAAGTCGCCGGCCAGGGAGTTCAGGACGACGTCCACGCCCCGGCCCCCGCTGGTCCGCCGGAACGTCTCCTCGAAGTCCAGCGTCCGGGAGGAGGCGATGTGCGCGTCGTCCAGCCCCATCGCCCGCAGGGTGTCCCACTTCGCCGGGCCGGCGGTCGCGTAGACCTCGGCGCCAAGGTGCCGGGCGAGCTGTACGGCGGCCATGCCGACGCCGCCGGTGCCGGCGTGCACCAGCACCGACTCGCCGGGCCGCAGGTCCGCCAGGTCGACCAGGGCGTAGTACGCGGTGAGGAACACCGCGGGCACGGCCGCCGCTTGGGCGAAGGACCAGCCGTCCGGGACCGCGGCGAGCATCCGGTGGTCGGTCACGGCCACCGGGCCGATCCCGCCGAAGAGCATGCCCAGGACCCGGTCGCCGGGCGCCGGCGAACCGACGCCGGGGCCCACCTCCAGGACAACACCGGCGCCCTCCACACCGAGCGGCCCGGCCTCCCCGGGGTACATGCCCAGCGCGTTGAGCGCGTCGCGGAAGTTCAGTCCGGCCGCCCGCACGCCCACCCGCACCTGGCCGGGGGCCAACGGCTCGGCGGCCTCGGGGTGGGGGAGCAGGGCGAGGTTCTCCAGCGTCCCGCCGCTCTCGACGCCCAGCCGCCAGGTCGGCGTCGCCGGCGCGGCCAGGGCGCGCCCGGTACGCAGCCGCGCCAGCCGGGGGACCCTCAACTCGCCTTTTCGGAGCGCCACTTGGGGCTCCTCGGTGGTGAGGGCCGCGGCGAGCAGAGCGGGCGAGTCCGCGTGCTCGTCGAGGTCGAGCAACGTGAAGCGGCCGGGGTTCTCCGACTGGGCCGTGCGCAGCAGGCCCCAGACGGCGCTGTGCGCCAGGTCGGCGACGTCCTCGGCACCCACGGCGACGGCGCGGTGGGTCAGTACGACGAGCCGGCTGCCGGCGAACCGCTCGTCCGCCGTCCAGCGGTGCACGAGATCGAGCGCCTGGTGGGCGGCCGCCCGCACGGCGGCGGCGCGATCGGCCACCGCGCCGGAGCCGGCGCGACACGACACGAGCACCGTCCCGGGTGCCGGACGGCCCGCGTCCAGCGCCCCGGCGAGCGAGGCCAGGTCCGGGTGGACCTCGACGGGCCCGTCGGCGAGATACGCCGCCAGTTCGTTCGCGTCGGCGCCCACGACCGCCCGGGCCGGCGCGGTGCTCGGCGCCGCCGGCGCGGGCAGGGTCTCCCAGGCCACCTGGAACAGCCGGTCGCGGACGGCGCTGCCGGCCGCCTCGATCCCCTCGCGCGAGGCCGCGCGCAGCACCAGTGCGTCGGCCGACAGCACCGGCTGCCCGGTGTCGTCGGCGGCCACCACCGACACCGCGTCCGTACCGACCGGAGCCAGGCGCACCCGCAGTGCCGAGGCGCCGGTGGCGTACCGGGTCACCCCGCGCCAGGAGAACGGCAGCCGGGCCTGGTCCCACTCGGGGAACACGACGTTCAGCGCGACCCCGTGCAGCGCCGAGTCCAGCAGCGCGGGGTGCACGCCGAACTCCTCGGCGCCGGCACCGTCCGGCAGGCCGGTCTCCACGTACAACTCGTCACCGCGCCGCCAGGCGGCCCGCAGTCCCTGGAACACCGGCCCGTAGTCCAGTCCGGTCTCCGCCATCAGGGCGTAGAGCCCGCCGACCTCCACCGGCTCCGCGTCGCGCGGGGGCCACGCGGTCAGGTCCTCGGCCTCGGCCTCGGGCGTGCCGGTCCGCGCGAGCAGACCGGTGGCGTGCAGGGTCCACGGTCCGTCGTCGGCGCCGTCGTCCGGTCGGGAGTGCAGGCTCAGCGCCCGCTGCCCCGTCTCGCCCGCGGCGCCGACGCGCACCTGGAGCGTGACCGCCTCGTGCTCGGGGAGCACGAGCGGGGTGTGGAAGGTCAGCTCGTCCACGCGGTCCAGGCCGACCCGTTCGCCCGCGTGCAGGGCGAGTTCGAGGAACCCGGTGCCGGGCAGCAGCGCCCGGCCGAAGACCGAGTGGTCGACGATCCAGCCGTGCGTACCCGTCGACAGTCGTCCGGTGAAGAGCAGTTCGTCGTCGTCGGCCAGGGACACCACCGCGCCGAGCAGCGGGTGGTCGGCGGTGCTCAGACCGGCGGAGCCGACGGCCGCCGCGGAGGCGGGAGCGTCCATCCAGTAGCGGGTGCGCCGGAACGGGTAGACCGGCAGCTCGGTCACCCGGGCGCCGGAGCCGTAGAAGGCCGGCCAGTCCACCTCGACGCCGCGGGTGTGCAGCCGGGCCAGCGCGGCGGTGACGGCGAGCTCCTCGCCCCGGTCCGCGCGCAGCGCCGGGACCAGGTCGGCGTCCGCGGCGGTCAGGCTCTCCCGCCCCATCGCCGACAGCACCCCGTCGGGCCCCAGTTCCAGGAAGGTGCGGACGCCCTCCGCCTCCATGGCGCGCATCGCGTCCCCGAACCGTACGGTCCCGCGGGCGTGCCGCACCCAGTACTCCGGCGCGCTGATCTCCTCCGGTGAGATCTCCCGGCCGGTCAGCGTGGAGACGATCGGGATGTCCGGAGCGGAGAACGACAGCCCGGCCACCACGCGGCGGAACTCCGGCAGCATGGCGTCGATCAGCGGCGAGTGGAAGGCGTGACTGACCGTCAGTTGTTTGGTCTTCCGCCCCTCGGCCTCGAAGTGCGCGGCGACCTCCCGCGCCGCCTGCTCCTCACCGGCGACCACCACGGAGGACGGTCCGTTGACCGCGGCCAGGTCGATCAGCGCCGCGCGCGCCGCCACCAACGGTGCCACCTCCTCCTCGGTGGCCTGCACGGCGACCATCGCGCCGCCCTCGGGGAGGGCCTGCATCAGCCGGCCGCGCGCGGCCACCAGCGCCGCCGCGTCCGGCAGCGAGAGAACCCCGGCCACATGGGCGGCGCCGACCTCGCCGATGGAGTGGCCCGCCACCCGGTCCGGGCGCACTCCCCAGTGCGCGAACAGCCGGAACAGCGCGACCTCCAGCGCGAACAGCGCCGGCTGGGTGTACGCGGTCCGGTCCAGCAGCCCGTCGCCGCCGGCGCCCTCGAGGACCACCTCGCGCAGCGGGTGCTCCAGATGCCGGTCCAGCTCCGCGCAGACCGCGTCGAAGGCGGCGGCGAACACCGGCGACGCCTGGTACAACTCCCGCCCCATGCCGACGTGTTGACTGCCCTGGCCGGTGAACAGGAACCCGAGGCTGCCGCGTACGGACGTCCCCAGGACCACCCGCGGATCGGGGCGGCCCTCGGCCAGCGCGGCGAGGCTCCGGGTGAGCTCGTCCCCGCTGCCCGCGACGACGGCGGCCCGGTGCACGAACGCCGACCGAGTGGTGACGAGCGAGTACCCGACGTCCGCCGGGCGGGGCTCGCCGCGCTCGCCCAGCCAGGCCAGCAGGTTGCGGGCCTGCTCCGGTACGGCGTCCCGGCTGCGCGCGGACAGCACCCACGGCACCACCTGCGGCGGTGTCGCGGCGTCGGCTTCGGGAGCGGCCGGTTCGTCCGCGGGAGCCTGCTCCAGAATCACATGCGCGTTGGTGCCGCTGATGCCGAAGGACGACACCCCGGCGCGGCGGGGCCGGCCGGTCTCCGGCCAGCCGATCGACTCCGTCAGCAGTTCCATCCGGCCCGACGACCAGTCCACGTGCGGCGTCGGCGCGTCGACGTGCAGGGTCGGCGGCAGCACGCCGTGCTGCATCGCCAGCACCATCTTGATGACGCCGACGACGCCGGCCGCCGCCTGGGTGTGCCCGATGTTGGACTTCACCGAGCCCAGCCACACGGGGTCGGTGTCCCGTCGGCCGTAGGTGGCCAGCAGCGCCTGCGCTTCGATCGGGTCGCCCAGCGTGGTGGCGGTGCCGTGGGCCTCCACCGCGTCCACCTCGGCGGCGGACAGCCGGGCATCGGCCAGCGCCTCGTGGATCACCCGCTGCTGCGAGGGCCCGTTCGGCGCGGCCAGCCCGTTGCTCGCCCCGTCCTGGTTCGTCGCGCTGCCGCGCACCACGGCCAGGACCCGGTGGCCGAGCCGCCGGGCGTCCGACAGCCGCTCCAGCAGCAGTACGCCGACGCCCTCGGACAGGCCCGTACCGTCCGCCGCCGCCGCGAAGGAGCGGCAGCGCCCGTCCTTGGACAGCCCGCGCTGCCGGCTGAAGCCCTGCAACTGCCCGGGAGTGGCCATCACCGTGCTGCCACCGGTCAGCGCGAGCGAGCACTCGCTGCGGCGCAGCGCCTGGCACGCGGTGTGGAGGGCCACCAGCGACGCCGAGCAGGCGGTGTCGACGGTGACCGCCGGGCCCTCCAGCCCCAGGGTGTAGGCGATACGGCCGGAGAGGACGCTCGCCGCCCCCGCGGTCAGGAAGTACCCCTCGTACTCCCCGAGATCGGCCGGCCGGACCCGCGTCGCGTAGTCCTGGAAGGCGGTCCCCAGGAAGACGCCGGTCCGGCTGCCGTGCAGCGTCGCCGGATCGATGCCGGCCCGCTCCAGCGTCTCCCACGAGGTCTGCAGCAGCAGCCGCTGCTGCGGGTCCATCGCCACCGCCTCGCGCGGGCTGATACCGAAGAACTCCGCGTCGAAGCCGGCGATGTCGGTGAGGAATCCGCCGTGCCGCGTGTACACCGTTCCCGAGCGCTCGGCGTCCGGGGAGTACAGCGCGTCGAGGTCCCAGCCCCGGTCGGTCGGCAGGTCGCCGATCGCGTCCCCGCCCGAGGCGATGAGCTGCCAGAACTCCTCCGGGCTCCGTACGCCGCCGGGCAGTTGGCACCCCATCCCGACAATGGCGATCGGCTCGTGTGCGGCGTACTCCAGGTCCTGGTTCTCCTGCCGCAGCCGCTCCGTCTCCTTCATTGACGCGCGCAGGGCATCGACGATTTTGTCCGGCGACGTGGCCATGGTTCCTCACAGATCGGTTGCCTTGGAACGACGTTCTCTTCGGTGCGGTGCTACTCGTGGCCGAGCACGAGCCGCACCAGGTCGTCGGTGTCCATCTCGTTGATGCGCTGCTCCGCGTCGCGGAGTTCCGTCCTGCGCCTCGTGTCCGTCTCGGCGGCCGGCTCCGGGGCGGGACCGTGCTCGCGGTTCTCGTCGGGAAGAGCTGTGGCCAGCAGGAAATCCACCAGCCTCGCCGGCGTGGGGTGGTCGAAGATCACGGTGACCGGCAGCCGCAGCCCGGTGTCGGCCTGGAGCCGGTTGCGCAGTTCCACCGCGATCACCGAGTCGACCCCCAGGTCCTTGAACGGCGCACGCTCGCCGACCGCGTCGGCGTCGGTGTACCCCAGCACGGCCGCCACCTGCGCGCCGACCAGCCGGGACGTCAGCTCCCGGCGCTGCGCCGCACCCAGCGGGGCGAGCCGTTCGGCCAGTGTCCCGGCGGCGGCCGCCGCGGGGGCGTCGGCCGGCGACCGCCCCTCCCGGAGCGCCTGCCGTACGTCGGGCACCTCGGCGAACAGCCGGGTCGGGAGCTTCGCGCTGAACGCCGGGTAGAACGCCTCCCAGTCCAGGTCGACGACGACGGGCGTCGGGGTGTCCTCGTCGAGGCACCGGCGCAGCTCCTCGATCGCCCGGTCCGGCTCCAGCAGCCGTATCCCGTGGCGGAGGACCGACTCGTCCATGCCGTCGCGCGACATCATCCCGTCGCCGGCCCACGGTCCCCAGATCACCGAAGTGGCCGGCAGCCCCTGCGACCTGCGGTACTCGGCGAGTGCGTCCTGGTAGGCGTTGGCCGCCGCGTAGCCGCCGTTGCCCGCGCTGCCCCACATGCCCGAGACGGACGAGAACAGCACGAACGCGTCCAACTCCCGGTCCTGGGTGAGCTCGTGCAGATACCGCGCGGCATCCGCCTTCGCCCGCATCACCTCCGCGCACCGTTGCGGGGTCAGCGCGTCGAGCGGGGTGTTCTCGATCACGCCGGCCGTGTGCACGACCGTCCGCACGGGGTCGCCGTCCGCGTCGAGCCGGACCAGCAGCGCGGCCAGCGCGTCCCGGTCTGCGACGTTGCACGCGAGGGTGGTGACCCGCGCACCGAGGGCGGTCAGCCGGCCCTCCAGTGCCTCGACGCCCTCGGCCCCGGGACCGCTGCGGCTGACCAGCACGAGGTGCTCGGCCCCGTTCTCGGCCAGCCAGCGCGCCGCGTGCGCGCCGAGCGCGCCGGTGCCGCCGGTGACCAGGGCGGTGCCCCGCGGCCGCCACGGCCGCTGCGCGGCGCTCTCCCGCCGCGGCGCGCGCACCAGCCGGCGGGCGAACATCTGCGGCCCGCGCAACGCCACCTGGTTCTCGCCGTCCGGACCGGTCAGCACGGCGGGCAGTTGGGCGAGCACCCGGCCGTCCGGCTCCGTCGGCAGGTCGACGAGTCCGCCCCACCGCTCGGGGAACTCCACGGCGGCGACCCGGCCGAGGCCCCACACCTGCGCCTGCGCGGGCGCGCTCACCGAGTCACCGGCGCCGACCGCCACGGCGCCCTGGGTCACACACCACAGCCGGGCGCCCACATCCGCGTCGCCGAGCGCCTGCACCAGCGTCAGGGTGTCGGCCCAGTGCCCGGAGTCCGAGGGGGCGGCGGGCCCGGCCGGCGCCGTCAGCGACAGCACCCCGGCCGGCGCCGGCCCGTCGGACGCCGCGGAGCGCAGCCGCTCCGCCAGCTCGCGGCGCCCGGCGCCCGCCGCCACCACCACGGGCACCACCTGCGCGCCGCTCCTGGTGAGGGCGTCCAGGCAGGCCGGTACCGGCTGTTCGCGCTCGGCGCCCTCGCGCACGAGCACCAGCCACCGGCCGGACAGGGCGCCGGCCGGCGCCGACGGCAACGGCTGCCAGGTGACCCGGTAGCGCCAGGAGTCGGCGCGGGCCCGTTCGCCCTGCCGACGCCGCCAGGTGGACAGCGCCGGCAGCAGCGCCCGCAGGGCGGCGGGGTCCTCGACGCCGACCTCGGCGGCCAGCCCTTCCGCGTCGCCGCGCTCCACCACGTCCCAGAACCGCCGTTCGGCGTCCGTCGCGCGTACGGGCGCGGCCGCCGGCTCGGGCGTCGTCAGCCAGTACCGCTGGTGCTGGAAGGCGTAGGTGGGCAGGTCGGCCCGTGCCGCGCCGCGGCCTTCGAAGACGGCCGGCCAGTCCACCGGGGCCCCGAGCACGTACGCCTGCGCGAGGGAGGACAGGAACCGCCTGAGGCTGCCGTCCCCGCGGCGCAGGGAGCCCACCACCGCGCCGGATCCGCCCAGCGCCTCGAGGGCCTCCTGGGCGCCGACGCCCAGCACCGGGTGCGGGCTGATCTCGACCAGCAGCGTGTGGCCCCGCTTGAGGACCGTGCCCATCGCCCGCTCGAACCGGACCGGTTCGCGCAGGTTGCGGTACCAGTACTCGGCGTCCAGCTCGCGGGTGTCGAGCAGTTCCCCGGTCACCGTCGAGTAGAAGGGGACCGCGCCCGGGCGGGGCTCGACCTCGCGGAGTGCGTCCAGCAGCCGCTCGCGGATCGCCTCGACCTGCGCGGAGTGCGCCGCGTAGCTCACCGGTATCAGCTTGGCCCGGGTGTCCTGGGCGAGGCAGCCGGCCATCAGCTCCTCCAGGGCCGCGGGCTCTCCGGAGACCACCACCGACGAGGGGCCGTTGATCACGGCGATGTCGAGACGCTCGTCCCAGCACGGCAGTTGCCGTACCCGCTCGGGCGACAGGGACACCGACACCATGCCGCCGCGGCCCTCGATCGCGGTCAGCGCCCGGCTGCGCAGGGCCACGATCCTCGCCGCGTCCTGGAGCGAGAGGCCGCCGGCGACACAGGCCGCGGCGATCTCGCCCTGGCTGTGCCCGATCACCGCGGTGGGCCGCACACCGCAGGACTCCCAGAGCCGGGCCAGCGACACCATCACCGCGAACAGCGCCGGCTGCACGACGTCGACCCGCTCCAGCGTCGGCGCGCCGGGCACGCCGCGCAGCACGTCGAGCAGCGACCAGTCCACGACGGCACCGAGGGCCGCCGCGCACTCCTGCATCCGCTCGCGGAACACCGGGGAGGAGTCCAGGAGTTCCACCGCCATCCCCGCCCACTGCGCCCCCTGGCCCGGGAAGACGAACACCGTCTCCGCGCCGGGCACGGCGAGGCCCTGGACCACCGCATCCGACGGATCGCTCCGCGCCAATGCGTCCAGGGCGGACATGAGTTCTTCCCGACCGGCGCCCAGCAGCACGGCCCGGTGCTCGAGAGCGGCCCGGGTGGTCGCCAGCGAGAAGCCCACGTCGACGGGGTCGAGGTCGTCCCGGGCATCGAGATGGGTACGCAGGCCGGCGGCCTGGCCGCGCAGCGCCTCCGGCGTCCTCGCCGACAGCGGCCACGGCACCGTCGCCGCCCGTGCCGGGGACGGGTCGACGGGCCGGGCCGCGTGCCGCTCCTCGGCCGGCGCCTCCTCGAGGACGGCGTGCACGTTGGTGCCGCTGATGCCGAACGAGGAGACGCCCGCCCGGCGCACCCGGTCGCCCGCCGGCCACGGCACGGTCTCGGTCAGCAGCGCCACCGAACCCGCGGACCAGTCCACATGCGGGGTCGGTTCGTCGATGTGCAGGCTGGCGGGCAGCCGGCCGTGCTGCAGCGCCAGCACCATCTTGATCACTGCGGCGACGCCGGCGGCCGCCTGGGTGTGGCCGATGTTCGACTTCACCGATCCGAGCCGCAACGGCTCCGCGTCGGCCCGGCCCGCGCCGTAGGTGGCCACCAGCGCCTGGGCCTCGATCGGGTCGCCCAGCTTCGTGCCGGTGCCGTGCGCCTCCACCGCGTCGATGTCCTGCGCGGACAGCCGGGCGTTGGCCAGTGCCTGCCGGATCACCCGTTCCTGCGACGGGCCGTTCGGGGCCGTCAGGCCGTTGCTGGCGCCGTCCTGGTTGACCGCCGAGCCACGCAGGAGGGCCAGCACACGGTGGCCGTGGCGGCGGGCGTCCGACAGTCGCTCCAGCACCACCATGCCCACGCCCTCGCTCCAGCCGGTGCCGTCGGCGGCCTTGGCGAAGGGCTTGCAGCGGCCGTCGGGCGCCAGACCGCGCTGCTGGGCGAACTCCACGAACATGCCCGGCGTCGCCATCACTGTCACCCCGCCGGCCAGCGCCATCGTGCACTCGCCCTGCTGCAGGGACCGGCTCGCCATATGCAGCGCCGCGAGGGACGACGAGCAGGCGGTGTCCACGGTGACCGCCGGTCCTTCGAGGCCGAGGGTGTAGGCCACCCGCCCCGAGATGACGCTGGCGGTGTTGCCGGTCAGCAGGTAGCCCTGCCCGCCCTGCGCCGGTTCGCCCAGCCGGGGCCCGTAGTCCTGCCCGGTCGCACCGGCGAACACGCCGACCGGGCTGCCCCGCAGCGCAGTGGGGTCGATACCGGCCCGCTCCAGCGCCTCCCACGCCGTCTCCAGCACCTGGCGCTGCTGCGGGTCCATCGCGAGCGCCTCGCGCGGGCTGATCCCGAAGAACCCGGCGTCGAACGCGGCCGCGTCGTGGAGGAAGCCGCCCGCCCGGGTGTAGCGGACGTCCGGGTTCTCCGGGTCGCGGAGTTCGTCCGCGGGCCAGCCGCGATCGGCGGGGAACGCGGAGATGGCGTCCTTGCCGGCGGCCACGAGCTGCCACAGGTCCTCCGGCGAACGGACCCCGCCGGGGAAGCGGCAGCCCATGCCGACGATGGCGATCGGCTCGTCGAGGGCGGCCGCCGACAGCTGCGGGTCGTCCGCGCCGGGCTTCTCGCCCGACAGCTCGGCGCGCAGGAACCGCACCAGGTCGGCCGGTGTCGGATGGTTGTAGATCACGGTCGGGGCCAGCTGTGTCAGCCCGGTGGCCTCGGCCAGCCGGTCGCGGAGTTCGACCGCGGTGAGCGAGTCGAAGCCGAGCTCCTTGAACGTCCGGCCGGTGTCCACGGTGTCGGACGAGAGGTGCCCGAGCACCGTGGCCACACTCGCCCGCACCAGCTCCGGGACATCGGCCCCGGCCGCGGTGAACGCCGGCTCGCGCGGGGCCGGCGCCGCCGGGGAACCGGCCGCGGCCGCGGGCTGCGCCGGCCCGGCGTCGCCCGTCGGGTCCGCCGCTTCGCCGGGCCCGCCGGACCAGTGGGACCGGCGCTGGAAGGCGTAGGTCGGCAGGTCGATCCGCGGGCCGGACCAGCCGGTGAGCGCCGCCCAGTCCACCCGCGCGCCGCGCACGAACGCCTCGGCGAGCGCGGCGGCGACCGTACGGTCCTCCGGTTGGCCGTCGCGCAGCAGGGGGACGACCGCGGCGCCCGGCCGCGCCTGCGCGGTGAGGCTCTCCCGGGTCATCGCGGTGAGCCCGCCGGGGCCCAGCTCCAGATAGCTCGTGACGCCCTCGGACTGCAGCAGGCGAACGCCGTCGACATAGCGCACGGACGCGCGGATGTGCCGGGCCCAGTAGTCCGGTGAGCCGAGTTCCGCCGCGGTGGCGAGGCGCCCCGTGACGTTGGAGACGAGGGGGACGGTGGGTGCGGCATAGGTCAACCCGCTCGCCACGTCACGGAATTCGTCCAGCACGCCGTCCATGTGCGGGGAGTGGAAGGCGTGGCTGACCCGCAGCCGCTTGGTCTTCCGGCCCCTGGCCTCGAACGCGGCGGCCACCCGCGCCGCGGCGTCCCGGTCGCCGGAGATCACGGTGGTCTGCGGTCCGTTGAGGGCGGCGATCGAGACCGGCCCGGCACCGTCCGGCAGCGCCGCGCGCACCTCCCGCTCGTCGGCCTGGACGGCGATCATGGCGCCGCCCTCGGTGGCCTGCTGCATCAGCCGCCCCCGTGCCGCGACCAGGGTGCAGGCGTCCTCCAGGGACAGCACCCCGGCGACATGGGCCGCCGTGAGCTCGCCGATGGAGTGGCCGAGCAGGAAGTCGGGACGCACCCCGCACCGCCGGAGCAGCCGGAACAGCGCCACCTCCACCGCGAACAGAGCTGCCTGGGTGAACCGTGTCCGATCGAGCAGGGCCGCCTCGGGCGTATCGGGCTCCGCGAAGATCAGGTCCTTGAGCGGGTGCGGCAGCCGGGTGTCCAGCTGCGCGCACACCTCGTCCAGGGCGTCGGCGAACGCCGGGACGGCCGCGTGCAGTTCTCGGCCCATTCCGGGACGCTGGCTGCCCTGTCCGGTGAACAGGAACGCGGTCCGGCCCGCCCCGCGGGTCGTGCCGCGCACCAGGTTCGGCGCGGGCGCGTGGCGTATCAGGGCGTCCAGGCCGCTCAGGTGGTCGTCGCGGTCGGCGCCGAGGATCACGGCGCGCTCCTCGAACGCGGTGCGGTGGGCGGCGAGCGAGAACCCGATGGCCGCCGGGCTCGCCTCCGGGGCGCCGGCGAGGTGCTCCCGGAGTCGTTCGCCCTGGGCCCGCAGCGCGGCGGCCGAGCGCGCCGAGACCACCCACGGCAGCAGCGGGGACCCGGCCGGCGGTGCGTCGGGGACGTCGCCGGCGGGGCGGTCGGCCATCGCACGGGCGTCCGACAGCACCACATGACAGTTCGTGCCGCCCATGCCGAAGGAGCTGACGCCCGCCAGCAACGGGGCGTCGGCGCGCGGCCAGTCGCCCAGTTCCGTCGGTACGCGCAGCTGCCACTCGTCGAAGCGGATCTGCGGGTTGGGGGTGACGAAGTTGCGTGCCGGCGGTATCGCCCGGTGGTTGATGCTCAGTGCCGTCTTGATGAGTCCGGCGACGCCGGCGGCGGCTTCCAGGTGCCCGATGTTGGTCTTCACCGAGCCCACGAGCAGCGGCGTGCGGTCGGTGCGACCGGCACCGAACACCGCGCCGAGCGCGGCGGACTCGAGCGGGTCGCCCCTCTTCGTGCCGGTGCCGTGCAGCTCGACGTACTGGACGTCGGCCACCTCGGCGCCGGCCTTCTCGTACGCCTCGCGCAACACCTCTTCCTGCGCCCGGGAGCTGGGGACGGTGAGTGCCTCGCTCGCACCGTCGTTGTTCATCGCGGTGCCCTCGATCACGCAGTAGACGCGGTCGTGGTCGGCGAGGGCCCGGGAGAGGGGCTTGAGCACGACGAGGCCGCCGCCCTCGCCCCGGACGTAGCCGTTGGCGCGCGCGTCGAAGGTGAAGCACTGACGGTCCGGGGACAGCCCGCCGAACTTCTCGGAGTAAAGGGTGCTCTCCGGTGTGAGATTGAGGTTCACCCCGCCCGCCAGCGCGAGGGTCGCCTCGCCCCGCCGCAGGCTCTCGCAGGCGGTGTGCACCGCCACCAGCGAGGACGACTGCCCGGTGTCGAGCACCATGCTCGGACCGCGCAGGTCGAAGGTGTACGACACCCGGTTGGCGATGATGCTGCGGTGCAGTCCGGTCATGCTGTGCTGGGTGGCCGCGCCTTCGCCACGCCGGTGCAGCAGGGTGGCGTAGTCGTCCCACATCGCCCCCACGAAGACGCCGACCTTGCGGCCCTCGACGTCCGCCGAGACGATTCCGGCGTCCTCGAATGCCTCCCAGGCCAATTCGAGGGCGAGTCGCTGCTGCGGATCCATGGCGGCCGCTTCACGCGGCGAGATGTCGAAGAATTCGGGATCGAACCGGTCGACGTGCTCCAGGAATCCGCCCGCGCCGGAACCGAGACGCCGTCCGGGGTGGGGGTCCGAGACGGCGCCGACACCGTCCCGGAGTAACTCCCAAAAGGCCGCCGGGCTCGGGGCGCCAGGAAATCGACAGGCCAGGCCGACGATGGCGATCGGGTCACCGTTCACACTGGTGCGTTCCTGCGGGAAAACCCGGTTGGTGCGCATGAAACTCCCCCCAAGACGGACGGCGGAACGAATGCTCAGTGACATGTCACAGGCCAGGATTTCGGTGTTCAGGGTTATCGGGACCGAGTCCTCTTGCGGTGAGGCCGTGCACACCGGGAGCGGCTGCCGCCCGCGTGCCCGCCAATTGCCGGTCCCGGCCGGCGCTGCCCGGTCCATCCGTCTGCCCTGCCGGCGGGCGGTGTCTCGTTCGCAGGGTTCGCCACTGCAGAGTCCCTGATGAGATCACGTCCCGTCAGTAGACCCGACGTCCGGATGTACTGTCCAATAGCTTGATCCATGAGACCGATAACTTCACCTATGGGGCCGGCCCGTCGGCCACCGGTGGTTCGGCGCCACTATCACTGGGAAGTGCCGGTGCCGATATGTCAAGAGGAATGGAAAACGGCCGCCCTTGGCAAACTCCGGAATCCGAAATGGGAGTCGCTGAGGCATGAAGTGTTGCGTTGACAAAGGGACTTGCTGTTTGTAGCGTCCGAGCGGCGGTGCGGGCGCACCGGCCGGGGGAATTACTGAAGGGCGTATCAGGGATGGCCGAACAGCACATACCCACGGCGGCCGACGTGGGCAGCATGTACGACCAGTCGACCGATCTCCTCGCCGAAGTGATGGGGGGAAACATTCACTTGGGCTACTGGCGGAACGGCGATGACGACGCGTCCGTCGAGGAGGCCACCGACGCCTTGACCGACATGGTGGCCGACCGGCTCGCGCTCTCGCCGGGCCTGCGCATTCTGGACATCGGCTGCGGCAGCGGCAAGCCGGCCGTCCAGGTGGCCGGCACGCGCCGGGTCCACGTCACCGGCATCACGATCAGCGCCCAGCAGGCGGAGCTCGCCGGCGCCCGGCCCGAGGTCGGTGACGGCGCCGGCCAGGTGGCCTTCCGGAAGGCCGACGGCATGGATCTGCCCTTCGCCGACGGCCACTTCGACCGCGTCTACGCCATCGAGTCCTTCCTGCACATGTCCGACCGGGCCAAGGCCATCGCCGAGGCGGCGCGGGTGCTGCGCCCCGGCGGCACGCTGGTGGCGGCGAACCCCTACCAGCAGGGTGAACTCGACGCCCGGGCGGCCGAGGTGGTGGCGGCCAACCGCAGGCTCTTCCAGATTCCGCCGCTCGGCGACGCCAACGACTACGTCGCCCACATGGACAAGGCCGGCCTGGAGGTCGTCGAGGTCCTGGACATCGGAGAGAACGTCCGGCGCAGCCACGAACTGGCCGCGCTCGCCATCCGGCGGACCAAGGAGACCTTCGACGACGCGTTCAGCGAGGAGCTGTCCGAGGCCGCCGACATCATCGAGCGCTTCGGCGACCTCCCCCAGGTCGGCTACGGCATCATCGTCGCCCGGCGGCCCTGACGACGCCCGTGCGCGAGAGCGGCCCGCGGGCGGCAGGGACCGCCCGCGGGCCGCGGCCGTGCGGCGGTCAGGTCAGGATCGTTCGCAGCAGGTCCCGCAGGGTCTCGCGGTCCTTCGCCGGCAGCGCGGCCAGTGGTTCCCGGGCGAAGTCCAGCGCGCCGCGCAGGAGTCCGGCCGTGGTCCGCCCGGCGTCCGTGACGACGACGAGCTTGACGCGGCGGTCGGCGGGGTCGGGGCGGCGTTGGACCAGGCCCCGGGCCTCCAGACGGTCCACCAGGCCGGTGACGTTGGACGGTTCGCACTTGAGCTGCTCGGCGATCCGGCGCATGGGCAGCGGGCCGTGCGTCAGCAGCGCGACCAGACGGGCCTGGACTCCGGTGAGCCGGTGTCCGGCCGCGGCCGCTTCGTACTCCTCGTTGTAGCGCACCACCATGGTGCAGATGAGGTCGATGACCTCCAGGCTCAGGGGGGACGGCGGTAAGCTCATTATGTGAGCTTAACAATGCAGAGTGTGAAGTACCCGCCGTTTTCGCCCCGTTGAGCACGCGCCCGGTCACGCCTCGCGCGTGCGGTGGCCCCGCTACCGCCGTCGACGAACAGAGCGGGGCCGCGTCACTGGCTCCGGTACAGCTCGGCGATCGCGAAGGCGAGGTCGAGGGCCTGCGCCCGGTCGAGGCGGGGCCCGTCGGCGGTCCCGTGGCGCGCCGGCCCCGCGCCCTGGGCGGCCTCCCGCGGGCCGCGCACGCGCTCGGTGACCTCGTCACCGGTCAACTCCAGGTGGACGCCGCCCGGATGGGTGCCGAGCGCCTGGTGCACCTCGAAGAAGCCGGTGATCTCGTCCAGGACCCGCGTGCAAAGGTCCGTGGTGGGCCCGGCCGGAGAGCCGAGGGCGGGGCCGTGCACCGGATAGCACACCCAGCCCACCCGCGCGCCGCTCGCGGTCACCTTCGCCACCAGCTCGGGCAGCCGGTCGCGGACGGCCGCCGCGCCCATGCGGGTGAGGAACGTCAGCCGGCCCGGCTCGCGTTCCGGGTCCAGACGGTCGACCAGCGCGAGCACCTCGTCGGCCGTGGCGGTGGGGCCGAGCTCGACGCCGAGCGGATTGCCCACCCCGGAGGCGAACTCCACGTGCGCGCCGTCCGGTTGCCGGGTTCCCTCACCGATCCAGACCAGGTGGCCCGACAGGTCGTACGACGCCCCGCTGCGCTCGTCCACCCGCGTCAGCGCCGACTCGTACTCCAGGAGCAGCGCCTCGTGGCTGGTGTAGAAGTCCGCCGTGCGCAGCGCGTCCGTCCTGGCCCCGCAGGCCGTCATGAAGCGGATCGCCGTGTCGATGTCCCGGACGAGCCGCTCGTAGCGCTCACCCGCGGGCGAGCGCGCCACGAAGTCCTGGTTCCACTCGTGGATGCGCCGCAGCGCGGTGTCGTCGCCGGCGGTGAGGGCGCGCAGCAGGTTCAGGGCCGCCGCCGAGGCCTGGTACGCCCGCCTCAGCCGCTCCGGGTCCGGGGTGCGGGCACCGGGGCTGAAGTCGGGCCCGTTGACCGCGTCCCCACCGAAGGCCGGCAGGGTCACGCCGTCGCGGGTCTCGGTCGGCGCGGAGCAGGGCGCGGCGTACTGCCCGGCCATCCGGCCCACCTTCACGACCGGCACCGAGCCCGCGTAGGACAGGATCATGGCCATCTGCAGCAGCGTCCTGAGCTTCGTGCGGATCTGCGTGGCGGTGGTGCCCGCGAAGGTCTCCGTGCGGTCGCCGCCCTGCAGCAGGAACGCCTCGCCGCGGGCGACGGCCGCGAGGCGGGCGCGCAGCCGGTCGCACTCGGCGGGGTGCAGCAGCGGCGGAGCGCCCTCCAATTCCGCGACGGTCCGGCGCAACGCCACCGGGTCGGGCCACGGCGGCTGCTGCCGGGCGGGCCGGGAGCGCCAGCTGTCGGGTGGCCGGGCGGGAAGGGGGTCGGGCGGCCGTGGGTGGTCGGGCGGCGGCACGCCCGGGTCGGTGGCGGTCATGCGACCGCCTCGTCGACATGGTTGCCGGGCCTGTCGGGGCCCGGGACGGCCGGGGTGGCGGGCGGTGCGGCGAGGACGGTGCGGGCGATGGCGTCGGAGTCGCCGAGGGTGACCGAGTCGACGCCGGGGCGTATCCCGGCCGCGGTGACCCAGTGCACGCCCTCGGTGGGGACGCCGTACGCGAAGCGCCGGGGGTGGGCCCGCCCGGCCGCGTCGACCAGCCGGTAGGGGCGGGCGGTGACCGCGAGACCGCCGGTCTCGTGGTCCGGGCCGGTGGCGGAGGCGATGCGGTAGGGGGTGCACTGCCCCGACGCCAGCAGCCCGCGCAGCAGCGGGTCGGCGGTGCGACGCAGATCCGGCTCGGTCAGCCGGGCCTCGATCAGCACCCGCGCGTGGGCCTCGGCGCCGGGCACCGAGGAGCGGGCGGTGAACACCCCCCGCGCGGCGTCCGGCCGCACCTCGATCCCCGGCCCCAGGACGTCCAGCACGCCCGCCTCGACGAGCGCCGCCATCTCCTCGATGCGGGAGGTCGGCGGCCCGATGGACAGGAAGGCGTTGAGCGGGGTGTACCAGCCCTGCAGCTCGTCCCGGTAGGAGGCGCCGTCCAGGCCGCCGTGGTCGACCACCAGCCGGATCTCGTTGCGCAGGTCGCGCAGCACGTCCAGGGCGGCCTTGCGCGGCCCGCCGACGTTGCCGGCCCGGGCCTCCTCCGCGTCCCGCCGCAGGTACTCCAGCAGCCAGCCGCGGAACTCCTCGCGGCCGGCGAACGCGCGCCCGCCGTACGGGGTCGCGATCCGCTCCCAGTCCCAGCGCTCGGCCACCGGGACGGCGCAGGAGTCGAGCAGCCGACGCCGGTCCGCCGCCCCCTCGGCGGCCAGATACCGCTCGACGAAGTCCGCCCGCTCGGCGCCCCGGCCCCGCGCGGCGAGCCAGGTGCCGTAGTAGACGCTCTCCACCTCGGTGGCGATCAGGGGCCACAGATCGGTCCCGAAGCCCACGCGATCGCCCTGCTCGGTGTGTTTGCGCAGCAGCTCGATCACGTCGGTGGTCAGCAGCCGCGGATGGTGCCGGCCGTGGGCGCCCTTCTCGTTGTCGCCGCGGGCCTGGTAGGGGACACCGCGCCGGGAGCCCGCGTACAGCCGCGGCTCACGCCCCGACGGGTGGTAGACCAGGCCCCGACCGGTCCGCTCGAAGGAGCCCCCGCGGCCGACGGTGAACAGCGCCGTGTAGTCGAAGAAGCTGAGCCCGAGGCCGCGCAGCAGTACCGCCTCGCCGGGCCCGACCGCCGCCACGTCCACCTCCGCGGGATTGGCCGGCGGCACGTACCGCAGGCCGAACTCCGCGGCGAACGCGGCGCATGCGGCCTCCTGCCGGGTGGGGTGGGAGGGGACGTGCCCCTGCGCGAGCACGACGGCGTCGAGCCCGGCCAGCCGGCCGCCGTCCTCCAGCGTGAGGGTCTGCGGACCGGCCGGCAGACCGCTCCCGTCCTCCAGCGCGACCGCCCGGACGCGGTGGCCGTGCACGGTGACGTGCGCCGGGGCGCCGGCCACGATCCGGCGGTAGGCGGCCTCCAGGTAGCAGCCGTAGAAGGCGCGCGTGGGGTACGCGTCCGGGCCCAGGTCCCGGGCCTCGGCCAGGGTCTCGTCGTCGCAGCCGGTGCAGGGTTCCTCCCGCGGCCCCCGCAGGGACAGCGAGCGGGCCCATTCGTAGAGGCTGGGACCGGGCTCGACCGGGCCCTCCATGCTGACGCCGGCGTCGGTGTACACGGTGATCTGCGAGGCGACGGTGTTCATCAGCAGATGCCGCGACTGGCCGCTGCGCCAGACCTGTCCGGCGCCGGGCCGGAACGGGTCGACGACGTGGACGTCGACGGCGGGGTACGAGGACGCGGCGCGCGCATTGGCGCACAGTCGCTCCAGCACCGACAGCCCTCGCGGGCCGGCACCGACGATGCCGATCCGAAGACGCCGACTGGACATACGGGTACTCCTCCTCGTGGACATGGGGTGCGGGGGGCCGGCCCGGTCGCTCATGGCCCGGCCCCCGGTCGGCGGCCGGCGAGGCCCGTCACGGCGCCCGCGACCACCAGATGGCCGATCCGCTGCCCGGCCGTCATGATCGACTCGGGGTGGAACTGCACCGCGGCCCAGGGGAGTTCACGGTGCTCGACGGCCATCACCATGCCGTCCTCGGTCTCCGCGGTCACCCGCAGCTCGCCGGGCAGCCGCGCCGTGGTGGCGTAGAGGGAGTGGTAGCGCCCCACCTCGAACTCGGGCGGCAGCCCGGCCAGCAGACGGCTGTCCCGCGCGGTCACCCGGACCCGGGACGGCTTGCCGTGCACCGGGCGGTCCAGTACCCCGAGGCTCCCGCCGAAGTGCTCGACGAGCCCCTGCAGGCCCAGACACACCCCGAAGACCGGCAGGCCGAGCCGCCGCGCCTCGGCGAGCGTCGCGCTCATCCCGAAGTCCGCGGGACGGCCCGGACCCGGCGAGAGCACCAGCAGGTCGGGCCGTTCGCGCTCCAGCATCGGCAGGTGGCTGCCGCTCCGGTAGGTCGTGACGCTCGCGCCGGTCTGTCGCAGATAGTCGGCGAGGCAGTGGGCGAACGAGTCGCGGTGGTCGACCATCAGGACCCGCAGGCCCTCGCCCGGCGCGCTGCGGGGTACGTGCGGCGGCGCCACGAGCGCGGCGGCGGGCCGGTCGAGCACCCGGAGCAGCGCCTGCGCCTTGAGCTCGGTCTCGGCCTCCTCGGCGGGCGGCGACGAGTCGTACAGCAGCGTCGCCCCGGCCCGCACCGTCGCCACCCCCTCTCGTACCTGGATGGTGCGCAGGGTCAGCACCGTGTCCAGGCTGCCGTCGAAGGCGAGGCGCCCCACGGCGCCCGCGTACCAGCGGCGCGGGGAGCGCTCCACCCGCTCGATGAACTCCGCCGCCGCCAGCTTGGGCGCGCCGGTGACGGTCACCGCCCACAGATGCGCGAGGAACCCGTCGAGGGCGTCGCGGCCCGGCGCGAGCACCCCGCGCACCCGGTCCACGGTGTGGATGAGCGTCGAGTACATCTCGATCCGCCGCCGCGCGGTGACCTGCACGGAACCGGGCACACAGACCCGCGCCTTGTCGTTGCGGTCCACGTCCGTGCACATGGTCAGCTCGGACTCCTCCTTGGCGGAACCCAGCAGTTCGCGGATGTGCGCGGCGTCCTCCAGGGCGTCGCGGCCCCGGCGGGCGGTCCCGCTGATCGGGGAGGACTCGACGACCAGCTGGTCATCGGCGGCCGCCCCGGACTCGCGCCGGACCCGGACGAACATCTCGGGCGAGGCGCCGATCAGGTACTCCCCCTCCCCGAGGCCGGCCAGCAGGCTGTACGGCGCCGGGTTGCTCTCGCGCAGCCGCCGGAAGAGCACGGAGGGCGGCTGGTGGCACTCGCGGTGGAAGACCTGGCTGGGCACCACCTCGAACAGGTCGCCGGAGCGGAACAGCTCCCTGGCCCGGGAGACCACCTCGGCGTACTCGCCGGGCGCGTGGTCGCGCAGCCGCCCGGGCGAGCCGGGGGCGAACGGCTCGGCCGCGGTGGCGCGGGGCCGCCCCACGGTGCACTCCCGGCCGACGCTGAACTCGTAGCTGTGCCGCACGGCCCGGTCGCGCCGGAGGTCGAGTTCGTAGATCTGGTCCGGCAGGTGGAGCACCAGGTCGCGGGCGTCCGGGTCGCGCCGCTGGTGCAGTTCGACGGGGTCCACCTGGAACAGCAGGTCGTAGCCGAAGGCCCCGTACAGTCCCAGCAGCCGGTCCGCGGGCGCGGCCATGGCCCGCAGCAGCGCGCGCACCGCGACGAACACCCCGGCGTGCGAGGTCCGGTCCTCCTCCGCGAAGGTGCCGGCGCGCCGCGGCACGTGCCCCGACACCTGGTCCGCGTCGGCCAGCCGCTCGGTCAGGACCGGCTCCAGCGCCCCGCGCAGCGCGGGAAGCAGCACGCGGCCACGGGAGTTGAGCGCACGGACGGTCACCCGCTCGGCGCGCACGCTCACCTCGACCGGGGGATCGACGTAGCCGAGGGCGCTGCCGTCGGGTCGGAACTGGAGCATGCCCCGGTGCTGGTCGAGTGCGGTCTCCAGCCCGGCCCGCAGGAGCCGGGCGCTGCCGGCCGGCAGCACCGAGCGGTGCACGGTCACCCCGGCGGGAGTGGTCCACTGCTCCGTCGCCCGCCGCTCCGCGGGCGGGGCGTCGACGGCCTCCGTCAGGGACATGAGAACTCACCTTCTCGAAAGGGCGTGACGGCTGGTCTGCCACGGCCACGGGCGGAGCGCAACAGCCGGCCGCCGGTCATTCGCCGTTCGCCGTGAGTGAGGCGCGCAGGACCTGGCGCTGCAGCTTTCCGGTGTCGCCGAACGGCAGCGCGGTGACGAACTCCACCTGGCGCGGGTACTTGTACGGTGCGATTTCGGACTTGACGAAATCCTGTATTCCCAGGGCAAGTTGAGGACTGGGCCCGACGTCGGGGGCGAGGACCACGAACGCCTTTACCACCTGGCCGCGCTCCGGGTCGGGCACGCCGACCACGCCGCAGTCGCGGACGGCGGGGTGGCGGACCACCGCCCGCTCCACCTCGGGGGCGGCGACGTTGTACCCGGCGGTGACGATCATGTCGTCGGCGCGGGCCTGGTAGTGGAAGTAGCCGTCGGCGTCGCGGACGAAGATGTCGCCGGTGATGTTCCAGCCGTGCTGCACCTGGCTGCGCTGCCGCTCGTCGCTGAGGTAGCGGCACCCGGTCGGCCCCTGCACCGCGAGCCGGCCCGGCACGCCGTCGGGCAGCGGGGCGCCCGCCTCGTCGACGACGCGGGCCCGGAAGCCGGGCACCGGCCGGCCCGTCACGCCCGGCCGGATGTCGTCGTCGGCGGCCGAGATGAAGACGTGCAGCATCTCGGTGGAGCCGATGCCCTCGATGATCCGCAGACCGGTGGCCCGCTCGAAGGCGTGCCAGGTCTCCGCGGGCAGCGGTTCGCCGGCGGAGACGCAGCGCCGCAGCGACCGCAGGTCGTGGCCGTCGATCTGCGGCAGCACCGCCCGGTAGGCGGTCGGCGCGGTGAACAGCACGGTGACCCGGTGCCGGCCGACCGCCCCGAACAGCTTCTCCGGGGAGGCGGACTCCAGCAGCAGCGCCGACGCACCGGCCCGCAGCGGGAACACCAGCAGACCGCCGAGGCCGAAGGTGAAGGCGAGCGGCGGGCTCCCGGCGAACAGGTCGTCGGGCCGGGGCCGCAGGACGTGTGCGGAGAAGGTGTCGGCGATGGCCAGCACATCGCGGTGGAAGTGCATCGTCGCCTTGGGCCGCCCGCTGGTGCCCGAGGTGAACGCGATCAGCGCCACGTCGTCGGCGGCCGTGGGCACCGCGGTGAACCCGGTGGCCTTCCCGGCCGCACACCGGTTCAGCTCGCCGTCGGCTCCGTCCCCGAACCCCACGATGCGCAGCTCCGGCAGGCCGGCCCGCTCCAGCTCGCCGGTGAACCGCTCGTCGCACAGCGCGAGGCCGACACGGGCCGCGGTGGCGATGGCGCGCAGTTCCCCCGCGCGCAGCAGCGCCATGGTCGTCACGGCCACCCCGCCCGCCTTCAGAACGGCCAGCCAACATGCAGCCAACCAGGGCGAATTGGGGCCACGCAGCAGGACGCGGTTGCCCGGGACCAGGCCGTGGTCCTCGGTCAGCACCCGGGCGATCCGGTCGACGTGCTCCCGCAGCTGCCCGTACGACCAGACCCGGCCGGCCGCGTCGTACAGGGCGGGCCGCCGCGGATCGAACCGGGCGATCGTCCCGTCGAGCAACTCCTCGGCGCAGTTCAGCCGTCGGGGGTAGCGCAGCTCCGGCGGACCGAAGACCAGCTCGGGCCACTCCCGGCGCGGCGGCAGGCTGTCGCGGGGGAAGGTGTCCTGGTGAGCAGAAGGTGACAGTGGTTCCATCTCTCCTCCGTCAGGGAGCCCTGGGTGCGCACGCATGCCGTCCCTCGCGTGGGCCCGCTCGCCGGGCGTTGGGTGAGCCCATGCTGCGTGGCGGAATCGCGACGCTCCGGGCTCTGGCACCTTCCTGCAGCCTCAGTGCGCGGCGGTGGCAGCTTGCTGCCTCGCGCACGGCGGAGGGGTCGGGCGCCGCCCTGGACTTCCGGCGCGGCATCCGCCCGAAAGGGGCGCGCACGGGGCCGGGGGAGAGAGGGGGGCGGTCCGTCCGCGCGGGTCCCGGACCCGGTGGACGGGCCGCCCCTTCCGGTCAGTTCACCGGGCGGAGGTCCAGGCCGATGTCGAGGGCCGGGACGGAGTGCGTCAGCGAGCCCACCGAGAGGTAGTCGACGCCGGCCTCGGCGTAGGCGCGGGCGGTCGCCAGGGTGAGGCGGCCGGAGGACTCCAGCACGGCCCGGCCCGCGACGGCGGCGACGGCCGCTTGGGTCTCGGCCGGAGTGAAGTTGTCCAGCAGGATCAAGTCGGCCCCGGCGTCGAGGACTTCACCCAGCTGCGGCAGGGTGTCCACCTCGACCTCGATGGCGAGGCCGGGGTGCGCCCGGCGGACGGCCCGGAACGCCTCGGCGACGCCGCCGGCCGCCACCACGTGGTTGTCCTTGACCAGAGCCGCGTCGGACAGCGACATCCGGTGGTTGACCCCGCCGCCGCAGCGCACCCCGTACTTCTCCAGCGCGCGCAGGCCCGGAGTGGTCTTGCGGGTGTCGCGGACCTTCGCCCCGGTGCCCTCCAGGACGTCGGCCCAGCGGCGGGTCTCGGTGGCGATACCGGACAGCCGGCACAGCAGGTTCAGCGCGCTGCGCTCGGCGGTGAGCAGGTCGCGGGTGCGGGCCCGGACGCTGAGCAGCACCTGGCCCGCCTCGACCCGGTCCCCCTCCTCGACATGCCGCTCGACGTCGAACGCCTCGGTGCACACCACCGACACGAGGGCCTCCGCGAGGCGCAGCCCGGTGACCACGCCCGGCTGCCGGGCGGTGAAGTCACCGGTGGCGAGGGACCCCTGCGGGATCGTCGCGAGGGTCGTCACATCCACGCCCCCGTCGAGGTCTTCGGTTATCGCCCGCCGGGCGACGTCCTCGACCTGCGCGGGGTCGAGCCCGGCGGCGGCCAGCAGCGCCGCGAGCGCGGGGTCGAGCCCGCACTCGGGAGACGACCCGGGGCGGGTGGTGCGCTGACAGGGAAGGACGGAAGTGCTCATGGACGCGGCTCCGAGGTGAGTCGGTGGGGGAGTCGGGGTACGGACGCGGGCGCCCGCCGGTGCCTGAGGCGGGCCGGCGCGAGGGCGCCGACGGCCTCCTGTGCCCGCGGTCGAGGCGAGGTCCTCCTACCGGCCCGGCAAGGGGTCCTTCCCCGGTGCCGGGGCGGCGGACCGAGGCCCCGGCCGCGCCCCGCCGAGGCTACCAATTCCCTTTCCCCGCAAGGTCGTCACTCCGTCCGGGTACGGCACCGACCAGCCACTTTTCGCCAGTCGCCGTAATCAGCTCGCTTATCAAGCCGATAGCGCACCTTATTTGACGGCTCTCCCGGCCCGTTGTCACAGTTGGCCCACCCGAACACCGACTCCGGATGCCTTCGCATGTACGGAGAAGTGTGCGGCGAGGTATGCGGATTCCACTGTCAAAGGGACGTCATCTCGGACCTCCCGTCGCCTCGTCGCAGAACCCTGCCCACGCTGGCGCATACTTTTTCTCAGGAGAGTGCCGTGGATTTCGGCCTGAACTTCTTCCCGGTCTTCACGCCCGATCACAAGCCCGCGTGGCAGTTCTACCGCGAGGTCATCGCGCTGAGCCGGCTCGCGGAGGAGTACGGCTTCGAGCACGTGCAGACGGTGGAGCACTACGGCACGCCCTACGGCGGGTACAGCCCCGACCCGGTGACCCTGCTCTCCGCGATCGCCGCGCGAACCAAGACCATCCGGGTCGCCACCGGTGCCGTCATCCCCGCCTTCACCCACCCGCTCCAGCTCGCGAGCAAGCTGGTGATGCTGGACAACATCTCCGAGGGCCGGCTGGACGTCGGGTTCGGCCGGGCCTGGCTCCCCCAGGAGTTCGGCTGGCTGGGCGTGTCGCTCGACGAGAGCCGCCGGCGCTTCAACGAGGGCATCGAGGCCTGCCGGCGGCTGTGGAGCGAGCAGGACGTCGTGTTCAACGGCGAGTTCCACTCCTTCGGGCCGGTCACGCTCTCGCCCCGCCCGGTACAGCAGTCCGGCCCGCCGGTCTTCGTGGCGTCCGCCTCCAGCCCCGACTCCTGCGCCGCGGCCGGCAAGGCCGGCCACCACCTCCAGGTCGTCCCGACGATCGTCGGCCACGACGTGGTCGTGAAGATGCTCGCCGCCTACCGCGCGGCGTGGGCGGACGCCGGGCACGCCAAGGGCGCGGCCCGCATCCAGCTCAAGTACAACTGCTACCTCTCACAGGACCGTGAGGCGGCGCTGCGCCGCGGCGAGGAACTGGAGAACAACCACGTCGTGCTGATGTCCGAGGCGGCCGAGGGGTGGGCGCGGACCCAGTCGGACCAGTACGAGGGGTACGACAAGCTGGTCCACAAGGCCCGCGAGTACGACTTCCGCAAGGCGCTCGCCAACGGCAAGATCCTCGCCGGTACGCCGAGCGACGTGGTGGCCCAGCTGGACACCGCCCGGGAGGCGTTCGGCGACGACCTGTGCATCAGCATCCAGGTCAACCCGGGCTACACGGAATACCGCGACGCGGAGCAGACGCTGCGTCTGTTCGCCGAAGAGGTGGCCCCGCTGTTCAAGCCCGCCGAGCGCTGACCGCACGCGTTCATCGCGGACGGCGAAGCCCGCGGAGATCCACCGCTGCCGGACCCGAATTCCGGGTCCGGTAACGGTGGATCACCGGACCGCACCATTCCTCCGGTGCGGCGCACGGTGCCGCCGCCGAACTGTTTTCCGCCGACGAATGTGTTGTGGAGAATGCTGGAATCGCAGATATCCGGAGTCGCCCCCGAGGTATTCCTCGACGCGATGAGCAGCCTCGCGTCCGGCGTCGCTGTGGTGACGGCCGCCGACCGCCTCGGCGACCCGTGCGGACTGCTCGTCTCCTCGCTCTGCTCCTACAGCGCCTCGCCGCCGTCGGTGCTGCTCGCGGTCGACCAGCGGTCCCGGTCGTACGCACCGCTGCTCGCCGCCGAGGAGTTCGCGGTCCACCTGCTGCACGCGTCCCAGAGCGAGGTCGCCTCGGTGTTCGCCGGCCGCGGCGACCACAAGTTCGCCGCGCAGGACTGGGCGTGGGACGGGCCGGTGCCGCGCCTGGGGGGCGCGCTCGTGTACCTGCGCTGCGCACGCGCCAAGGCCGTGGAGCACGGTGACCACGCGATCCTGGTCGGCAACGTCATCGGCTGCGACGTCTCACCGGGCGAGCCGCTCGTCTACTTCCGGCGCAGCCTCGCATGGCGCCTGGCCGCCGACTGACGCGCCATCAGTTCCAGGTGCGGCCGCACGCCAGCAGCTTGCCGTGCGCGGCGGAGACGTGCGGACGGGCGACGTCCCCCTCCCGGGTCGCCAGATACATGGTGGTGATCGGCGGCAGCTCGGGTGTGAGGAGCGGGACGAGCGTGCCGCAGGCGAAGTCCTCGGCGCACAGATACGTGGGGACCACGGTGATGCCCACCGACGCCCGGACGGCGGCCAGCACGGCCCGGTGGTCGGGCACCACCACGTCCGGCGCGGTCGCCGGCGGGGCGTGGAAGACGGACCACCAGTAGTGGTCGATCATCGGCAGGGATTCGGCGAAGGCGACGAGGGGGTGGGCGGCCAGGACGCGCGGCGCCTCGGCCGGGCTGAGGTCCGGGGGGATCTCGCGCGCCGTCTCGGGTGAGGCGACCAGGCTGCACTCCTCGTCGTACAGGGGCAGTGCGGCGATCCCCTTCAGCCGGGGCCGCTCCCGGGCGACGACGATGTCGAGTTCCCCGGCGGCCAGTTGGGCCAGGAGCGCGTCGGACAGGGCCAGGGTGGTCCGCAGCTGCACCCGTTCCCTGAGCATGTCGGCGAGCGCGGGCAGGATCCGGTCGCTGACCAGATCGCTGGGGGCACCCAGCCGCAGCGGGCGGCTCGGCCCTTCGACGCCGAAGTAGCGCTGCAGGACGAAGTCGAGGGCGTCGACCGGCCCTTCGGCGTCGCGGGCGAGCGACTCGGCGGCCGGTGTCGGCCGCGAGCCGGTGGCGTGCCGGACGAACAGCGGCACCCCGACCCGCTCCTCCAGCATGCGGATCTGCTGGGTGACGGCGGGCTGCGAGATGTGCAGCCGATGGGCCGCCTTGCCGAACGATCCGGTGCGGTAGACCTCGACGAAGGTGCGGAGCCAGGCGGGGTTCAGCGGCCCGGCCTCGGCCTTCTCCCCCTTGCAGCCCGGGGAGGCTGGCTGACGACGGGGGTGCGACGTGGTGCGGTTCGTTCCCGATACGCGTGCGGAGGGCATGAGGGCTCCCTGTGTCCGGCCGAGCGGATGGTGGTGGTGAGGAGGAGGGGAGATCGGGGTTTGCGCCGTCGTGGCGGACGGAGGAGCGGGCGGCGGCGGGGGACGTCCCCGCGGCGGGGAGGCTCTCGGCGGGCACACCGGTTCGCGTCCCCTGGGGCTACGCTGCCGGGGCCGGCCCGGTCCTCAGTGCCGCGTCCACCAGGGCGGCGGCGGCACCGGTGTACGTGGCCGGGTCGGTGAGCACGGCGAGCGCCTCGTGGTCCAGATGGGCCGCGACCTGCGGCAGCTCCGACAGCACCGCGGCGAGCGGGCGGCCCCGCTCGCCGGCCGTGCGGGAGGCGTCGGTCAGCACCTGCTTGGCCTCGGCCCTGCCGAGGAGGGGGGCCAGCACCGCCGCGACCCGCTCCGAGACGACCTGGCTGCCGGTCAGCCCGAGGTTGCGCAGCATCTGCTCCGGCCTGACGCGCAGGCCCTCGGTCAGCTCGACGGCGGTGTGCGCGGCACCCGCCGTCAACCGCAGGCACTCACGCAGCAGTTCCCACTCGGCGTGCCAGACACCCGCCGACCGCTCGTCCTCCGACAGCAGGCTCTGTGTCAGCCCCGTCGCCATCGGCGGTACCTGGAGGGCCGCGGACCGCAGCAGCGTGGCGAGCACCGGGTTGTGCTTGTGCGGCATGGCGGACGACGCGCCGCGGCCCGCCACCGGGGGCTCCTCGATCTCCGCGATCTCGGTGCGGGTGAGGGTCTGCACGTCGACGGCCAGCTTGCCCAGGGCGGCCGCGGTGAACGCCAGCGCCGCGCCGAGATCCGCGAGGGGGGTGCGCAGGGCGTGCCACGGCAGTACCGGCCGGGCGAGCCCGGTCTCCCGTGCGAACGCCTCGGTCAGGTCGGCGGCGTACGCCGTGAGGTCCGCGGGCGAGCCGGTGGCGGCGGTGTCGATCCGCGCGTACTCCAGATACCCGGCCAGTGTGCCGGCCGCCCCGCCGAGCGAGACGGGCAGGCCGCCGTCCTCCACCAGCCGGCGCAGGCGTTCGTCGGCGTCCAGCAGCAACTGCCGCCAGCCGGCGGCCTTCAGACCGAACGTCGTGGGCACCGCGTGCAGCGCGAGCGTGCGCCCGGCCACCGGGGTGTCGCGGTGGTCGCGGGCCAGCCGGGCGAGCGACGCGGCCGCCTGCCGGAGGTCCGCGCGCAGCAGATCGAGCGACCGGCGGGCGACCAGCATGGCCGCGGTGTCGAGGATGTCCTGGCTGGTGGAGCCGCGGTGCACGTACTCGGCCGCCCGCGGGTCCTTGGCGGCGACCGCACGCGTGAAGGCGGCGACCAGGCCCACCACCGGATTGGCGGTCTCCCGCGCGGCGAGGGCCACCGCACGCAGGTCCAGCAGCTCCGCCCGCGCGGTGTCCGTGATGGTCCGGGCGACGTCGGCCGGCACCACGCCGAGGCTCGCCTGGGCCCGGGCGAGCGCCGCCTCCGCGTCCAGCATCGCCTGCAGCCAGGCCGGGTCGCCGACCACCCGCTCGACGGGGGTGCCCGCCCGCACCGGTGAGAGCAGTCCCGCGTCGGGCTCCGCCGGGGCGGGCGCCGGGCCGGATGTCGTGACGGTCATCGCCACCCTCCTTGGGATCTGTGCGCTGGGGTGATCCCACTGTGCGTGCCGCGCGCGCCGGGCATGCCGTGCGCGGCAACTTGTTGCCGGTCCCCGTCCGGCGGTGGCAACTTGCTGCCTTCCGGCCCGTACCGGGCGCGGCCGGACCGCCGCGTCAGTCGAGGACCGGCCCGGTCTGCCGGGTCCGTTTGATCTCGTAGAAGCCCGGGGTCGAGGCGACCAGCAGCGTCCCGTCCCACAGTCGCGCCGCCGACTCGCCCCTGGGCGCGGGGGTGACCACCGGCCCGAAGAACGCCAGGCGCGCCCCGTCCGCGCCCGGGAGCGCGATGACGGGGGTGCCCACCTCCTGGCCCACCAGCTCGATGCCCTCCCGGTGCGAGGCGCGCAGCTCACTGTCGAAGGCGTCGGTGTCCGCCGCGTCCGCCAGCTGTGCGGGCAGCCCCGCCTCCTCCAGCGCGGCGACGAGCGTGGCCCGGTCGCGCGCGAGCCCCTGGAGGTGGAGCCGGGTGCCCAGCGCGGTGCAGAGGGGTCCCAGGACCTCGGCGCCGTACTTCCGCTCGGCGGCGATGCAGACCCGTACCGGTCCCCAGCCCGTCCTGACGATCTCCCGGTAGCGCTCCGGGAGTTCGTCGTGGCGGTGCTCGTTGAGCACGGACAGGCTCATCACCCGCCGGCGCACCCGGACCGGCCGCAGCCGCTCCACCTCCAGCATCCAGCGTGAGGTCAGCCACGCCCACGGGCAGACGGGATCGAACCAGAAGTCGACGGTGGTCGGGGCGGTGTCGGGCACGGCGGTCCTGCCGGGAACGGTCGGTCCCTCAGGCCGCGGCGGCCCGCGGGCGGGTCGTCAGGGTCACGGTGATGCTGAGGGCGGCGAGCAGGCTGATGATGACCGCGAAGACCACGGCCGCGGTGAGCATCGGCATCTCCGTGACCATCACGCCGATGCCGAGGACGGGCAGGGTCAGGCCCAGGTACGCGGCGGCGAAGTAGCTGGACACGACCTGGCCCACCCGGGCCGGCGGCGCCTGCGAGGACACCAGGGCGAGGCCCGCGCGGAAGGCGAGGCCGCTGCCCGCACCGCCGATCACCGATCCGGTCAGGAACAGCGTGAGGGAGGCCGCCGGCAGCGCCGCCACGAACAGCGCCAGCCCGGCCGGTACCGCGACCATGCCGGCCACCGAGCCCACCCGGGGCGCCAGCCGGGCGCCCAGCAGCTGCGCGGCTCCCCCGGAGCCGAACGCGCTGAAGGCGACGACGCCGACCATCATGTGGCTGGTGTTGTGGAGCCCGGTGACGAGGAACTTGCCCGCGAGCGCCGCCAGCAGCCCCAGCAGGGCGAAGGAGCCGAAGACCGCGACCGCCATGGCGGTGAACACCGACCGCATGTCCGCCGGAACCCCCAGCCGCTGCGGCCGGATCCGCCGCTTCCCGTCCCTCCGCACGGTCTCGGGGAGCAGCAGCAGCGTGAACCCGGGCAACAGCAGGACGCCCAGCACCAGGTAGGAGGTGCTCAGCGGACCGGGGCCGTACTGCACCAGCGCCCCGGACAGCAGCGCGCCGACCCCCAGGCCCATCATGTTGGCGACCGACGACGTCAGGGCGGCACGGCCGCGGTCCCCGAGGAGCTCACCGAGGTAGGCGGTGGCGGCGCCGTTCGCGAGGCCCACCGAGAGGCCGCACAGCACCCGGCCGACGACGATGCCCGGAAGCGTCGGGGAGAGTGCGAACACCACACAGCTGCACACGGCGAGGCACAGCGCCGGCGCGATCGTCGCCCGCCGCCCGATCTGGTCGGAGAGCGATCCGAACAGCACCAGGGCGGACAGCGCGCCGACGGCGAAGGCGGCGAAGACGGCCGAGACTGTCACGGGCGAGAGATCGAGCCGCTGCGCGTACAGCGAGTACATCGGCGTGGGGACGGTGCCGCCGAGCAGCAGGGTGAACACGATGTACGTGACCGTCCAGGCCGCCGCCGCGCGTGGCCCCGGCCCGTCGTGTGCGCGGGGCACCCGGGCGCGCAGGTGGGGTGTCGTCATAGTGGCTTTCCTTAACTGACGCACCGGAGTGACCCGGCGCGAAGAGGTGTCACACCTGCTGGTAGGCATCCCGCATGGTCCGCTTCAGGGCCTTGCCGGTGACGCCGACGTGTTCGTCCGCCGTCTTGCGCACCAGCCGGTCGACGACGGGGAAGCCCGCCCGGGACAGCGCCGCGTTGATCCGGGTGCGCAGCGCGCCCAGGTCGGCGTCCGCGGACGGCAGGTCGACGGTGAGCACGAGGTGCCGTGGCTCCCCGGCGGTGCCCTCGGCGGTGCCCCCGGTGGTGACCAGCGAGCAGTCGAAGACCTCCGGGATCTGCCGGAGGATCAGTTCCTCGAGCTGGCAGCTGTAGATCGTGCCCCGCTCGGTGCTGATGCTGTCCGAGGTGCGGTCGACGTGGTAGAAGCGGCCGTCCTCGTCGCGGTAGGCGAGGTCACCGGTCAGCCAGTAGCCCTGCACCCTGTTCTTCTCGCTCAGCAGCGAGTTGTTCCAGTAACCGGCCGTGACGGTGGGGGACTTGAGTGCCAGCCGGCCCACGGTGCCGTGGGCCGCCGGCTGGTCCGTGTCGTCGAAGACCCGGGCGTCGATCCAGTCGAAGGGCCGGCCTATGCACCGGCCGTAGCGGTTCGTGGCCGCCGAGTGCACCTGCCGGAACATCGCGAAGCCGAACTCCGACGAGCCGAAGTTGTCGATGAACAGCGAGCCCGCGGTCGGCTTTCCGCTCCGGTCGAGGTGGTGGCCCAGCCGGACGAGCCTCCTGATGTGCCGCTCGTGGTTGGCGTCACCGGTGGACATCCAGCGGGAGACCGACCCGAAGTCGTAGCTCTCCAGGTCGAGCCGGCACAGGTCGACGAAGACCTTGGGGAAGGCGGCGACCAGTTCGGGCCGGAACCCCTCGACGGCCTTGGCCAACTGCTCGGGCTCGCGCTCGGTGGCCAGCAGGACCCGGCTGCCGCGGGCCACGCAGGACATCAGCACGGAGATCGCCGAGGCGTGGCTCTGCGGCAGCGCGGAGAGGATGCGCCGGCCGAGGTCCGCGTTGATCTGCTGCCTGATGCCGAAGAAGAAGCCCGCGTGGTTGAACTGGACGGCCTTGGGCACCCCGGTGGTCCCGGAGGTGTGCGCGATCAGCACCGGGTCGTTGTCCGCGTGGGTGAACGCCCGGAAGGGTCCGGTGGCGTACGGGTCGGCGTCGTAGCGGGCGACGTCCAGCGCCTCCTCGACGAGCCGGCCGTCGCAGACCACCGCCACCGCACCGACGTTCGCGATGAACTTGGCCGCGATCTCCGGCGGGAGCGCGCTGTTGAGGAACACCGGAATCGCGCCGATCTTCGTCAGGGCGATGTAGTGGATCAGATAGCGCACGCTCTCGCCGAGGAACAGCGCCACCGGGTCCTTGGGGCCGATGCCGTCGCGGTGGTAACCGGCGGCCACCCGGTCGGTCAGTTCGTCGAGTTCGGAGAGCGTGAACTCCCTGAGCACCCGCCCGTCGGGGTGGTGGTACGCCCTGTCCAGCTCGATGACGCTCGCTTCGGCGGCGCCGCCGGCGGCGGCAGCCGCGGTGCGGAAGAAGTTGCCTGCCCCCACACCGTCGGTGAGCAACGGTTCGTCTGCCATCTCTCGCTCTCGTCCTTCCACTGTCAAGCGGTCGCCGCGTCGGCCGCCGGGGTCAGCCAGCCCTGCATCGCGGAGCGGATGTCGTCAGGGATCGGGATGGGGCGGTGCGACTCGAGTGACATGCACACCAGAACGGCCTTGATCCGCACGCGTACGTCGGCCGGGTCGTCGCCGGTGCAGGAGAACCGCAGGTGGAACGAGCTGGTCCCGACCCGGTCCACCGCGAGGGCGAACCGCACGGTGTCACCCAGTCGGCTCGGCGCCAGGAAGTCGCACTCCAGCCGCACGGTCGGGATGCCGATGCGCCGCTCCTGGAAGAGGCCCGCGTAGTCGGTCCGCAGTCCGGTCTCGAACCACTCCTGGAGTATTTCGTTCATCAGCAGCAGGTACTGCGGATAGAACACGATTCCCGCGGGGTCGCAGTGGTGGAACCAGATGTGCTTGTCCCGCGCGAACATCCGTGTCGCATCGTCGCCAGCTGTGGTCTGCACGGTTTCCGGATCACTTCCGTCGCGTCGGCTGCGGGCTGCCCCTTCGGGGAGCACCTCGTCACGGAGCGTAGGCCGTGCCCGCCGCGTCCTCGCCGTCGAGGCAACAAGCTGCCATGACGGCGTGCGGACGCGGCAGGAAGGTGCCATGGCCCGGGGCACGGCCGCCGTGTCGCGCAGCATGGCTCACCCGTCGGCGCGCACCGACGGGCCCACGGTCGTGGACGACGCGGCGCGGATGCGGGTCAGCTCGGGCACCAGCGGGCGGCCCAGGGCGCCGGGGTGCTGCCGCCGCGACGCACCCGCCGCATCGCGAGGGGGGCGGCGGTGCAGCCCGACGGATCGTCGGCGGCGTCGCCCGGCACCTCGGGGGCCAAGCCCGTGGCGGTACGGGTGCGTTGGCGTGGGACCCCCGGCGTCGCCGCGCGGGCGGGCGGCGCGGGCGGCGCGGACGGCGCGGGCGGCCGGGAGACACCGCCGCGGAGGTCGACGTCGATGAGCCCGAGCGCGGTGGCCTTGACGCCGGCCTCGAAGCGGGACTCCGCGCCCAGGATCTCCATCAGGCCGGCGACGTGCCGGCGGTAGGTGCGGACGGAGATGCCCAGTTGGCGGGCGGCGACCTCGTCCTTGCGCCCCGAGCTGAGCAGCCGCAGGATCTGCGGGGTCTTCTCGTCCAGCATGTTCTGGTGGTGGCGCACGAAGGTCTCCAGGTCGCAGGCGCCCTCCCAGGCGGAGTCGAGCAGCTTGAGCAGTGGCTCGACGATGACGGGGGAGTGCACCAGGAGGCAGCTGCGGCCGTGCTTCGCCCGCCACATGAGGGCGTACCGGCGATCGAAGATCATCATTCCCTGCACGTCCACGGTGCTGATCCGGACCTGCGCGTCGTTCTCCCGGCTGATCCGCGCCAGGAACTCCTGGCGGTCGTGCCCGTCGAGTTCGTCGGGGTGGCAGATCACGGACACCGCGGTCGGCCCGTCACTGAGGGCGGCGACGCTGCCGCGGAACCGGTCGATGTCCTCGCGGGGGAAGCCGTTCATCTGCCCGTTGACGATCAGCACCTCCCTGCGGGCGGTGCGGAACATGCCTTCCGCCAGCTCGAAGTACTCGACGCCGGGGTGGTGGTCCGCCAGGTCTCCCTTGGTGGGCCCGCCGGTGACGCTCGTCAGGCGCGGGCCGATGCGGCGTTCGGCCCTGCGTACCCACTCCTCGACCTGCTGACTGGGGCTGCCTGTCACTGGTTACCTCTCTTCGACGTTGCGCAGATTGACCGTCCGGACCACCCGTCGGGGCCCGCCCTGTCCTTGGTGCGGGCCCCGGCAATCGGGGGAGGTGTCCAGCGGAGGTGGTGGGGGAGCGGGTCGGACCCGCCGGCCATCGCGTCTACGTGCGGGGAGCCAAGGGCCCGGGATCCTCGGGGCTCATCCGGACGGTGCGCCGGTCGGGAAGCGGTCGATGGCGGTCGAACGGCGGTCCCGCAGTCCGGAGTTGCGCTCGGCATGCGTCCACACCTTCCGGTCTGTTGACGGGCGGCTTCGCAGGCTCGCGGGGGGCAAGGACCTGACGACCATGTTTTCTCGGATCCCATCGGGGTCGTGACGTGCGGCAGGGCGAGGAGGAGACAACGGGCTGGGGGCTGCTTCCGGCCGCCTGAGGGCAGGAGGGAGGTATCGGGCACCGTCACGGCGACGGCACGGCAGGAGGCGACGGCAGGCCGCCCACAAGCAACGGAAGGGCACCGCACCGCGGCGTCAACCGTTGTCTGAATTCATTCGAAGTCCCCCGTCGAGTACTGGTGGAAAGCTGCGCCGGAGACCGGCGCCACAATTGCGTCCGCAGAATGGCCGATGGCTGAGAAATCGGGCCGATACGCCGCAGGCCGGCTCTGTGCCGGTCGCTCCCCGTCGGCCGCGAGCTCCACAAGATCATGGGCCTTCGCAACAGCTATGAAGTTATCCGCGGCTCCATAAGGCCGTCAAGATTATTCTGACCAGTCGGATTGTGAGCCGGAACTCCACAGCCCGGGTGTTGCGGCGGCCGACATTCCGCTTTCGGCTCCCGCGGCATCAGCATCGCTGTACAGCCCAGGACGTGCCCCCGTCTCCGTGCGCTCCGCTATCGCCCACGGGGATACCGACGGCGGGCTTCCCCGGGGTGCAGAGAATTGCACGTCGGGGGCATCTGCAAAAAATTGCATACCGGGCCTCGTGGGCAACCATTGCCACTCGGCCCGGTATGCAGAAAATTGCAGGTCAAGCTTCGGGAAACCCCCGATGCGCCCGGCCCGTCGGGTGTGCCGCGTACGCGCCGCACGGCGCCGGACACCAGGGATCCCGCCCGCCCGGGGGTGGGGCGCACCGCGGGCGGGCCAAGGAGAGTAGGACCTTTGTACCTGTTGCGGGGGCCCGTGAGAACGTACGCTTCACGGCGTCATCACGTACTCCGTTCACCACACAAGCGACCGCACTCCGACACCACGCGACGGCCCTGCGAAGCCGCGCTCGACCCTCGGCGAAACGGGCCGTGAAATCTCCGCGGACAATGGACAGATGACGGTCCGAAGGGCCTTCCGTGAATTCCCGCAGAACCGCCGTGTACCCTTTCGCAAAGAATCGGTCGACGTCCACGGCGCATACGAATTCGCCGCGCACCATATCGCCGTCCCGGCGACCCGGGTAAGTCAACGGAACGAAGGAACCGAAGGGGTTGCGGAAAATGAACACCACCGAGGACAACGACCTGTGGGTGCGCCGTTTCCATCCGGCCCCGGAGGCCGTGACCCGGCTGGTCTGCTTACCCCACGCCGGCGGTTCGGCCAGCTACTACTTCCGGGTCGCCGAGGCCCTGGCCCCGGATATCGACGTCCTGGCCGTCCAGTACCCCGGCCGCCAGGACCGCCACAGGGAACCGTGCGTCGAATCCCTCCCCGAGCTGGCCCGACAGGTCGTCCACCGGCTGCTGCCGTGGACCGACCGACCGCTGGCCCTGTTCGGGCACAGCATGGGTGCCTCCCTCGCCTTCGAGGTCGCACGGCTCCTGGAGCACGCGCACGGCGTCACCCCGGCCGCCCTGTTCGCCTCGGGCCGGCGCGCACCCTCCGCACACCGGGACGAGTTCGTCCACCGCACGGGCGACGAACAGCTCATCCGGGAGGTCCAGGAGCTCAGCGGCACCGACGCGCAGCTGCTGGAGAACGCCGAGATGCTGCGCATGGTCCTCCCGGCGATCCGCAGCGACTACAAGGCCGCCGAGACCTACCGCTACGTGCCCGGCCCCGACCTCAGCTGCCCCGTCACCGCACTGATCGGCGACACCGACCCCAGGGTCACCCTCGACGAGGCCCGCTCGTGGGCCGCCCACACCACAGGGACGTTCGACCTCAAGGTCTACGGCGGCGGCCACTTCTATCTCAACCAGCACAGCCGGGCCGTCAACCGGGAGATCTCCGCACAGCTCCTGTCCGTCACCACCGGCGCCTGAGGGCCTACCGCCATGACCCCCTCCCGCACCGGGGACCGCCCGATCCAGGGGACCGGCATGATGGCAGACGTCCTCCCGTCCACCACCATGGCCGTGGAGTGTTTCGAAGACCCGGTCACCGACTTCGAGTTGGCCCCCGAGGAGGAGCGGGTGGTCGGCCGGGCGGTGGGCAGGAGGCGGCGGGAGTTCACCACCGCACGTCTCTGCGCCCGGCGCGCGCTCACCCGCCTCGGACTGCCGCCCACGCCGGTACCGGCCGGCCCGCGCGGAGAGCCGCAGTGGCCGCGCGGCGTGGTCGGCAGCATCACGCACTGCGCGGGCTACCGCGCCGCTGCGGTCGCCCGGCACACGGACCAGGTGGCGATCGGCGTGGACGCCGAGCCCAACGGCCCGCTGCCCGAAGGCGTACTGGAGGTGATCGCCCTCCGCGAGGAGCGCCGACTGCTGACCGAACTGGCGGCCCGCGAGACCCCGGTGCACTGGGACCGAGCGCTGTTCAGCGCCAAGGAGGCCGTCTACAAGGCGTGGTTCCCGCTCGCTCCGCAGCAGCTGGGCTTCAGCGACGCGGCCCTCGCCTTCGACCCGGACCGCGGCACGTTCTCCGCGCGGTTGCTGCGGCCCGGCCCGCTCGTGCACGGCGAGCGGCTCCAGCGGTTGTCCGGACGCTGGCTGGCCCGCGACGGCCTGATCCTCACCGCCGTCACCCTGCACCACCACGCCGCCGCCTCCCCCGGACCGCCCCCACCGGCCGGGGCGTGAGCGGTTCGGGCCGGCCTCATCGACCCGACCCGGACAGGCAACGTGCGAAGACGTGGCCGTGCCCCGTGGTCACAGCCGCCTACGCCGCATGCGTCGCCGCACGCACGGGGTCTTTGGGCTTCGGCCCCGCCGTTGTTCGGCCGAACTCCGACCCCTATCGTCTCCGTATGTGGACGCCGTCCCTGTCCCGAGACGGCGCAGCCACGGTGCGGCCACGGTGCGGCGCGGCAGGCAACGGCACGGCAACGCAACCGGCGTCGTCGGTCGGCACCGAGTGGACGGGCCGTTCGGCCGAGGGGAGGGACCGCGTGGAGGTCGGCTCCGTCCTGCTGCTCGCGGCGGCGGGGGCCGCTTCCGGGCTGGCCGGGTCGATCGCGGGGCTCGCCTCGTTGTTCAGCTACCCGGCGTTGCTGGCCGCCGGTCTCCCGCCGGTGGCCGCCAATGTGACCAACACCGTGGCGCTCTTCGCGAACACGGTGGGCACCGCCGCGGGTTCGCGGGAGGAACTGCGCGGGCAGCGACCTCGGTTGCTGCGTCTCGCGGTGCTCGCGGCGGCAGGCGGCTCGGCCGGGGCGGCGCTGCTGCTGGGAACTCCGTCCGCGGCGTTCGAGAGTGTCGTGCCGTGGCTGGTCGCGCTGGGGTCGGTGCTGATCCTGGTCCGCGAGCCGCTGCGCCGCCTGGTGGCGAAGCGGCGGCCGCGCGCGGCAGGCTCGACCGTTCCGGCCGGACTGCCGCTGGCCTGCTCGGTCCTGCTGGTCGGCCTGTACGGCGGCTACTTCGGGGCCGCCGCGGGTGTGCTGATGCTGGCGGTCCTGTCCGTGTCGGCGAACGAACCACTGCCCGTGACCAACGCCGTGAAGAACATCGCCACGGGCGCGGCCAACATCACCGCGGCCGTCGCCTACGCGTTCCTCGCCCCCGTCGACTGGGCGTCCGCGGTGGCTCTCGGACTCGGCTGCCTGGTCGGGAGCCGGGTGGGGCCGGTCGTGGTGCGCAAGGTCCCCGAGACGCCGTTGCGGATCGCCATCGCCCTGGCGGGCCTAGGGCTCGCCTTCTCCTTGTGGCGCGGGTCCGGCGGCGGCTGAGTCGCCGACACGGGGCGGGCCCGCGCGACGTACCGGGCGGCAGCGCCTCGACGGTCGCCCTGACCTCCCCGCACGCTCGAGGGGGAGTGTCGCCCCGCATCGCCGGCGGGGCCCGGGCAACGCGACGCCCGTACCGACCGCTTCGCCACGGTGGCGCCCCCGCTGCGACATGCCCCGCACGTCATTCCGTCGGTGCAGACCCATTGACCTCGAGTACTCACCTCCTTAGCCTCCGTTCTTGTATATGGATGATGTCTTTATATGAAGACGAGCAGGAGAGAGGTCATGCCGGAGGCCGAGACCGTGCATGTGGCGAGGCGTCTGAGTGAGGGCATGGAGCGGGGCGTGCTGTCCTTCCCGCTGACGAGCTTTCAGGAGCGGGGAAGCCTGGACGTCGGCGCGTATCGCGGGTATCTCGAAGGCCGGATCGCGGCCGGTCCGGGCGCCGTCTTCCCCGTTTGCGGAACGGGCGAGTTCACGGCTCTGGACGAGGACGAGTATCGCGAGGCCGTCACCGCGGCCGTGACGGTGACACGGGGGCGGGTGCCGGTCGTCGCGGGGATCGGCTACGGCTGGGCCCAGGCGCTGCGGTTCGCGCGGATCGCCGAGGACGCGGGCGCCGACGCCGCACTCGTCCTCCCGCACTATCTGATCCAGGCGCCTCAGGACGGCCTGGTGGAGCAGTTGCGCAAGATCGCCGACGGGACGCGGTTGCCGCTGATCGCCTACCAGCGCGACCAGGTCGCCTTCACCGCCGACAGCCTGCGCCGCATCGCCCGCATCCCGACCGTCATCGGCCTGAAGGACGGCCACAGCGACCTCGACCGCCTCCAGCACCTCACCCTCGCCGCACCGGACGACTTCCTCTTCTTCAACGGCGCCGCCACCGCGGAGATCCAGGCCCGCGCCTACGCCGCCGTCGGCGTACCCGCCTACTCGTCAGCCGTGCACGCGTTCGCCCCGGAGATCGCGTGCGCCTTCTTCCACGCCCTCCAACGGGGGGACGCGGACAGGGCGGATGAGCTGCTGCGAGGTTTCTACGTCCCGTTCGTCGAGCTGCGCGACAGGAGGACCGGCTACGCCGTGTCGCTCGTCGAGGCGGCGGCCCGGCTGCGCGGTCTGCCCGTGGGGCCGGTGCGCGCACCGCTCACGCACCCCGCGCCGGACGACCTCGCCGACCTGCAAAAGCTGCTGGACCAGGGTCTGGAACTGGTCGGCGTCGGGCGCTGACCCCCGCCCCGGCGGTGCCCGACGGCCCGCCGCGCGGCACGCCCGTGCACCTGCCCCGTGCTCCGCCGTCATGGGCCGTCCGGCGGCTCGACGGAGCCTGCGGTGGTCCGGCGCACCGTTCATCCGATCGTCCGGCGCACAGTTCGAAGGGGAACCGACTCATGCCACTCGTCGTCGTCGGGATCAGTGTCCTGGCCCTGCTCTTCCTCATGACACGGCTCAAGCTGAACGGCTTCGCCGCCCTCCTGCTCGTCGCCGTCGGTGTCGCCCTGGTGCAGGGCATTCCCCTGGTGAAGATCCCGGACATCCTCGCGGAGGGCATCGGCGGGCAGATCGGCGACACGATGCTCACCATCGGGCTCGGCGCCATGGTCGGCCGGGTGATGGGGGACTCCGGTGCCGCCCAGCGCATAGCCACCAGGCTCCTTGCCCTCTGCGGCCCGGGCGGGGTACAGGTGGCCATGGTGCTGACCGCCATGCTCATCGGCGTCACGATGTTCTACGAGGTGGCCTTCGTCATCATCGTGCCCGTCGCCTTCACCCTGGTCAGGGTCACCCGGAAGAGCCTGCTGTGGGTCGGACTCCCGATGTCCATCGCCCTGTCCACCATGCACAGCTTTCTGCCTCCGCACCCGGGCCCGACCGCGGTCGCCTCGACCTTCCACGCCTCCGCCGGACTGACCCTGTTCTACGGCCTGTTCATCGCCGTCCCCGTCGGTGCGCTCATCGCTCTGGTGTGGCCGCGGCTCCCGTTCATCCGGGCCATGAACCCCTCCGTCCCCAAGGGCCTGGTGAGCGAACGCGTCTTCGAGGACCAGGAGATGCCGGGAACGGCCTGGTCACTGTCGGTCGCTCTGCTGCCCGTGGTGCTCATCGCGGGCGCCGCCGTCACCGACATGGCCACCTCGGCGGACACCCCGCTCGTGCACCTCGTCGAGTTCGTCGGCTCGGCGCCGATCGCGCTGCTGTTGACGCTGGTCGTCGCGATCTGGGCCTTCGGGCCGCGGATCGGCCGGAGCCTGGCGGAGGTCAGCGCCTCGTGCCGGGGAGCGGCGCAGGCGATGGCGATGATCCTGCTGGTGATCGGGGCCGGCGGCGCCTTCAAGCAGGTCCTCGTCGACGGCGGGATCTCGGACTACATCAAGGACGCCACCGACGGCTGGTCCATCTCGCCGATCGTCCTCGCCTGGCTCGTCGCCGTGATCCTCAGGGTGGCGCTGGGCTCGGCGACGGTCGCCGTCGTCACGGCGTCCGGTGTGGTGCTGCCGCTGCTCGCGGGCAGCGGGGTCCACCCCGAGATCATGGTGCTGGCCGTCTCCTGCGGCTCGATCGCCTTCTCGCACGTCAACGACCCGGGTTTCTGGATGTTCAAGGAGTACTTCAATCTGTCGGTCATCGAGGCGATCAAGGCACGTACCACCTATACGACCGTCCTCGCCGTCCTCGGCCTGGGAGGCGTCCTCCTCGTGGAACGCGCCCTGGACGCCCTCAGCCTCTGAGCGGTGCGGGTGCCGCCCACGCACCCACACGTCACCGACACCCACCCGATCACCGATCGTCGAAGGACGCCTCTCATGAGCCAGCCCGTCGTCACCCACTTCTCCGTCTATCCGGTAGCAGGCCGTGACTCCATGGCACTCAACCTCTCCGGCGCACACGCCCCGTACTTCACCCGGAACGTTCTGGTCGTCCAGGACTCCCAGGGCCGGACCGGACTGGGCGAGGTCCCGGGCGGCGAGGGCATCACCCGCACACTGCGCGAAGCGGAATCCCTGGTCGTCGGTGCGCGGGTGGGCGACTACAAGCGTGTCCTGCTCGCCATGGGGGCGCGGTTCGGCGACCGCGACGAGGCAGGGCGCGGCGAGCAGACCTTCGACCTGCGCACCACGGTGCATGCCGTGACGGCCGTCGAATCGGCGCTCCTCGACCTGCTCGGCCAGCACTTGGAGGTGCCCGTGGCCGCCCTGCTCGGGGACGGCAAGCAGCGCGATGCGGTCCGCGTCCTCGGATACCTCTTCTACGTCGGCGACCCCGGCCGGACCGACCTGGAATACGTCCGCGAACCCGACGCCCCCGTGGAGTGGTACCGCATCCGCCGCGAGGAGGCGCTGAGCCCGGAGGCGATCGTCCGACAGGCCGAGGCGACGTACGCGCGTTACGGGTTCCGTGACTTCAAGCTCAAGGGCGGCGTCCTGCCGGGCCCCGAGGAGGTCAAGGCCGTACGGGCCCTGAAGGAGCGCTTCCCGGGAGCGCGGATCACCCTCGACCCGAACGGGGCCTGGTCCCTGCGGGAAGCCGTCGAGCTGTGCCGGCCCCTGGTCGGCACGCTGGCGTACGCCGAGGACCCGTGCGGAGCCGAGGACGGCTACTCGGGCCGGGAGATCCTCGCGGAGTTCCGCCGGGCCACCGGCCTGCCCACCGCCACCAACATGATCGCGACCGACTGGCGCCAGCTCACCCACGCGTTGGCGCTGCAGTCGGTCTCCATCCCGCTCGCGGACCCGCACTTCTGGACCATGCAGGGATCGGTGCGGGTGGCCCAGTTGTGCCATGCGATGGGCCTGACCTGGGGCTGCCACTCCAACAACCACTTCGACATCTCGCTGGCCATGATGGCCCACTGCGGGGCCGCGGCCCCGGGTGACCACAACGCCCTGGACACCCACTGGATCTGGCAGGAGGGCCTGGAGCGGCTGACCGCCGAGCCCCCGCGGATCGCCGGCGGCGAGGTCGCCGTCGACGACACCCCGGGCCTCGGGGTCGAGCTCGACACGGACCGGCTGCTCGCGGCCCACGAGCTCTACCTGGAGAAGAACCTCTCCGGCCGGGACGACGCCGCCGGAATGCGCTACCTGGTGAAGGACTGGGCGTTCGACGGCAAGCGCCCCTGCCTGGTGAGGTGAACGGAGCCGACCGTGGGGCGCCTGCGTCCTCGCGGGCGTGGCGAAGCCCGACGGGCGGCGCCCGACGGGCGCCCCTCCCGTCGAAGGCGTCCTTCCGTGCGCGGTACGCGCGGCACGCGTGGTTCGCCGACACCCGCGGCAGCGCGTCGAGCGCACGCACCCGCGCCGTCGTCGGTCCCTGTCACCCGGAGGTGCCGTCGGGTATCTCCTCCAGGTTGTCCAGGAGCCACGCCTCCGCCGTCAGGAGGCGCCGCTCGACCTGCTCCGTGTCGCTGCCGTGCACGATGACGAAGCACAGGTGCGAGGCGCTGTGGAGCGTCACCGCGTCGGGCGTGAGGGTGGTGTTCACCTCGTAGTGGTGGATCCAGGGGAACGGTGGGCGGGCGGGTGCGCGCACCGGGCGGCCCTGCGGCAGGAGGGAGACCGAACCGTGCAGCCGGGCCGGCGTCGCGGACGGCACCGGGGCGAGGGGGAGGCCGCAGGAGCCGCGCAGTGCGGCGGTGTGCAGGTCCACGCCGTAGGTGGCGCGGGTGAGTGCGGGGATGCGGTCGCCGCCGACGCGTGAGGCGATTTCGCACAGCACCAGTTCGTCGTCGGGGGTGTGGAACACCTCCAGGTGGTAGGCGCCGGCGGCCGGGGTGTCGAAGGCGTCGAGCGTCCGGTCGAGGAATTCCTCGAGGCGGCGGGCGAGCGGGTCCCGGGGGTGCAGCTGGAGGGAGCCGTTGTTGTGGCCGGAGAAGACGCCGAGGCAGCTGCGCAGATAGCGGGAGGAGGCCACGAAGCGGTAGCCGTCCGCCAGCACGGCGTCGACGTGGTACATCGGTCCGTCGATGAACTCTTCGACCATGAGGTCCTCGCGCCAGGGGCGCCGGCTGAAGGCGACCATGTCGTCGTCGTCCCGCAGGACGGTGATGTCGCGGGAACCGCCCTGCTTCACCGGCTTCACCACGACCGGGAAGCCGTGCTCCTGGAGGAAGTCGGTCAGGTCGGTGAACGCCGCGAGGCGGGTGAAGCGCGCGGTGGGAACGGTGCGGCTCGCGACCTCCTTCATGACGGCCTTGTCGCGGAACGAGAGGGCGCTGGCCGGGGACTGGCCGGGGATTCCCAGGTCCTCGCGGATGCGGGCGGCGCGTTCGAGGTCGTATTCGTTGTCGGTGATGACGTGGGCGAACGGCTTCTCGCGGGCGAGCCGGCGGATCATCAGTTCCGCGTACGGTACGGACTCACAGTTCTCGACGTACTCGTAGTGGGCCAGATCCTGGGTGTGGACCAGGTCGTGGTGGCTGAACACGTACAGGTGTCCGGCCAGTTCGGGGAGCATGGCGGCGTAGTCGTGTGCCGGGCCGTAGTTGATCACTGCGACATCGTTCATGGGGTATCGGCCTCGCAATTCGTGGAGGGGCGTTGCCAGGAGGGGACAGGGCGGATGCGGCCGGCGAGGAGGGTGCCGGCCGTGGCGAGGGCGAGCCCGCCGAGGGTGAGCGGTCCGAGCTGCTGTCCGAGCAGCAGGGCGCCGAGCCCCGCCGTGCTCATCGGTACCAGGTGGAACAGGCTGCTGACCTGGCTCGTGCCGTGCCGCTGCAGCAGGCGGTAGAGCAGGCCGACGCCGACGATGGAGTTGATCAGCGCGCTCCACAGCAGCACCGGCCAGTACCCGGCAGTGAAGTGCACGTCCCAGCCCTCGGCGAGGAGTGCGGGGACCAGCGTCACGAGCGAGGCGGTCAGGAGCTGTACGGCACTGCCGCCGATCGGTGACATCGCTCCGCAGAACCGCTTCTGGTAGACGGTGCCGGCCGAGATGCCCAGCAGGCCCAGGACGAGGAAGCCCAGGCCGGGCAGCGAGCCGCCGGCGGGGTGGATCCCCTCGGCCACCGCCAGGGCGACTCCGCCGAGGCCGAGGACGAGGCCGAGGAACTGGCCCGGTGAGACCCGCTCGTGGAGCACCGGCACCGCCAGCAGCGACGCGGTCAGCGGGTAGAGGGCGATGATCAGGGCCGCGAGCCCGGAGGGTACTCCGAGGTCCATGCCCACATAGATGCTGGAGAACTGCACCGCCTGGACGAGCGTTCCGGCGACGGCCACATGTGCCAGCAGGCGCCCTCGGGGCAGCCGCTCGCGGCGGAGCAAGGTGAGGGCCAGCAGGGCCAGCCCGGCGAGGGCGAAGCGCAGGGTGGCGAAGGTGTACGGCGCCGCGTGCCGCAGGCCGAGCGTGCCGGAGAGGAAGCCCGAACTCCAGACCAGGACCAGCGCCGCACGACCGGGCAGGCCGGCGGTGCGGCGGCCTGCCGTGAGCCGTAAGGCGCCTTCGGCGGGTGCGGGGGGACTCTTCATCGTGGCTCCCTGTGCGATGGCGTTCGGTGTCTAGTGTTCAGTAAATTGCACACTAGAACAAAATATCGTCCATGGTGAGATGTGGCAGGGACCGGGGCCGGACGGCGAAAGGCCCCACGGACGCGTGTCCGTGGGGCGGCTGGGGGGAGAAGCGAAGGGGGCGGCGGGCTCAGTAGAGACTGGAGAAGAGGACCACGACCATCTGGGCCGGCTCGTCGGTGTCGTTGCGGAAGCTGTGCGGATGGCCGGCCGACCACTGGATGCAGTCACCGGCGCCCAGCCGGTGGTCCACGCCGTTGTAGCGGGCCACCAAGGAGCCCCGGGTGACGGTGACGAGGTCGGAGCCCTCGTGCTGGAGGTCCTCGGTGAGGCCGCTGTGCGGAGCGAAGTCCCCCGTGACCATCTGGTAGCCGAACTCCGGGGATCGCAGTACCCGGTAGACGACACCCGGGGCGCGGTTCAGGATCTCCTGCTGCTCCCGGGGGAAGACGGAGGGGGTGGCCCGCCCCCGGGAGAATCCCAGGAACGAGCCGACATCGTGGTCGAAGACCTTGGCGAGGCGACCGAGCCGCTCCAGGGCGATATCGGTCTCACCACGCTCCAAAGAGGCCAGGAAGGAAACCGACAGCCCGCACTCGGCGGCCACTTGGCGCAACGACATCCCCTTGTGCGTACGGAGCCGGTGCAGCACCTCGCCGGGCGGCGGGAAACCGAGTTCCGGATCCCGTGGGGCGCGAGGGGAGGGGTCCGGGGCAGCCATGCCTCGATCCTAGAGGAGCGCCGTCCGGCAGGAGCGCCGGCCGACGCCCCGGCCCCCTCGCGCCCGCCGTTGCGCCCCCGCCCCGTGCGGCCGCCTCAGTACCGGCCCTGTGTCAGCGCGACCGAGTCGGGCACTTCGACCTCCTCGGGTGCGCTCAGCGGCATCAGGCCGCGGATCTGCTGGACGACGTACTGCGCCGACATCATGGCGCCCTCCTGCCAGCCGGGCAGTGGGGAGATCTGGTCACCGGTGACGTAGAACGCGTCGGAGCCCTCCGGCGCGAGCAGGCGCTTGTAGGCCGCCTTGTGGGCGTCGACCTTCGGTTTCCACGCCGCCCAGCCGCCCAGCTGATAGGGCACCTTGTGCCAGGCGATGGTGACGCCCTTGTCGTCGGGGACGAGCTTTCGGTCCCCGAACTCGGGGTGCAGCTCGGCGGCGCCCTCGCGGGCCAGCTCCAGGCGTTCGTCGGGTGGCAGGTCCCCGAGGGCGCCCGCTTCGTCCTTGAAGTTGTAGGCGCCGGTCAGGGTTCCCTTGTCGGAGAAGTAGTCGTTCGACGGGTACCACAGCTGGGTGATGTTGTGGCCGGTCCAGCTGATCCCGCCGTAGATCCCCTCGGTCTCGTAGGTGCGGTCGAGGTCGCCCTCCCAGAAGCGGCGATTGGCCTGCCAGCCGACCTTGCAGGTCTTCTCGAAGGGCACGGCGGTGATGGCCTTGTGGAACGCCTCCGAGAAGTTGTTGCGCCGGATGCCGAGGAGCACCGGGAAGGGAATGTTGCTGACGCAGTACCGCGCGTCGGCGTGGAACTCCGCGCCGCCCTTGCGGTAGTCGACACCGACCCCGGTGCCGTCCCCCTCGGCGATCTCGATGCGGAAGACCTCGGCGCCGAGCACGAAGGTCGCGCCGGCCCGCTTGGCCTCCCGGGCCAGCGCCTTGACGATGTGGTCCATGCCGCCGACCGGCTGGAACATCGTGTCCTGCCAGAGGTGGTCGACCGGCTGGTAGAAACGGGCCTTCCAGAAGCCCGAGTTCACCAGGTCCTCGAAGGACAGCGGCGGAGCCGGCACGGGCCACTCCGCGATCTCGGGCAGGCTGAGATAGCCCGAGCGGGTGGAGCCGCGGTACTTGCCGTTCTCGTCCAGGTCGCCGAACGCGCCCAGCAGCTCGCGCAGTTCACCCGTGAAGGCGTCGAGGCCGATGAGGTTCTCGGCGAGCTGTTGCGCCAGGTGGCCCCGGGTGTCGTTCGCCACCCGGCGGTTGGGCCAGGCGGTGGGCGCGTGGGGCGGGCGGACCCGGTTCGCCGTGGTCTCCATGACGTACGGCTCCAGCTCCACGCCGAAGTCCCGGCAGTACTTGAGCACCCTGCGGTGGTGGTACGGGATCCGGCCGGGGCCCAGGTTGAGGTACAGGTCGTCGTCGAAGGCGCAGGTGTGCATGAGCGCGGGGCGGCCGTCGGCGTCCAGCTCGTAGAGCTCGTCGCCCGTGCGCGCGGTGCGGTTGCGGCCGCCGACGCGGTGCTGTGCCTCCAGCACGGTGACCCGGTAGCCGCGCACACTGAGCTCGTACGCGGCGGTCAGGCCCGCGACGCCGGCGCCCAGGATCAGCACCTCGGGTCCACCGCCCGGGCTCTCGCCGGGCTGTTCGGCGGTGCCGGTCCAGCCGTTCGTCTGAGGTCCGGCCAGGCCGCTCATGGCGTGCCGCAGAGCCTTGGCCGAGTCGCCGGCGGGGGCGTGCACCGGCGCCGGACGGGGTCTGTCGGGGGTCATCCCACGTTCCCTTCGGAAGAGGTTCCGGCGGACGGCGGACAGTTCTCGGCGATCTTGTACTTGAGCGCCTCGGGATAGTCGTGCCGCGCGAACTCCACGCGTACGACGAGGGGGCCCTGGTTGACGGCGTGGGTGGGGTCGGCGATCTGCCGGAGCAGGATGGCGAGATCGTCGTGGGTGCCCACGGCAGCGCCGCTCATCGGGTGCTTGGCGGAGCCGAAGACCGCCGCGAGCTCCTCGTACTTCCACGGAAGCAGCTCGTTGTAGAAGTCGGCGCCGTCGTCCTCGGGCTTCCCGTCCTTGTAGTAGCAGGGGTGGACGAGCATCTGCTCGATGCCGTAGAAGCCCTTGTTGTCCAGGACGAACACCACCGGGCGCAGATCGTTCCGCACCTGCGTGGACATCTCCTGGCACGTCTCCTGGAACGACCCGTCACCGACGAAGACCAGGGGGCGTTTGCGGGTGCCGCTGCGGGCCAGCGCCACCCCGGTGGCCGCGCCCACCGAGTAGCCGATGGACAGCCAGCTGTTCTGCGCCACGTACGAGGCGCGCTCGGTCATCCGCAGATTCATCGAGCCGATCAGCGCGAACGCGGCGTCACTGACCACGGTGAAGGGGGTGGTGCGTCCGCCGGGCCCTTCGGTGGCGCACTCCTGGAGGAAGGCGTTGATGTGCCGGAAGAAGCTGTCGTACGTCACGCTCTTCGGGTAGGGGCCGCCCGTCAGCGTCGCCAGATAGGCGGCGGTGTCGGCAGGGACGTCGAGGCCGTCCCGGCGGGCGTCCGCGTAGTAGTCGGCGGCGAAGCGGCCGGCCCCGAACTCCGCGACGAAGGCGTCACGCAGCGCGGGGACGAATCGGTCCAGCCGGACGCCGGGGAAGTAGGCGGCGCCGACGTGCACCCCCTCGTGGGCCGCCACCGCCCAGTCCTCGCCGATCGACCGCATCCCGCCGAGGTTCTTCGAGGTCGCCCAGGAGCCCAGCCCGATGCGGCAGCCGGCGTTCTGGAAGACCTCGGCCACGTCCGGATTGCTGGCCTTGCCGTTGTAGACACCGCAGAAGCCCTTGGTGTCCTCGGAGATGACGGACTTGGCGCCGACGGTGGTGCAGTAGGGGATGCCCGTCGCCCGGACCAGTTCCGCGAACTCGTCGGCCAGGTTGAGGCGGCCGATCTCCTCGCCGGCCCACAGGATCGGGCGCAGGCCGTGATCCTGCACCAGCTGCACGCACGCCGCGACGGCCGCGTCCAGCATGCGCGCGTTCCGTTCGGTGAGCGGCCGCTCGCGGCGCGCGAGACGGCCGCGCGGCGCGGGGCACCGTGCCGTCCACACGTCTTCCATGACCTCCAGATAGACCGGCCGGCGGTGGGTCAGGCAGGCGGTGAGGGCGCCGTCGATCTGGCCGGGGGCGAGAGCGGGGTCGGAGAGGGCCTGGGCGTCGACCGTCACCTGGCGGTAGACCTCGAGATTGCTCTCCGGGCGCTGCGACATGTGCGAGGTGAGCAGGCCGATCGCCCGCTGGTTGAGCCATTCCTCGTAGGTGGGGGCCGCGTTGATCGCGATCAGCGGGATGTACTCGGTGTAGCCGCCGCCGATCGCGTTGAGGAGGTTGAACGCGCCCACGCCGTAGGTGACCGCGACGGCGCCGATGCCCTGCTCGCCGAGCGCGATCTGCGCGTCGGCGACCTTCGCCCGGGTGTAGCCGTCCGCGGCCTGGCCCGCACCGCCCTCGGTCGGGGTGCCCACCCACCGCACCCGGGTCTTGTCGTGCAGGGTCGACAGGAACGGCCCGAGGTGGTTGCCCGGGACGCCGAACAGATGGGTGATGCCGAGCTGTTCCAGCCGGACGGCCAGGTACTCGGCAACCGTGCAGGTCTGTGTGGTGGTCATGTGGCCAACACGCCCTCTCGCGGCTCGTCCGACGGTGCCCCCGCGCCGCGGCGCTCGCGCGGTGCCTCGGCCGGGAGGTCGACGGCGCCCCGACCCGTCAGGGGGGCCTCGTTGACGGCGATGGCGGCGCGTACGGCCGTCTCCACCGCGCCCTCGATCCAGGCGTGCTTGAGGGAGACGTGCTCACCGGCGAAGTGCACCGGCCCTTCCGCCCGGACCACGTCGAGGTGGAAGCTGGTCATCTGGTGCGGGGTGTAGACCGCCGCCTCGCCGCAGGCGTAGGGGTCGCGCAGCCAGCTCTGGGTCCGGCCCGCCCCGGTGTAGAAGACCTCGATCCGGCGGCCGTGCACCGACTGCATGTTGCGCAGCGCGTAGCCGTAGCGCTCGTGGTCCGGCATGGAGTCCCAGCGCGCGGCGTCGTCCGACCAGGAGTAGGCGGCGAGCACCACGCCTCCCGGGCTGCCGGACACGGCGTGCGAGGGGTAGTACATGAAGCGGTTGGGATTGTCGGTGGTGGAGCCGCCGCCGTAGGCGTGGGTGGCCGGCCGCACACCGCCGCACAGCGAGGAGTTGCGGAAGTAGTCCACCTGCTCCTGGCTGATGGCTGTCTCGTCCACGCTCGGGTGGGCGCCGAGCAGCCCGGTGGGCAGGTCGCGCACGCCCTGCGGAACGGCCATGGCGGCCTCGGCCTGGTCCTCTCCCCAGCGCTGGTAGAAGTCGTAGAGGCCGGGGTCGATGGCGTCCAGCTCCTCCTTCCACTGCTTCTCGGTGAACTCCCACCAGCGGCGCGAGAACTCCAGGAGCACCTTCGTCGCCTGGTCGTAGTGCGTCTCGATGACCGCGCGGCGCTTCTTGTACGAGAACGGCGGGGTCACCGCGGTGAAGCGCAGGCTGGAGAAGGGGATGGTGACGATCGCCAGATCGCCGGTCCACGTCCGCGGCTCGCTGTACGGCTCCAGCTCCGGCACGGTCTGGATCGCGACCGCGGGCCCGTGCGGCCCGGTGTCCGTGCCGTGGGCGCCGTCCCGGCCCGGGTCGTAGTACTCCAGCCGGACCATCCGGTGACCCATCACGATCTGGTCGCGCAGCTCCTTGGCCAGGGCCTCCGGAAGCATCCGGCTGCCGCCCTCGATCTCCCAGTACGTGGCCGTCGGATCGATGTCGCTGCGGCCCAGGAAGCTGTGGAAGAACGCAAGGTGCAGCCGCGACGTCATGTTCTCGATCGTCCCGGCCGCCTCGACGGCCTCGTCGCTGAACCCGGCGTACTCGCGCAGGAATCGGCCCATCGAGTAGCCGTCGAAGTCACGGATGACGTCGGCCCAGCCGTCGAGCCACTCCTGGAAGGGCTTGTTGACCCGCTTGCCGTCGTCGAGGAGTTCGGAGTAGTAGTCGCGCACCGGCTCCAGCGCCTGGTTGACCATGTCCGAGACGGTCAGCCGCGACTCGCAGCCGGTGAGGTGGAAGCCCTCGTTGATCCCGGAGGGATCCGCGGCGTAGCGGGCCCGCCGGGTCTGTTCGCGGTTGGTGCGGATCCAGGTCTGGTTGCGCTTGTCCGGCTCCCGGAAATCGGGGCTGGCCTCGCCGTTCTTCCAGACCTTGCCGTCCTTGAACGAGCGGTAGACCACGGGAGGGACGCGGGCTTCCTGGTTGCCGGTCGACGGATCGATGTCGACGTTGAAGAACAGCCGCCGCTTCAGGCCCAGCTTGTCGACCAGCGCCAGCGTCAGGGGGTGGAAGCTGGGCAGCCGCATGGCCCCCGCCTCCGCGTACTGCGCGGGGTCCCGGAACGGCGGCTTCTCGCCCTTCTTGGCGTAGAAGGTCTTGATGCGGCCGCCGACCCGGTTGGTGTTGGCCTCCAGGATCGTCACATCGTGCCCGGCGCGGGTCAGCAGCGTGCCGGCGACCAGGCCGGCGATGCCCGCGCCGACGATCAGCACGCGTTTGCGCTCGGCGGGCGGAGCCAGCCCCTTGTCGATGAGGACGTCCAGATAGCGCAGCCTGAGGTCCTCGTTGGCCGGCTCGGGGCCGATCAGCAGCAGTTCACGCGCCAGCTGCTGATAGGTCTTGGTGTGGGCACGCTCGGCACCGGTGGTGTCCCTGCGGGTGGTGTTGTCCATGGCGCGCTCAGCCCTTCTCGTGCCGGGAGGGGTGTGCGGCCGGCCGCCGCGGGGCGGTGGGCGGGGGGATCACCGCATCCGTCGCGTCGGCCTCGGTGGTGCCGTTGATCTGCTCGACGTCCGGCACCGCGGCCGGACGCACTGAGGTAGTGGTCACTGCTCTCCTTCGCAGGGGCTTCGCGCAGGGGCGCGGGGCGTGCGCGCAGGCGGAATGACGCCTTCCGGTGGGGGGACGGCGTAAGAGGCGCAAGGCACACCGAGGTCGGCCGGTGCACGGCTTGCGGTGTCAGCCGAGCATCGAATCGACCGGCCCGCAGAAGGAGCGGCGCCAACTGGAGCACCGGGCCTACCCGATCCGGTGAGCCGCCCCGGGACGCGGGGGCGGCTCACCGGGCTCGCTGCACCGCGGCGACCACCGCGGTCAGGGCTTCCGCACCGTCAGCCGACGGGCGGGACACGGCCGGTTCGCCGTGTTCCCGGCCCGCTCGTGCCGTGCGGGGCAAGGGACGCACGGCTCCCTTCGTGGCGGCCGGCGATGCCGGGACCGCCCCCGGTTCACGGAATCAGCTGCTCCGTCCACAGGGTCTTGCTGCCCGAGCTGGTGTAGCGGGTGCCCCAGCGGTGGGCCATGGCGCCGACGAGCTGGAGTCCGCGGCCGCTCTCGTCCATCAGGGCCGCATGGCGTACCCGTGGGGCGGACTGGCTGCCGTCGTAGACCTCGCAGGTCAGGGTGGTGCCGCGGATCAGGCGCAGGCCGACGGGGCCGGTGGCGTGCCGGACGGTGTTGCCGATCAGTTCGCTGACGATGAGCTCGGTGGGCATGATCAGGTCCGGCAGCCCCCACGCGGTCAGCTGACCACGGATCAGTTTGCGGGCGGTGCCCGCGGAGGACGGCTCGAAGGGCAGGTCCCAGGAGGCGATGTCGCCGGCGGGCAGCCGGTGGACCCGCGCGGCCAGGATGGCCGCGTCGTCCGAAGGGTGCCCGGCGGGCCGGGGCAGCGCCTGGGTCACCGTGTCGCAGAGGTTCTGCAGCCACTCCGCGTCGTCACCGGGGCCCCGCGCGCCGGCACCGTGCTGCCCCGGGGCGGCGGTCGCGAGGACGCCGGCGAGTCCGGCCAGCCCGCCCCCGGGGTCCGAGCCGGCCAAGCACACCAGGCCGTCGGTGTACAGCACGAGCAGGCTGCCCTCCGGCAACGTGATCTGGGTGCTCCGGTAGGGCATCTGGGCGGTGCCCAGCGGCGGTCCCACCTCGAGGTCGACGAAGTACGGCCGCCCGCCGGGAGGGACGACCGCCGGCGGCGGATGGCCCGCGCTGGCGAGCGTGCATACGCCGGTGGTGGGGTCGTAGACCGCGTACAGGCAGGTCACGTACTGGTCGTCGCCGAGTTCGCCCGCGATGTCGTTGAGGTGGGCGAGCATCTCCTCGGGCGGATGGTCCAGGGTGGAGAGCGTCGAGACGGCGGTGCGCAGGCGGCTCATGGTGATGGCCTCGCGCAGCCCGTGCCCCATCACATCGCCGATCACCAGGGCGACCCGCTCCGCGGACAGCGGGATGGTGTCGTACCAGTCGCCGCCCACCTCGCAGTGGTCACCGGCCGGGCGGTACCGGGCCGCGGCACTCAGCGCCGGCAGCTCGGGCAGCAGGGACGGCAGGAGGTGCTGCTGGAGCTGCCGGGCGCGGTTGTGCTCGCTGTCGTACAGCCGGGCCCGCTCCAGGGCCTGGGCGACCAGGCCGCTCAGCGCGATCAGCAGACCGCCGTTGTCGTTGCTGAAGGGCTGCGGGCGGTCGAAGGCGAGCAGGCAGCTGCCGACGTGCCGGCCGCTGGCGACCAGCGGCAGCATCGCCCAGGTGAGGGCGCCGTCGGCGTCCGCCAGCCCGGCCAGGGCCGGATAGCGGTGGACGAGTTCCGCCGCAGAGGAGAGGAAGCGCGGCGCACGGTCGGCGAGCAGCGCGCCGGCGTCCTGGTGGCGCAGTCGCTCCAGGAGGTCCGGTGGATAACCGACGGCGCCCACCAACCGCAGCCGGTCGTCGGTCATGGCGTGCACCAGTACGCCGTTGGCCCCGAACGGCGGCAGGATCTGCGCCGCCACCGCGTCGACCACGTCCTGGGTCGTCAGCGCCTGCGCCAGCGCGTCCGTCAAGGCGCTGATGCGGCGGGCCCGTTCGGCCGCGGCCCGCTCGGCGTCCACCTCCGCGGTCACGTCCGCCACATAGACCACCAGATAGGGCTCCACCACCACCAGCCGCAGCCGCTGCCAGGTCTCCCCGACCTGGACGACCGCCGTCAGCGGGCGGTCGCTGCGCACCGCCTCCTCGAAGTGCGCCTTGAGCTCCCCCTCCTCGAGGCCGGCCACCGCCTCCCAGGGGGCCCGCCCCACCAGCGCCACCGGTTCCGAACCGAGCAACTGTGCCTGGGAGTTGGCGTACAGCACCCGCCAGTCCGCGGGATCGACGATCAGGAAGGCGTCCGGCATATGGCCGAGGACCCGGGTGACCACCTGCTCGGTCATCCGGGTGGCGGTGGTGTCCCAGCCGGTGCCGGTCATCCGCAGCGGCGTGCCGTCCGGGGCGTACGTGGTGTGGCCGCGGAGTTCGACCCAGCCCACCCGGCCGTCGAGCGCGCGCACCCGGTACTCGACCGAGTACACCTCGTGTGCGGCGATCGCATGCTTGATCGCCGACAACACCCCCGCCAGGTCGTCGGGGTGCACCCGCTGCATCCACGTCTCGACCCGGCTGTCCCACTCGTACAGTCCGGCGACTCCGGCGATGGTCTCCAACGCGGCGTCGTCCAGGAGGAGTTCGCCGGTGACCAGATCCCATTCCCAGGTGGCGACCCGGACTCCCGCCATGGCCTCCCGCAGCCGCGAGCCGGAGCCCGTCCACCACGGGAGCAGCCCGCCGGCGGGGGTGTCCGCCTTCGTGAGGGCCTCCCCGGTCACCTCGGCCAGCCGCGTGAGGAACCGCAGCCGGTCCGCGTCCGGGGCCTCGGCGGTGAGCAGCGCCAGGGTGCCCGCCGGGCCGTTCGCGCCCGGCAGCGGCAGTGCCAGCGCGCCCGCCGCCCCGACCCCCGCGAGCACCTCGGGGGCGCCGTCGGCCGAGGGTGTGTCGTCCGGCCGTCGCGACGCGACCCAGACCGGGCGCCTCTCCCGCGCCGCGCGGGCCGGCGCGGCGGGCCCGTCCAGCTCCAGGGCCTCCCACGGCCGCGCCACGCTCTGCGGCAGACCGCCCAGCGCCGCGAGTTGCAGCTTCCCCGTCGCCGGCCCGCCCAGATGCGCCACGCCGCCCAGCGCCCCGGCCGCTGCCACCGCCTGCTCCAGCGCCAGCCGCAGCAGTTCCACCTCGTCCAGGTCGCCCGCCGTGCAGGCCGAGTCGAGCAGAGTGAGCCGTGCGCCGTCCGTCCCGGAAAAACGCGATTCCTGATGACGGCTCTGATCCATCGCTTCGCCTCTCAGCGGACGGTTCTGCACAGCACGTATCCATCCATCAACCCATACTTCCGCAACTGCACCACTGATCGCCGCGGACCCGCAGGGATTTGAGGAGGATAAACGCGCGCCGGGGGCCGTGGCCAACGCTTGACGAGAGGCGTGTGGCCGCTTCTTGACGTCGTGGCGAGAATTCGTCGGTGGGTGCTGACCAGCCGACTTACTTCCCCTGCCGAGAAGCGGATTCCGGCACTCGGGAACCTCCGGGCGCGAGACGGCGGCGCACGGCTTCCGGAGTGCGCCCGGGCGCACGGCGGACCCCGGGCGGACGGGTCAGGTGCGGGCCGATGTCGATCCACCGCAGGGCCGCGACGAGAGGCCGGTCGCGGTTCTCGGGGAGCCGGCGAGCGCCGCGGTCCACGGCCGCGGATCGGTGACCTCGGCGTAGCGGACACCGGGCCGTGGCGAGTGCGGGCCGGCCGCCTGCGGCGGGAACCGGACGCGGATGCCCTCGCCCGGCGCGACGACGGGCAGGGCGGATTCGTCGTCGGTGACGCGGTGCGAGGTGCAGCGGACGGGGGAGCCGTCCGGGCGCGGGTCGGCGGACCAGAAGTCCCGCCGGACCCTGGGGATTTCGAGGGACCGGCCGATGTGCGGCCGGACAGCGGGATCGGCGAGGGTGAGCGCCCCGATCGGGGAGAACGCCGCCTGCGACAGGGCAACACGCTGCGCGGAACAGCGGAGGTGCAGCTCCTCGGCGAGGGTGCGGAAGGGGTGCAACTGATGTGCGCTCGGGACGCCTTGACGTCCGGCGGCCGATGTCTGTTCCGTCTGGTCGGTCAGGGAAAACCCCACCGAGCGGGCTCCCTGCCGCGCTCCGGCGGCGCTCTGTGCCCGCCTGGCCGGGCGGGGCTCCGGGCCACGTACCTGCCGGTCCATGAGGGCGAGGAGGGCGAGGAGGGCGAGGAGGGCGTGTGCGCGTTCCGCGGGGTGCACCGGCACGCCGGGACGTTCACGCCATCCCGGCCATCCAGCCGTACACCGTCCGCGGCCCGCCCCCGGGCGGCCCGGCACCGGCGTCCGCCATGCCGTGCTCGGCCACCCGCATCAGCTTCGAGCCCAGGTCGTGCATCGCGCGGCCGGCCGCCAGCTCGTCGCCGACCACCGGTACGTCCTCGTCCTGGGGACTGCACCGGGCCGTGCCGTGCCCGGTGAGCGCGATGGTGCCGGTGTCCAGCTCCACCCGCGCCCTGGTCGTGCCGTCCTCTTCGGAGAGGTACAGCCGCACGTCCCACTCCGCCGTCGTCGCCATGGTCCGCCTCCGCGTTCTCCCTGCCGGCCGGTCACTCGTGCGGCACCACCGCCACCGCACACGGTGCGTGGTGGACGACCGCCTGCACCACATGCCCGATCCGCGGTGCCAGCCGGCGCTTGCGCCGCCGACCGACGATCAGCAGTCCGGCGTCGGTGGCGTCCCGCAGCAGTGCCGGTGCCGGGCTCTCCAGCTCCACGCGCGCGTCCACCACCACATCGGGGAACTTCTCGCGCCACGGCCGCAGCGCCTCGGCGAGCTCCTGGCGCGCATCCTGCGCCGCCGTCTTCGCGGCATACGGCTCCACGCCGCCGCCGCGGTTGTACGCATGCGCCGGAAGGTGCTGTCCGTGGACGGCGCGCAGCGTGACGCCGCGGCGTGCGGCACTGTGGAAGGCGAAGGCGAGCAGCGCCTCACAGGGCCCGTGCAGACTCAGCCCGACCACCACATCGTCGGGGCGCTCCGCCCCTTCCTGCCGCGCCCGGACGAGAACGACGGGCGTCTCGGTGTGCGCCACCAGATGCAGACCGGTCTCGCCCAGCACATACCGGGAGAGGGCGCCCAGGGCACGGGAGCCGAGAACCAGCAGGTCCGACTGGGCGGCGGCCTCCTTCAGGGCCTCCAGCGGGTCGTGGTTCACCAGCGTCTCGTCCAGCGGCAGGTCCGGCTCCCGCGCCCGTACGGCCTCCCGCGCCTCGTTCATGAGCCGGTGCGGCCAGTAGTTCTGGTCCCGTTCGTCAGGGGCGGGCGAGGACGGCTCCTGCGCCAGCATCACCCAGGCGTGCAGCAGCCGCAGCCGGGCGGCGCGCAGCCGCGCCTCCCGCGCAGCCCACCGTGCCGCGGACAGTGACTCGGGCGTACCGTCCAGGCCGACGGTGATGACGTCCTTCATGGCTTCGCTCCGTTCCACATCTCCACCTTCCTCCGCGGCCGCGGAGCGGGCCACTCCGCCCTGTCGCCGGCGGCCGGCGGCCGGCGCCGGCGGGTGTCGGGTGTCGGGCACCGGCCGCGCGATCCGCACGGGGCCTCGCACGCGCCCTCCCCGCGCACCGCCGACAAGGGGGCCGCGGCGTGGCGCCGCGGCCCCCTTGTCGGCGTGGTGTGCCCTGCGTCAGGCGCCCGGCGGCACCCGCGACGGACGGCCGGAGCCGCGGGTCAGGGAGTAGCCCCCGATGCCGGCCAGGGCCGCGAGCAGGCCGCCGACCGCCGTCCAGACCCAGCGGTCGGACCACCAGCCGGCGGACCAGCCGCCGTCCGGTTCGGCCAGGGCCGCCGGCCGATCCGGCGACCCGCTCGCGTCGCCCCGTGGTGTCGCGTCGCCCTGTGGTGTGGCGTCGTCCTGCGGTGTGGCGGCGCCCGCGCCCGGCACGAGCGGCGCGGTGAGTGCGCCGTCGACGGCCGCCGCACCACCCGCATCGGCCGTGTCGGCGCGGACCTCGGCGTGCACGGGCAGGCCCAGGTCCGTCTGCGGCAGATCCACGACCGTCAGCCGCACGTAGTAGCTCCCCGGGAGCGGATCGTTCGCCCACGGCTCCGCCCAGCCGCGGACCGTCCGCAGGGCGCAGGACAGCTCGACGGAGTCCGCGTCCTGCGCCGCGGCCCGGGTCTGCGCCCCGTACCGGCAGGACTGGCGGCGCCGCAGCCCGTCGTACACATCGAGCTGCCAGGTCGCCCTCCCGTGCCGGGCGGCCTTGGGCAGCTTCACCGTGGCCTTGACCGTGGCCCGCTGTCCCTGGTCCAGCGGGACCACCCAGTAGAGGTAGTCACCGGTGGACGCGTCGGCCGTCGCCCGCTGACCGGGAGAGAGCGCGGTCGCGGTGCGGAACGACGTACCGGCCTCGGTCGGCGCCTCGGCGCCGCCGTCCGGACCGGAGGCACCGGACGTCGGTGTGGGGCTCTCCGCGGCGGCGACGCCCGCGGCCCCGAGGAGCGCGGCGCCGGCCATCACGAGGGAGGCCAGCACACGCCCGGTGAGCACAGAGCCGTTCGGCACACGGCCGGGCAGCACACGTAGGGCAGTCATCAGTTGGTCCTCCAGACGGCGACGCGCCAGCGCGAGATCCAGCCCCACAGCAGACCGGCGGCCAGGCCGGTCAGTACCAGCACACCGAGCAGCCACCAGCCGCGCCCCAGGCCGAAGGCGGCCGGGTCCGCCGCGTCGTGCGGGGCGTCCACCACGTCGACGGCGAGCTCGACGGGCAGGCCCGGCTCGGTCTTGACCGAGGCCGGCGCCGAGAAGGAGTTGCTGACCTGCAGGCACACCGTCTCCGCCGCGGGCTCGTCGTCCCCGTCGGCGGCGTCGGCCGGCGGCTTGGGGTAGCGCAGCCCGGACGAGATCACATCCGTCCGGCCGCTGCCCGCCTCCGAGCCCCGCACGATTTCCCGGCCGTGGACCGTCGAGGCCCGGAGCAGCACCCCGTAGTCGTTGTTGACCGCGCGGTCCGCGGCGACGCTCACCGACGCCCGCAGCTCCTGCCCCGGCCGGACGTCCACCCGGTACCAGCGGTGCTCGGCGAACTTCTCCCGGTCGTTGTAGAGCCCGGACGTGAGCCTGGGCGCGCCCGCACACTCCTGGCCGCCCTTGGTCGCCACGGGCGTGACGACCGGACGGGCGGCGCGGTCCACCAACTGGTGCACCCGGTCGCGGAGTTCACCGGTGTGCTGCACCGAGGTGTACGTACCGCCGGTGGCCTCGGCGATGCAGCTGAGCTGACGACGGGTCTTGGCGTCGGGCAGCAGGCCGAGCGTGTCGACGGTGAGATGGATCCCCTGGGCCGCGATGTCACGCGCCACCTCGCAGGGGTCGAGCGGGGCGCAGGTGTCCTCGCCGTCCGTGATCAGGACGATCCGGCGGGCCGCGTCGCCGCCCTTGAGGTCGTCGGCCGCTCCCAGCAGGGCCGGCCCGATCGGGGTCCAGCCGGTGGGCGCGAGGGTCGCCACCGCGGTCTTGGCGTCGGTCCGGTCGAGCGGGCCCACCGGGTAGAGCTGCTTGGTGTCCTTGCAGCCGCGCTTGCGGTCCTCGCCCGGGTAGTTGGCGCCGAGGGTGCGGATGCCGAGCTGCACCTCGTGGGGCACCGCGTCCAGCACCTCGTTGAACGCCTGCTTCGCCGCGGACATCCGCGACTGCCCGTCGATGTCACGTGCCCGCATCGAGCCGCTGACGTCGAGCACCAGCTCGACCTTGGGGGAGGGCTTCGCATCGGGCTCGTCCGCGACGGCGGACGCCGCGGGGAGCCCGACGGCCAGGGCGGCGAGCAGGCCGCACACCCCGGCCGCCAGCCGTTTTCTTATGATCATCGCCGGATCGTATTGAGGATTCGCTCCGGCGCCAAAACGTCCTGCCCGCGGGCCTTTTGCCCGTGGTCCCGCTCCCTCCGGTGGGCGGTGCGGGCCGCATCCGCAGAGTCCTCCAGCGCCTTCCGGAAAGGGCGGTGGGCGGCGTCGAAGGCGGGACCCCCGTCGTGCTCGCCGTCGAGATCCGCCCGGACGGCCTCGTGGAACGGCCCGGTCGCCTTCTGCAGGACGTGGGCCGCACCGGCCGCACGGGCCGGTCCTTCCCATTCGACGACGCGTGCGCAGCGGCGGATCCTCGCGTACTCGGCGATCTCACGGTCGTGCAACGCCCGGAGCGCGGTGCCACGGGCCGCGGAGTCGGGCAGGCGGAGCGCCGTCGACATCACCCAGAACAACTCGCCCATGAGGTGGGCATGTTCGATCAGATTTGGAGAGGCCGCACGACGGCTCTCGCGCAGTCGCTCGGCGCGCTGCGCACGCTCGTCACCCGCGGCAGCCGCGCTGTGCCGCGCAGCGGGACCCACCGGGCGCGGGGCGGCGGCTCGTTGACAGCCGCAGATCGGTGATCTGTAATGACCGGCGTGGCGCCCGACGTCGACCACAAAGCAGTGGGCCGGTCGGTGGTGGGGCGACCACCTTCAGCAAGGGGCCGCGCCAGAGTTCATGCTCCGCACCCGGTATCTGAGCATCTGCATCCGCGTACCGGCATCCGCGTACTTGCATCCGACGTGAGCGCGTCCGCGCGCCGTCCCTCTCCCTCCCCGGTGTCCGGCCTCGACCGCTGCGCGGCGCGGCGTCCGTACCCTCGGGCCCCGGGTACACCTCACCGAAAGGCCGTATCGCCTCATGCGAGTCAAAGACTTCGACCACCTGGTGCTCAACGTTCAGGACGTCGAGCGCGCGCTGGAGTTCTACTGCGGGCCGCTCGGCCTCGCGCCCGTCCGGGTGGAGGAGTGGCGGGCCGGCAACGCCCCGTTCCCTTCCGTGCGGATCAGCCCGACCACGATCATCGATCTGGTCGACGGGCCCGGCGGCGGGTCCAATGTGGACCACATCTGCCTGGTCGTGGAGCCGCTGGACTGGCAGGAGGTCATCGACTCCGGCCGCTTCACGGTGCTGGAAGGCCCGGTCGGCCGCTACGGCGCCCGCGGCGAAGCGCAGTCGATCTACGTGGCGGATCCCGACGGCAACACCGTCGAGCTGCGCTGGTACCCGGAGGACGTCTCCCGCGGGCGGTAGACCGCAGCACCCCGCCCGGTGCACGCCTCCGGGCGGACGACGGGAACGCGACGGCACCCCTCAACGTGACGTCCGAATACCGCCGGACCTGCGGTCGGCGGGCGTGCAGACTCGGCTGGGTCATGGACAGATTCACGGGGGACGCGGCCTACACGCTCATCGGGCGTGACGGCCGCCCCTACGTGAGCGCCGCACCCGGCTTCCTGGGCGGCTACCGGCCGGGGAAGCTGTACGGGCGGCTCGACTGCCCCTCCGCGCTGCGCGCCATCGCCCGCGGGCACTACGTACGCCACCGGGTCTTCTTCGCGGACGAAGCCACCGCCGTCGCGGCGGGGTACCGGCCGTGCGCGGTGTGCCTGCCCCGGCGGTACGCCCGATGGAAGGCCGGGGACGGCGCGTCGTGAGGGCGCCCGGTCGGGGCGGCCCCGGAAAGAGAGTGAGCGCGTGACCAGGACAACCGGCAGCGAGACGACCGCACGTCCGGCGGAGGGGGAAGCCCTCGTGGGGGAGGACGGGCTCGGACGGTGCCTGTGGGCCGTGACGCACCCGCTCAACAGGGAGTACCACGACACCGAATGGGGGTTGCCGGTCCGCGGTGAGCAGGCGCTGTTCGAGCGGATCACGCTCGAGGCCTTTCAGTCCGGGCTGAGCTGGCTGACGATTCTCGCCAAACGGCCGGCCTTCCGCGCGGCGTTCGACGGCTTCGCCCCGGAAGCCGTCGCGGCGTTCACCGACGAGGATGTCGAACGGCTCATGGGCGACGCCGGGATCGTCCGCAACCGCATGAAGATCGAGGCGGCGCGCACCAACGCCCGAGCCGTCCTGGGGCTGCGCGAGCACGGTGGGCTCGACCGGCTGATCTGGTCCCACAAGCCCACCCGCACCCCGGTGCCCCGCACGGTGTCCGAGGTGCCCACCCAGACCGCCGGGTCGAAGGCGCTCGCCGCCGAACTGCGTTCGTACGGCTTCCGGTTCGTCGGCCCCACCACGAGTTATGCGCTCATGGAGGCCATCGGGCTGGTCGACACCCACCTGGTCGGGTGCCATCGGCGCGGATCCTCCGGCGAGCACGGCACCTCTGGATGAGGGAGTACGGAGTCCCGCCCGCCCCGCGGCGTCCCGTGGCTTCGGTCATGCCGCAACGTTCTCCCGGGCACGACCGGCTGGCCAGAACCCTGGTCATCCGCCGGACCGGCAGTCCTGGTACTGCCAGGGCCACGCATACTTGAGCGCATGAACGGGGTGGAGCGCATCGAACGTGCCAACGGCGTGGGCAGCCGCGCCGGGAACGGCGGCGAGGGCAGCGACGGGACCGATCGCGCCGACCGGGGCGGCGGCGACACCGCGATCGCAACAACGCCCGATACCTCTTTCTCGACCCTGCCTCCCGGGACGTCCACCCCGAGTGGCAGGACCGGGCCGCAGAGGCCGTGGGGCAGCTTCGGGTCGCCGCGGGACGGTACCCCGACGAGCCGGAACTGACCGCGCTGATCACCGAACTGTCCGCGCGCAGCGCCGAGTTCCGCCGGATCTGGGCCACCGGCGAGGTCGTGATGTGCGCGGCTGGACGCAAGCGGCTGCGGCACCCGACGGCCGGGCTGCTCACCCTGGACTTCGAGACGCTGCACGTGCCGGCCGCGCCCGGTGAGCCGGGCCTGGTGGTGCACGTGTTCAGCGCCGTGGAGGGCAGCCGGGAGGCCGTCACCCTCGCCCGGCTGGCCACGCGGTAACGCCGAGCCGTCCGTGACGGCATCCCCGCGGCCACGCGGTCGACCAGCCGCGTACCGTGTCCGTGCCGTCCGGCGGCCAGGGTCGCACCTGGGGTCGGCCACTGCCGCAGACCAGCAGCGCGACCGGCATGAAGATCGCGATCTTCCACCGGATTGCGCGATGAGCCGGTCGGACGGCCGCCGTCAGGGGTACGAGCCGGAGAGGGAAATTCCGATTCCGCCGGAACGGGCATCGCTTTGCGCCGGTTCTGTCACAACCTCTTGCCGGTTGGCAAACACTGTGTACGGATATCCTTGATTGTCTTGAAATCCTGTGGCTCGCGTCTCATTATCGCGGTGACTCCCTTTTGGGTCCGGTGCATTGAGTTCCCGTGCCCGGCGTGGGGGAGGGAGTCCAGGATCCGGGGGGAGATCTGCTCATTGGCGCTCCACGCGCTTTCTCTGTCGGCGACGCGCCAAGTGGCCGCGACGGTCGCACCTTCGGCCCTGGGGGCGCACGCGCCCATCGTCCGCTGCCGCTTTGTACGCGGCACAGGATTCCCGCCGTACGGGGATCGATGAGGTCCGGGGCAATTCACTCAGGAAGGGCTCGACAACACTCATGACGAACGAACACGAGGGTCAGGTACAGGGCGGGGGGCCCAGGAGGCGTACGCCCGAGAATGCTCCTGCGCCGGAGTTTTCCGCGACGACGGTCAGAGCGGCCGATCCGCGTTACGGAGATCTGGTTCGTGGAATGAACCAGCGCTGGGTGGGACGACCGGAATCGGTGCGGATGGTGGACTCCGCCCAGCAGGTCCAGGCGGTTGTGCAGGAGGCGGTACGGGAAGGCAAGAAGCTGACGGTCCGCGGCGGCGGGCACTGCTACGAGAACTTCGTCTTCAACGCCGAGACCCAGATCGTGATCGACATGTCGGAGATGACCTCGGTCACCTACGACGACCGGTTCTCCGCATTCGCGGTGGAAGCCGGTGCGACGCTGCTCGATGTCTATGAGCGGCTGTACAAGGTGTGGGGCGTCACCATCCCCGGCGGTATGTGCTATTCGGTGGGTGTGGGCGGCCATGTCAGCGGCGGCGGATGGGGCATGCTCGCCCGCCGGAACGGCCTGGTCATCGACCACCTCTATGCGGTCGAGGTCGTCGTGGTCGACGCCCATGGCAAAGCCCGTACGGTGGTTGCCACCCGCGAGGAGTCCGACCCCAACCGGGACCTGTGGTGGGCCCACACCGGTACCGGCGGCGGCAACTTCGGTGTCGTCACCCGCTATTGGTTCCGCTCCCCCCAGGCCACTGGCCACCGGCCCGAGCAGGCGCTCGTCAAGCCGCCCGGCGAGGTGCTGATCAGCGCCCTCGCCTGGTCCTGGGAGGACATGACCAAGGAGGCGTTCACCCGGCTCGTGCGGAATTACACCGCATGGCATGTGGCGGACGAGAACTCCGCGCCCGGTAACGCCTACTGCGGACTGATGAGTTCCCTGCTGCTCAACCACAAGGCCAATGGCCAGATCGGTCTGGTCTCGCAGTTCGACGCCACCACCCCGCATGCGGAGAAGCTGCTCGAGGCATATGTCACCACGGTGACCGAGGGCGTCGATATCGAACACGGCCCCGTCATGAATTCCATGGGCGAGCACAAGCCGATGCCCGAGTACCACCAGCCGCAGCGGTTGCCGTGGCTGCAGGCCACCCGGTACTTCGGTACCACCACCACCATGCTGGTCGATCCGACGCTGCGCGCGGACTACAAATCGGCCTACAACAAGGGGGACGTGACCGACGACCAGATCGACGCGATGTATGAGCACCTGGCGCATACGGACCTCGGAAACCCCCGGGCCATGGTGCAGTTCAGTTCCTTCGGTGGCGCGGTGAACAGCGTGAAGCCGGGGGACACCGCGAGCGTCCACCGCGATTCCCGATTCAAACTGCTCTACCAGACCTACTGGAACAACCCGGCCGAGGACGACGCGAACATCGCGTGGCTGCGGACCTTCTACGAGGACGTGTACCGCAAAACCGGTGGGGTGCCGGTCCTCGACGAAACCACCGACGGCTGCTACATCAACTACGCCGACATCGACCTCAACGATCCGCAGCGCAATACATCCGGAGTACCGTGGCACACCCTGTATTTCGGGGCCAACTATCCCCGCATGCAGCGGGCCAAGGCGAAATGGGACCCGTGCAACCACTTCAACCACGGGCAGTCCGTACGCCTGCCGTAGGCAGATCGTCCGCACCGCGACGATGAGCGGGTGACGCCGTCCCGCCCGGAGCCGGTTGGGCCCCGGGCGGAACGGCAGCCGCACCGTGGTGCGGCGGTCAGGCGCCGAAGCCGCCGTCGATGTCCAGGCTCGCGCCGGTGACGAACGCGGACTCGGGGCCGGCGAGGTAGGAGACCATCGCCGCGATCTCCTCGGACCTGCCGAACCGGTCCAGCGCCATCCAGCCGAGCATGTGGCCGGACATGGGACCGTCCGCCGGGTTGGCGTCCGTGTCGGTCGGGCCGGGCTGGACGTTGTTGACGGTGATGCCCCGCGGGCCCAACTCACGGGCGAGACCGCGGGTCAGACCGGCCACCGCCGCCTTGGTCATGCCGTAGACGGAACCCCCGGGGAAGGGGATGCGGTCGGCGTTGATACTGCCGATCGTGATGATGCGGCCCCCGTCCGGGAGGTGCCGCAGCGCTTCCCGGATCCCGATGACCACGCCTCGGATGTTCACGTCGATCATGGTGTCGATGACGTCCAGAGGCAGATCCTGCACCGGGGCGAAGGTGCCGCCGCCGGCGTTGTTCACAAGGATGTCCAGGCCGCCCAGGACCCGGACTGTCTCGTCGACGGCCGCGGCGATGTCCTCGTCCTTGGCGCTGTCGGCCTGAATGGCATGGGCGCGCCCGCCCGCGGAGCGGATGTCGGCGACGACCTTCTCGGCTCGGTCCTTGGAGTGCGAGTAGGTGAGTGCCACAGCGGCGCCGTCGGCCGCCAGGCGCTGAGCGATCGCCGCCCCGATCCCGCGGGATGCCCCGGTGACCAGTGCTGCTTTGCCATTGAGCGTGTCGTTCACGTGGTGCGTCCTCTCACAGGTGGTGCGCATTACAGGTGGTGCGCATTGCAGGTGGTGCGATTGCGGTGCGACTTTGGTGCGTCTTCGGTGCGTTTTCTTGGGTGATGGCTTGAGGAGCGGGCCGTGACCGGGTGACCGGGTCAGGCGTCCGCAGGGGCGCTCTCGCGCTCGGCACCCGGTAGGAACAGGGCGACGACGGCGCCCGCCACGCAGATGCCCAGCGTCCACCAGAAGGCCGCGCCGAACGCCTCGGTGATCGGACCCGCCAGGTGCGGCGAGGAGGCGACCGAAGCGGCGGCGCCGGACGGGCCCAGACGGTCGGTCAGCTGCTGCTGCACGACGACGGCGAGCAGGGCCGTGCCGACGGAACCGCCGAGCTGGATGGAGGCGATCAGGGCACTGCTGGCCCGGCCGGTGTTCTCCGGGGCGATGCTGGTGAAGCCCGTGGACAGCGCCGGGGCGAGAGTGGTGCCCAGACCGACGCCGCGGATCAGCAGGGCGAAGACGAGCAGGCCGGTGTCGTCGGCCGGATCGAACTGGGTGTAGGCGAGGGTGCTGACCGCCGCGAGGGCCATGCCGGAGAGCACGACGGCACGGGGGCCGAACCGGGCGACGAGACGTCCCACAACCGGCAGGATCAAGACCGTGCCGACGCCCTGCGGGGCGAGCAGCAGGCCGGAGGTCCAGGCATCGAAGCCGCCGCCCTGCTGGAAGAACAGCGGCAGCAGGAACATCACGCCGTAGACCGAGGCGCCGAACAGGAATGAACCCAGGGCGGCGGCGGTGAACCGGCCGGTGGCGAACAGCCGCACATCGATGAGGGGGACACCCCGCATCCGGAGCGCGTGCACCACGTAGGCGATCAGCAGCACGCCACCGACGCCGAAGGAGACCAGGACGACCGGGGCTCCGATGCCGCCGCCGCCGGCCAGCTGGGAGAAGCCGAGCAGCAGTCCGGCCAGGGCGGCGGGCAGCATGGCCAGGCCCTTCACGTCGAGCCGGGAGGCTCCCCGCTCCTCCCGGGGCGGGTCGGCGGGCAGGATGCGCTGGGCCAGCAGCGCACACAGCAGGCCGAGCGGGACGTTGAACCAGAACAGCCAGCGCCAGTCCAGGTTGTCCATGAGCACGCCGCCGACCATCGGGCCGAAGACCGGGGCGAGCGTGATCGGGATCTGGACCATGCTCAGCACGGTGGTGGCACGCTTCGGGCCGGCCGCGCGGGCCAGCATCGTGAGCATGATCGGCTCGAACATCGCCCCACCGATGCCCTGGACGACGCGGGCGCCGATCAGGGTGCCGACGGTCGAGGCGATGGCTGCCAGCACACAGCCGACGAGGTAGACGACGAGGGACGCCTGCCAGAGGGCCTTCTCCCCGAAGCGGTCCATCGCCCAGCCGGCGATCGGGATGGCGACGGCGAGCGCCAGCAGATAGGCGGTGCTCACCCACTGCACGGTGGACAGGGGCACCGAGAACACCTCGGCGAGGCGGCCCATACCCACCGACACGATCGTGGTGCTGAGCAGGGCGATGACCGCGCCCAGGGACAGCGTCGAGCCGATGGGCAGCAGGCGCTTCTCGCCCTGCTGACTTCCCTCGGAGGGCGCCTCGGCGCGCGGGGCGTTGTCGACTTCCGGCGGGACTGCCGCCGCGGTCTCTTCCATCGATACCTTCCGTGCTGTCTTTGCGTCCGTACCGCGCTCCTCGCGAGTGCGCGGCCGGCGGGTGTGGGGATGGGATACGGCCGTGGGGCCAAGGAGGCCGCCGGGTCGGCCGGCAGGTCAGCCGGCGGGTTCCTCTCCCGGCTCCCAGCCGTGGCGGGCACCGATCTCCGCGACATGCGGGAAATGCTCCGCGGGCCAGGGCTGGGGCTGCACCCCGGGCTGGGCGGGGTCGCCGGCTTCGAGGAAGAACCGGTCGAATCCGGCGGGGGTGAACAGGAAGACCATCTTGGCCACGTGCAGGCCGGTGTTCTTGAACCGGTGGGTCACGCCGCGCGGTATGAAGACGAAGTCGCCCTGGCGGGCGGTGAACGTACGACCCGCGTCGAGCACCTCGAGCTCACCTGAGAGCAGGTAGTACGCCTCGTCCTCGCGGCGGTGCACATGGGCGCCGGGGCCGCAGCCGGGAGGCACGGACGCCTCCATGAAGGCCAGGCGGCCGCCGGTGTTCTCATGGCTCGCCTTGACGGTGTAGGTGTCGCCGTCGACCCAGACGGTCGGGCCCTCCCCGGCGGGCACATGGAGTACGCGCTGGGGGCGCTCCGGGTGGTCGTCCTCCTTGCCCTTGGTCATCGTTGCCTCGGTCATGGGGCCTCCAGCTCGGGTGAATACGGAAGGGGAGTCGGTGCGACGCGGAGCGTCCGGTTCAGTGGCACGCACAGGGGAAACACCGCCGGTTCCGGAACGGTTGCATCCCGGGCCGGTGAGCGGCCCGGGATGCGTTTTCGGGTTCAGAGGGCGAGGGAGCCGTCGCGGCCGAGAAGCCTGACGACGGCACGGTCGGCGACCTGGCGTCGGGTCGCGCCGGCGGTGAGGCCGCGCCGGTCGGCCAGCGGATCGAGCCGCCCCAGCAGCCGCAGCGCCCCGCCGGCCGGGTCGACCTCGACGAGGTCACGGGTGCACAGCCAGCCGCCCGGATCGCGCCCGCCGTCCGCGAGGAACCGCGCCGGCGGCTCCTCCGGCGCGAGATACGGCGATCCGGGAAGCCGTACCTGCAACTCCCCGGAGACCAGCCGGACCCGGACGCCCGGCGCCGGTACGCCGACCGTCCCCGGCCCGTGCGCCCCGGCCGCGTCGACCGCGATGATGCCGGTCTCGGTCGTGCCGTAGGCCTGGCCGATCCGCACCCCGAAGCGCTCGGCGAAGCGGGCGGGCACCTGCCGGTCCAGCACGTCACCGGCGGATATCGCCACCCGCAGCCGGGGCGGCGGCGGTACCTCGTCGTGGTCCGCCAGGGCCGCAAAGTGGCCGGGCGCCCCGAGGACGGCGCCGACGTCGTGGGCCCGGCAGGCGTCGAGCACCGCGCGGGGTCCGGTGTCCGGGGCGAAGACCGGGACCGCACCGGCGTTCATCGCGTGCAGGAGTCCGCCGATGAGCCCGAAGGAGTGCTCCGGGGGCGCCAGCAGCAGTGCCCTCTCCCCGCCCCGCGGCATCCCCCCGATCGCGCGGAAGCGCCCGAGTTCCGTGGTGAGGGACTCGGGCGTGCGGCCGATGGCCTTGGCGATTCCGGTGCTGCCGGAGGTGAACTGGACCAGGCAGTGCGGGGTCTCGGCGGGGCGGCCTCCGATCAGACGGCGTACGAGGACCTCGCACTCGTCGTGGAAGGTTCCGGCGGCCCACCCGGGGGCGTCGAAGGAGAGGTGGTACTGGGGCCGGCAGCGGTCCAGGAGCGTGTCCAGCTCGCGGCCGCGCAGTGCGGGCCCCATCAGCATCACCTGGGCGCCGCACGACCACAGCGCGAGCAGCGCCCACATCTGGGTGAAGCTGCGGGCGCCCTGGAGGGCGACGGTGTTGCCCGCCCCGATGCCGTACGACCTGAGCGTATGACGCAGCGCGTCCACCTGGGCGCGCAGTTGGCCGTAGGTGACCGTGTTGTGGGCGATCGCCCACGGGGCGTCGGGCGGCTGTCGCTCCAGCAGCCCGGCGCCCCACCAGCCGGTTTCCCGACGGGAGGTGAGGGACACGGTGGCTCAGCCCTCCCGCTCGCGCCGCAGCTCCAGGCGCTCGTAGCCCTCGTGCCAGGGGCGGCGGCGCTCCACGGCGGCGCATGCGGCGACGACCTGCGGCTCGTGGAAACGCCGGGCGGCGACCTGCAGGCCGATCGGGAGTCCGGCCGGTGTGAAGCCGGCGGGCACCGTGGCGGCGGGGCTGCCGATGAAGTTGTACAGACCCGTCAGGCACCAGCCGACCAGCGGATGGACGCTCTGGCCCGCGACCTCGGAGGGGCCCACGGTGGTGCGGTCGGCGGCGTTGGGTATCCGTGCCACCGACGTCACCGGGCTGACGATGAGGTCGTACTCGTCGAAGACGTCCTCCAGGCAGTCGAGGAGTTCGGTGCGCAGGACGTCCTCGAGGCGGTAGTCGACGGCGCTGGGCTGCGCACCCATCTCCAGCAGCTCCAGGTAGGTGGGCGCTATGCGGTCGCGGTGGGCGAGGACGTCCACCCCGGCCCGCCGCAGCCGGGTGATGAACTCCACCTGGCGGACGGCCTGCATGCGCCGCCACAGTGCCGTGAACTCCTGGTGCGGGCGCGGCAGTTTGATGTCGACCTCGACCACCTCGGCGCCGTCGTCGATGAGCGCCCCGAGCGACTCCCGCACCACCGCCGCCACATCGGGTTCGACCGGGAAGCCGCCCAGGTCGGGGGAGTAGGCGACGCGCAGCCCGGTGAGCGGACGGTGCAGGGCCTCAACGAGGCGCTCGGGCGCGGCGGGCAGCGAGTACGGGTCGCGGGAGTGCGGGCCGGCCATCACCTCGAACATCAGCACCCCGTCCTCGACGGTGCGGGTGACGGGGCCGTAGCACACCATCGGGTTGAGCAGCCCGAACGCGTTGGAGCGCACCACGTTGGGCACCCGGCCGAAGGTGCCCATCAGGGCGAACACCCCGCACAGGGAGCCGGGGACGCGCAGCGAGCCGCCGGCGTCGGACCCCTGGGCGATGGGCACCAGGCCCTCGGCGACGGCGGCGGCGGCGCCACCGGAGGAACCGCCCGCGTTGGCACTCAGGTCGAAGGGCGTACTGGTGGGCCCGAACAGGAAGTTGTCGGTGATGGCCTTGTGGCCGAATTCCGGGGCGTTGGTCTTGCCGATGACGATGGCGCCGGCCCGCTGGAGCCGTTCGGCGCTCACACAGTTCGCCTTGGGCACTGCGTTCTCGAAGGCGAACGACGCCTCGGTGGTGCGGATTCCGGCCACCGGGTCGAGGTCCTTGATGCCCACCGGCAGACCGTGCAGCGGCGGCAGCGGGTTGCCGGTGAGCACCTCCCGCTCCGCGCGCCGGGCGGCGTCCAGCGCCTCGTCGGCGCAGACGGTGACGAAGGCGTTGACGGCCGGGTTCCGGCGCTCGATGCGGTCGAGGCAGGACCGGACCAGTTCGACCGGGGACAGCTCACGACGGCGGATCATCCCGGCGAGGCAGGCGGCCGGCTGATAGGCGAGTTCATCCATGGTGCGACTTCCCTCCACTTCGCGCGCTGCCGGCCCGGGCGCCCCGTACGGGTCCCTGGGAGACGAATCCGTACCGTGGGCGCCCGAGCCGACGCACTGGTCTACTTCTCGACGCAGAACTCGCCGACCGGCCAGCCCACGTGGCGCTGGTCGGTGGCGAGGTAGCCCATGAGCTTCTCGCCCTTCTTGAGCTCGGTGACGTTGCGCACCGCGTCCCCGGGGCCGAGGACCCGCACATGCCAGTCGTCCTGGACGGCGAGGCTCACCAGGGTGCCGTCCTCGGCGCGGGTCTTGATGGTCAGCAGCGGACGCGATTCGAGCTTGACGCGGCCGACCACGACGCGGCGGGTGCGCCCGGTGGTGCTGACGGCCAGGACGGTGTCGCCGGCGCCCAGTTCGCTGAGGTAGTTGGTGCGGTTGTCGGTGCCCAGGACGTACGACTGCAGGGCGCCGGCGTTGACGCGGAACGGCCTGGTCGGCATGTAGGGCAGCGGGTGGGTCTCGCTGGAGCACAGGATGAACCCGTGGGAGTACGAGCCGACCAGGATGCCCTCGTCCTTGTGCAGGTAGCTGCAGGTGTCGACGCACACCCGGTCGCCGAGCCCGCTGTGCTCGATGGACTCCACGGTCAGCTCGGTGAGCTGCAGCGGCGGGGTGTCGGTCTGGAGGAGCTCGGCGAGTTCCAGGACCTCGGCGACGGACGTCGGGGCGAGGAGGATGCCCTCCGACCCCTTCTCCAGCACATCGAGGATGATCTTCGCTTCCTCCAGGGTCTCCGCCCGGCAGATCAACTGCCCCGGGGCCTTGTCGGCCGCGGCGATCACGATCTCCAGCGGGATCTTGGTCGGGTCCTTGAAGGTGACCGCCGTGTAGGGCAGGGCCCGTGCGGCCGAGCACGCCAGGGTGAGCGAGGCGTCGTTGTGGACCGGCACATGGGCCGCCACGGAGTCCTGGCCCGCAAGGGCCCGGCCCTGCAGCGCGGCGAGGCCGTTGTCGTCCGTGACGTCGGTGAGCAGCACGTCGTAGCCGTCCCAGTCCGCGGCGGCCCCGTCGCCGGGACCCTTGGCGACCAGCACCTTGCGGACGGTCGGGGGGAGGGTGGCCAGGATCTCCGGTCCGTCGTCGACGATGCCGTCGATGCGGGCGTGCACGGCCGCTTCTACGAGCGCCTCGCGCTGATCGGCGGAAACGGAACGAATGTCAATCCAGGCGAACTTCACATCGCACCTGCCAGTTCGGGTAGGGAGGTTGGATTCGGGGCGGTTTGCGGTCGTGGTGCGTGGACGGCGGCGGCCAGAGTGCGGACCGCCGCCGCCGGGTCGGGGCTGTGGAACACCCGGCGGCCGACGGCGAGTCCGCGGCAGCCGGCGTCCATCGCGAAGTGCGCGAAGTCGGTGAGATCACGGCTGTCGGCCGCGCCGCCGGCCACCACGACGGGGACCGGCGTCTTGGCGACGATGCCGGCCATGTCCTCCGCCGTGCCCGCCGCGACGGTCTTCACGAGGTCGGCGCCGAGGTCGACGGCGATGCTCACCACATGCGCGAGGAGTGCGGGGTCGCGGGGGTCCTGGATGCGCGGCCCCCGTGCGTACATCATCGCCAGCAGCGGCATGCCCCAGCGTTCGCAGCTCGCCGCGACCGCACCGAGGTCGGCGAGCTGGCGTTTCTCGGTGTCCGAGCCGATGTTGATGTGCACGCTGACGGCGTCCGCCCCGGCACGCACCGCTTCCTCGACGCCGCCGACGAGGACCTTGGCGTCGCTGTCGGGTGCGTGCGGTGTGCTGGCGCTGAGGTGGACGATCAGGGCGGCGCCGTTGAGCAGGTCCGGTTCGATGGTGCGGGCGCGCCCCTTGTGCACGACGACGGCGTCGGCGCCGGCCGTCACCACATCACCGACGATCCGGCTGAATCCGGCGGCGTCGGTGATGGGGCCGTCGGCCACGGAATGGTCCATGGGTACGATCAGGAATTTTCCGTCGCCGGGCCTTGAGAGTCGGGTAAGGCGCAGCGATTTTCCGCTGAGAGGTAGTAGGGGCACAGCACCCTCCGTAAGCACGGGTGATACGGGAACCGTCAGTCGCAACTGCGGATTGATAAATACCCGGAGAATGATGAACTCTTCGGAAACGGGCCGGCGTACGCCGGAGCGAAGAACTTTTCAGGCGCTCCGGCCCCAGCCCGTGTACGTTCCCGCCGGACACAGATTCTTATGGCCCGGCGGCGCCCTGGGCAACATCCTTGGGGCTTCGGCGCCGAATGGAGAAGAAGTTGGCGGCTACAGCGGTACTTCGCCGTCCGGGGGAGGTCGATTTCCTCGGGAACGCAACTGAGTTGGGCACTTCGGTGTTCTGCGGGTGACTGTGTCCGAAGGGGCACCGCGCTTGTGGAGGAGGGGCCGATGAGGAAGGACGCGTCGCCGCGTATCGCTGTGGTCGGAGGAGGACTGGCGGGTCTGACGCTCGCACTCGCACTGCACCGGGCCGGGTCGGAGTGCCAGGTGTACGAGCAGGCGCCCCGGTTGGCGGAGGTGGGCGCGGGGGTGCAACTCTCGCCGAGCGCCACCCGGCTGCTGCACCGGCTCGGCCTGGAGCCCGCGCTGCGGGCGTCGGCCGTGGTGCCCGAGGCCATGGAGTTCCGGCGCTGGGCGGACAGTTCGGTGATCAGCCGCGGGCTGCTGGGGAAGCACAGCGAGGAGCGGTACGGCGCGCCGTATTACGCGTTGCACCGCGCCGACCTGCACCGGCTGCTGGTCGAAGCGCTGCCGCCGGGCGTGGTCCGGCTGGGCGCGCGGTGCACCGGGGCCGAGGAGGGGCCGGACGGGGTGGTGCTGCGATTCGCGGACGGCTCGCACGCCGAGGCACATGCCGTGGTGGGTGCCGACGGAATCCACTCCGTGCTGCGGCGGGCCCTGGTGGCCGACCGGCCGCGGTTCTCCGGCCAGTCCGTGTACCGCGGGCTGGTCGACAGCCGCCGGATACCCGACCTGGTGGCGGAGCCCCGGGTGCAGCTGTGGCTGGGGCCGGGGCGGCACTTCGTCTGCTATCCGGTGTCGGGTGGGCGGCTGGTCAACTTCGTGGCGACGGTGCCCACCAGCGGCTCCGGTGACGAGTCGTGGTCGCGCCGCGGCCGGGTCGAGGACGTGGCCGCGGCCTACGAGGGGTGGTGCGCGGATGTCACCTCGCTCATCGGCGCGGCGGACGACGTGAGCCTGTGGGCACTGCACGACCGGGATCCGATCGAGCGGTGGAGCACCGGCCGGGTCACGCTGCTGGGCGACTCGGCCCATCCCATGCTGCCGTTCCTGGGTCAGGGCGCCAACCAGGCCATCGAGGACGCCGTGGCGCTCGCGGCCTGTCTGCGGGAGGCCGCTGCCGGTCAGCTGCCCGCGGCCCTGGAACGGTACGAATCGCTGCGCCGGCCGCGGACCACGCTGGTGCAGGAGCGCTCCCGGGGCAACAGTACGGCGTTCCACCTGCCGGACGGCGAGGCCCAGCGGGAGCGTGACGCGGCGATGGGCGTCCCCGCACCGGAGCGTCAGGACTGGCTCCACGGCCACGACGTCGAAAGCGCCCTGGCGAGCCATCAGCCGGCCTGAATTCCCGGCCGATCCCCGCCTGATCTTTCGTCCCGCGCTCTCCTGGCGCTCCGCCGGCGCGGTCTCCCGGTGTGAACTCCGGCCCCCTGGAAGGCTCTCGGCCTCCAGGGGGCCATTTTTACCTGTCGTGCGGTCGGTTTCCCCGCGACCCTCTCGGCGGAATCTGGCCGGAATCATCGCGCGTCACCGAGGGGTGTCGCTCTCCCGCGGAAAGCGAGATCAGGGGTGTTTCCTGAGGTGGGATCCGGAGTGCCGCCCCGTCGATCTCTGTCGTCAATTCTCTGCCCTACACCTCTGGAACACCGTGACGCCCCAGAAGGTTGCGGAGGATCCGCCTCAGGAACGGAATTCGAGTCAAACCGACCGGCGCGATCTTTTCCCCGCTACCGGTGGATCTCGGCCCGATGGGCCACTGCCAGTGCCCCTACCAGCGGGTATGTTCCTTCGCCGGCCCCTCGAGGATCTTCCTTCATGACTTACGCTTTAACTTCCATTTGCCTATCTTTTAATTGCCGTGACTTCAAGGTGTGAGGTTCGCTGGGGTTGGTCCGAAAAGGGTGCGGGGGGCACCCTTCGGGCGATCAAGAACAAACTGACCGATTGGTTTGTTTAGGTCGCCGTCCGGGCCGTTCGACGTAGCGGGGGGGTTCACAACGGACCGAGCCGAAGTGGCCGGACTTCGGGTGGCTGTATTTGCATGCCAGTGGATACCGGAAGGCGTCTGTCCGTTTTCTCGCTGCAATCAGAGTGTTATTCACCCCACCTGGAATCAGCACGTACCGCGCCAGAGCAGACGTGCGGCCCCCGTGGCCGTGCGCTCGACGGAGGAGCTCTAGTGATCGTTACCGAGTGCGCCACCAGACCGGCGAATGCAGTGTTACCAACCGTCATACCGACCCCGGAATCCGTCCGAAAAGCCATGCCCGCACAGGCGGCCGCGGTGCCCGCGCCGGACCCGCTGCCCCCAGGCGCCGACCGGGAGGCGCCCGCCGCCGGGCAGCAGGGCCCCCACAGGGACGACAGTCGACTGAACGCGGTCCTCGCCGAGCTGGGGACGCGGATCGGACCGCTCTTCGCCCGCCCCGAACCGCGGGCGCAGGCGATGCAGTACGCCCTGGGCCTGCTCGCCGACGGCCGGCGCAGCAACACCTGGCAGCTCGCACAGCGGGTGGGGGACTCGTCGCCCTGGCGGATGCAGCGCCTGCTCACCCGAGCCCGCTGGGATGCCGAAGCGGTCCAGGGCACCGTCCGCGGCTACCTCTCGGAAAACCTCGGTCATCCGGGGGCGATGCTGGTCCTCGGCCAGACCGACGCCCTGAAGAAGGGCGCCAAGACCGTCGCCGCGGCACGCCAGTACACCGAGCTCACCAGCCGCGTCGAGAACTGCCAGACCGCGGTCATGACCGCCTACATCTCCCCGCACGGGCACGCCCTGATGGACCGTGAGCTGCTGTTGCCGGAGTCCTGGACCGACGACCCGCAGCGCTGCGTCAAGGCCGGGGTTCCCGAAGGGCGCCTCGGGTACCGGACCAAACCCGAGCTGGCGCGGACGATGATCGAGCGCGCCATCGACTCGTCCGTACCCTTCCAATGGGTGTGCGGGGGGCAGGACTACGGCCAGGACGACGCGCTGCGCGGCTGGCTGGAGGAGAACGGCATCGCCTATGTCTTCGCCGTGCCGGCCAGACGGCTCGGCGCCGCCTCGGCCGTCGTCGCCATTCCCCAGCAGCGCTGGTGGCCGTCCCCCACCGGCGAAGGGCCCGGAACCATACCCGGCAGATGGGCCCGGCTGACCGTGCCGAACGCCTCGCACTGGAGCTCCACGGCGCTGCTCTGCGACGGTTTCACGCGTTCGCTGCTGCTGCACCGCCGGCCGGACGCGCCGCGGACCGAGTGCTATCTGGTGCACGCGCCGCGCGGCACCAACGGTCACGCCATGGTGGCCGCGGCCGTCGCCCGCTGCCAGGCGCGGCGCCATCTGGACGCCGCACGCCTGCACACCGGGCTCGACCGGCACGAGATCCGTACCTGGACGGCCTGGTACCGGCACATCACGCTCTCCCTGCTGGCGATGGCCGCCCACACGGTGGCCCTGGGCCGGGCCGGCTGACCGCGGCCGTCCCGTCCCTCCGTACACCGGCGAATTCACCTGCCGGTCATCCCGGTTCGGCGCCCCGTGGCGCCGAACCGGGATGACGCCTGCCCGGGTTCCGGACCGCCCTCAATTCCTTTGTGGCGAACCGGCCGCTGGATTGCCCGTGAGCGGGTGATGAACTGTCAGGGGCGTGTACACAACCTGTGGGAAGTTCCGCAAAAACCCGCTCGCAGCGCTTCATGAAATCTCCAAGTACCGCAGTAGGACCGCACTCCGAAGGGGTTCCTTGCCCGGCCCCCGGGGCGGATGGTGTCCTGAGGATGAGAACGACCCGCTTCGCCCCCATGGGCAATGGACACCCAGCGGCCGTCAATTCGGAAATTCATTCCGGAGGAGTGTGCACACACTGCCATGAGTATTTCCGCCAACTCCCTGACCAACGGGAATACAGAATTCCGGGACGAGGAATTCACCGCGCTCGATCTCGACGCGTCTCCCGGACTGCGTCTCGCGCTCGCCTCGTTGCAGACCCAGGCGCAGGAGCTGAACCGGCTGGTGACCGCCACCGTCGACGCCATGGCCCGGCCCCGCGAGAGCCTGTCCCCGCACTCCGCGGTCTTCGCCGAGATCGCCGCACGGACGATCCCGCGCTGGCACTTCGCGATGCTCAACGACACCGAACGCAACGACGCCCTCATCGTGGCGCTGGAGCGCCGTATCCCGGCCGGCGCCCACGTCCTGGACATCGGCACCGGCACCGGCCTGCTGGCCATGGCCGCCGCCCGAGCGGGCGCCGGACGGGTCGTCACCTGTGAGGAGAACCCGCTGCTCGCCGAGATCGCCCGGCAGATCATCGCCGAGCACGGGATGTCCGATGTCATCACCGTCGTCAACAAGCGCTCCACCCATCTGGACATGGGCAGCGATCTGGAGCGCCCGGTCGACGTCCTCATCTCCGAGATCGTCGACTGCGGACTGATCGGCGAAGGGCTGCTGCCCACGATGCGCCACGCCCGTACCCACCTCCTCGCCCCCGGCGGCGTCCTGATCCCGGGTGCCGCGCGGGTGTACGGCCAGCTCATCCGCAGCGAGGTGGCGAACGGCCTCAACCGGGTCGGCAACGCCGGCGGATTCGACGTGTCACTGATGAACGCGGCATCGACCCGGGGGCACTTCCCCGTACGGCTGCACACCTGGCCGCACGAGGTCCTCTCCGATCCCGTCGAGCTGCTGGACTTCGATCTGCTCACCGACCCGCTGGAGGCCGGCAGCCGGGTCGTCCGGGTGCCCGCCACCGCCGCCGGGCACGCCACCGCGCTGGTCGCCTGGTTCGAACTCGACCTCGGCTCCGGCGTCGTACTGCGCAACTCGCCCGACAACGTCGGGTCCCACTGGATGCAGGCGCTGATCCCGTTCGAGAAGCCGGCCCCGGTCAGCTCCGGAGACCTGCTGGACGTGGAACTGCACTGGACGGACTACAGCCTCTCCGCAACCTGAGCATCCGCACCCACCTCACAGGAAGGCCGACCTGAACCGATGAGCCACACTCCGTTCCCCTACGAACCGTTCGAGCTGCACGGCCAGGAACTGCGCGACGCGGTTGTCCGTTATGCCAGCAACCCCATCTACCTCGACAACGAGGAGTGGCAGAACAGCGACAACCCCTACCGGCGCCAGCTGCGGCCACAGGTGCTCCAGCACCTGGACCTCGACCGGACCCCGGGCCGCGACGAGATACTCGACTACAGCAGCCTGGCCGTGCAGCGCCTGCTCACCAGCATCTACGAGGCCGACCTGGTCTTCCTGCCCAAGGGCGGGCTGGGCGGCGAGGGCAAGTGGGAGGACTTCAAGAGCTTCTACAGCTCGACCAACCGCGTGCTCGGTGAGGTGATCCGGCCCGCGCTGGAGCGGTACGCCTTCGGCTTCCTCGACAAGGAGGTCGAGACGTCCGGAAAGTGGACCGCCGAGAGCCTGGAGACCTACCTCGAATCTCTCAACGCCCATGAGCCGACCGGCCCTTCCCTCTCCGAGAAGGCCATCGCCGACTCCACCGACCGCGAGCGCGCCGCCCGTATGTGGCTCATCCAGTTCGCCCCGGACTTCCTCTCCGAGGCCTCGCCGATGATCCGCAATGTGCTCGGCTACTACGGCGCCGCCCAGTCCGAGTGGTTCAAGATCGTCATCGACGAGTACGGCTACGGCGTCCACGACACCAAGCACAGCCAGCTCTTCGAGCGCACCCTGGAGTCGGTCGGACTCGAGACCGACATCCACCGGTACTGGCAGTACTACCTCAACAGCAGCCTGCTGATGAACAACTACTTCCACTACCTGGGCAAGAACCACGAACTGTTCTTCCGCTACGTGGGCGCGCTCTACTACACCGAGGCCACCCTGGTGGACTTCTGCCGGCGGGCCACCGCTCTGCTCAAGGACGTCTTCGGCGACCGCGCCGACACCCAGTACTTCACCGAGCACGTGCACATCGACCAGCACCACGGCCGGATGGCCCTCGAGAAGCTGATCCGCCCGCTGGTCGCGCAGCACGGCGAGCAGATCATCCCGGAGATCGTCCGCGGCATCGAGGAGTACCGCCGCATCCAGGAGCTCGCCGACGAGGACTTCGCCACCCAGATCGCCTGGATGGACAACGGCCCCGAGTTCAAGAAGCTGCACGCGCCGGTGTGGGACGCCCTCTCCAGCGGCCGTGTCACCGCCCCTGTCGCCGACATCGTCGAGCCGTACGGTGAACTGTCCAACACCCACTGCCACGACGGCGACGAGCTGTGCCACATCGTCTCCGGAACGATGAAGTTCGTCTCCGGCTTCGACTCGCACCAGATCCTCGAAGCCGGCGAGGGCACCGTCATCCAGCGCAACCGGCTGCACGGCGCGATCATCGAGTCCGAGGAGTGCGTCTATCAGATCCACTCGGTGGGGGACTACAAGACGTGCATGTAGTGACGTTCTCCGTGGCCGGCCGGGACAACTGCGCGGTGGTGGCCGGCGAACCGTATGTGTATGCGCGGACCGACGAGGGCTCCTTCGTGATGCGGGCCCGCTGCCCGCATCGCGGCGGCCCGCTGCATCTGGCCGAGCTGGCGCCCGAGGGCAACCGACTGGTGTGCCCGTGGCACGAGCGCAAGACGTCGCTGACCCGGCTGCGGCAGGAGATCCCCGCCGTACGCAGCGGCGACACCGTCACCGCGGTCTTCCCCGGCCTGCCCGAGGCCGGGATCGGCTTCGGGCACCGGCCGCTGTCGGCGGACCTGGCGGGCTGACCGTGCGGTGCGGCCGGGGCCCTCGTGGCCCCGGCCGCGGCCGCCGACCGCCCCGAACCTCGAGCCCTGACCCCACCGAGCGGACAAGGAACAGCAGCTGTGTCTCCGTATCCTTCCGGCAGCCCTGCCGTGATCGTCGATCCGTTCTCCTCCGGCGGCCTGTACGCCCCGGCCTTCCGCGCGGCCGGCGTGCCGTCGGTGGCCGTCGTCTCGTATCCGGAGATCCCGCCGGCCTACGCCGGCTCCTTCCGCTCCGAGGACTTCGACACGATCCTGACCTGGGACGGCGACGAGGACGCGCTCGTGGACCGGCTCTGTGCGCTGCGTCCGCGCTGCGTCCTGCCGGGCGCCGAGATCGGCGTGGAACTCGCCGACCGGCTGGCCGCCCGGGTCGTGCCCGAGGTGGCGAACGTCCCCGGCCTGACAGCGGCACGACGCCATAAGTACGCGATGGCACAGGCGGTCTCCGCCTCCGGACTGCCGGTGCTGCGGCAACTGTGCAGCGACGATCCGGACGAGGTCGCCGCCTGGCTCGACAAGGAGGGCCTGGCCGGCAGTGACCTGGTGGTCAAGCCGCCCAAGAGCGCCAGCACCGACGGCGTCACCCGGATCGTCGGCGGGCACGGCTGGCGTCAGGAGTTCGAGGCCCAGCTCGGACAGCTCAACCAGTGGCAGATCCGCAACGAGCAGATGCTGGTGCAGGAGTACGCGACCGGCACCGAGTACGTCGTGGACGTCTTCAGCCACGCCGGCCACCACACCGTCACGGACGTGTGCCGCTACCGCAAGGTCGACAGCGGCGGGCAGATGGCGGTGTACGAGTCCATGGACTGGGTCCCCGAGGACCGCCCCGAAGTACCGGAACTGATCCGCTACACCCGGGGTGTCCTGGACGCGATCGGCTTCCGGTGGGGCGCCGCGCACGTCGAGGTGATGATGACCGCCGACGGGCCGCGGCTGATCGAGGTCAACGCCCGCCCGCACGGCGGTGGCCACCCCCGCTTCTGCCGCGTCGCGACCGGCGACAGCCAGGTCGACCGAGCGGTGGCGTACTTCACCGGGAGACGCTCCCTGCCCTCCGGATACCGGCTGCACCGTCGGGTGCGTGTGGTGTTCCTGATCAGCCGTTCGTACGGTGTGGTCCGCAACGCCGAAGTCCTGGACGCGGTCAGAAATGTGGCGAGCCATCATGTCTCGGCCGTGCCGGTCCGCAACGGCGACCTGATCGCTCCCACCAAGGACCTGCTGGGCACCCTGTCGCTCGGCTTCGTCGTACTCGCCCACGAGGACCCGGCACAGCTCGACGCCGACCACGGCGAGGTCCGGCGGATCGAATCGCTGCTGACGGTGGATCCGGCGGCGGACGCGGCATGAGCCAGGCGCCCCCGGTGGCCGGCACGCCGGAGCGCCGCGGAGGCCGGCCGTGATCAGCGGGTGGTTCCTGGGCAGCGCCCTGCTGGTGATTCTGACTCCGGGGCCGGACGCGGCGCTCGTCACCCAGCTGGTGCTGCGCACCGGTCGGCGCGCCCCCGCGCTGGCCGCCGCGGCCGGCATGCTGACGGCGGGCGCCGCCCACGCGACGCTCGCCATCAGCGGCGTCTCTCTCGTACTGGCCGGCCGGCCCGAGCTGTTCACCGCAGTCCGCTGGTGCGGGGCCGCCGTCATGCTGCTGTGGGGCCTTCGGGCCCTGCGGTCCGCGCTGCGCCGCCCACCCGCAGCGGACCGGCCGGGCCCCGACGCCGACCGCCCGCCTCCGCCGTCCCTGCGCCGCTGCTGGCTGCAGGGACTGCTGTGCACCGGCGCCAACCCCAAGGTCGGACTGTTCCTGCTGGCGTTTCTGCCGCAGTTCGTGCCGCCCGGGGAGCCCCCGGCGCGCACGATGGCGGTATTGGCGGCCGTCCATCTGTCGCTGGCGGCGCTCTGGCTGGCCGTGCTGAGCGGCGGGGTGTTCCTGCTACGCCGCTGGGCGGCGGCGCGCCGACCGGACGCGGGCGCCGGTGCGGCCCGGGTGGTCGAGGCACTGGTGGGAGCGGTGTTCATCGCGTTCGCCGTACGACTGGGGGTCGGTGGGTGAACTGCCGCATCGCCCGCTCAGCCCCGACATTCCAGGTCGAGCAGGAAGCGCTTGGCCTGGACGCCGCCCGCATATCCCGTCGGCCGGCCTGAGGCACCGACGACCCGATGGCAGGGCAGCACCACACACAACGGATTCGCCCCCAGCGCCTTGCCCACCGCCCGCGCCGAACCGGGCCGGTGCACCGCGGCGGCCAGCTCCCCATAGGTCGCCGTCCCGCCGTACGGCACCTGCGCGGCGACCGCCAGCACGACCTCCTTGCTGAACGGTGTGGCCAGACTCGGATCCAGCGGTACGGAGAACGCGCGCCGCTTGCCCGCGAGGAAGTCGTCCAGCTGTGCACGGGTCTGCCGCAGCACCGCCAGCTGCTCAGGACCGGCTTCCGTCTCGTCCCCGCACTCCCGGGCGCCCACCGTGAGGCGCTGGCGAACCGCATCCACCGGATAGAAGCCGCAGTAGAGCAGGGCCTCATCGGTGGCGGCCAGCGCCAGGCGACCGATCGGTGTGTGGTGCTCCCCGACGACCACGGTGCCCACCACCTCGCTCGCCGCGCTGCGGCTCATGGCATGCATGACGTCTTCCTCCCCGCTGGATGACTTGACTGGCGGTCCCGTACCCCGCGGCGCTCGGCACGCGGCTGTTTCCCGCCCGGCGCGCGGGACCGCACGCCGAGACCGGCCTCACTTCCGCGGCGGACCCCACTCCGCCGCGCGCCTCACGCCGCTATCGGGCGGCAGCTCTTGCAGGCGCGGTAGCCCGCCTCGCGGGCAGCCCGTGCCGAGCGGAACGGCACCTGATGGGGCCGGGTGATCCGGCGTGCGTGGGCGCAGGTGGGATGGCAGTAGATCCGTGTGGTGTCGCTGCCGAGGAACGCCGTCCCCGAACGGGACAGTCCCACCAGTTCGTCGTCGATCCCTTCGGCGTCCCGCAGCGCCGCGCCCACGGTGGGCCCGTACCGCAGATCGCAGGGTCCGCCGTCGTCGAACGTGACCCGGTGGCAGGGGATCAGCAACGGCACCGGATTGACCACCAGTGCCTCGGTGACAGCGGCGGCGCCGGCGAGCGCGGCCTCCCGCGCGACCCAGGCCAGCGGCCGCAACTGCCCGCGTGGAATGGTGCGCACCGCGTCGAGCGCGGCCCGCTCCGCCTCGGTGAGCTCCGGAAGATCGATCCGCAGATTCTTGGTCCGCCCGGTGCGCAGCGCGGTCCGCAACCCCGGCAGGGGCCGTGTCGTGGGAATCGCGCTCCGTCCCGTGCGGACGAGGTGCGCCTCTTCGAATGCCCGGGGGCCGGGCAGTGTTCCGCCCAGCGCGGATCCGGTCACGGCCTGCGCCCCGTATGCGACATACAGCCCGCCGGCGGGCGCGTCGAGGTGCAGGTACGTGTCGTACCGGTCCCTCGGGATTCCCACCCGTTGCAGCACCCGGGCCGCGAAGTCCCCAGGAGCGGGACCCGCGAGCCCCGCCAGTGCGGTCTCCACCCGGCCCTCCGGCTGCGAGGTCCATTCCCCACCTCGGTTCACATCGTCACCTCCCTCAGCAACGCGACTTCTGGTTCCAGTAATTCACGCAGGGTGCCGAGCCCTCTCGACACCTGAGCCTTGACCGTACCGACCGGGCATCCCTGCACCTCGGCCACCTCGGCGTAGCTCATCCCGACCACATGGCGAAGGACCACCGCCACTCTGGCCCGCTCGGGTAATCGAGCGAGCGCCGCGACCAGCAAGGCCCGGTCGGCGGCAGTGTCCGCCCGCTCCTGCGGCCCCGGCGCCGCGGTCGGCCAGCTCTCGCAGGAATCCTCCACGCGGGTGCTGGCGACGGGCCTGCGGACGCAGGTGCGCACATGGTTGCGCCACACGTTCGCGGCGATCGTCATCAGCCACGCACGGGGACGCAGCGCACGGCGCCGGTCCGTGGAGTACCCCTGCAGCGCCGTGTAGGCGCGCAGGAATGCCTCCTGGCCCAGGTCGTCAGCCTCCGCGGCGTTTCCCGTCACCCGGAGCAAGAAGGCATGGACCGCTGAGGCGTGGACCCGGACCAGTTCCGTGAAACCGTCGTCCAGATCCGTCGCCAGGCGTTCGCAGAGTGGCTCGGCTGTCTCGTCCATCACTCACCAAAACACCGACGGGCTTCCGATGGTTGCACGGGTTGTGCGGAGCCGCCGTGCGATGGCGAGAGCCGCCGCGGCGCCGGCCGGGCGCCGCGGCGGCCCCCGACCTCGTCGCAAGAGCGGATGAACGGCCACACAGAAACGCGACGCCCGATCCGCCGAGGGTGTCGGCACAGGTCAGGGGCCATGGTGCAGGATGGGACCGCGAGGCGGTGCCGCGTGTGTCGCGTCCGTCGAACTTTGTATGTTTATCGCTAGAATTCACGCGATGCAGATACCGCAGACAGCCAGCGACCCACTGAGTGAGGTGATTCGGTGACCGGCCCCGATGCCACCGACGAGCAGTGGGAAGGGCTCGCCGAGGTCGTCCCGCTCCGCAGCAGCAGTGAGTGGCCGTCATGGCCCGACCACCGCGCGCTCCCCGACGACGAACCGGCCGAGGAGAAGCGGCGGTTCATGGTCATCCGTGTCCAGACGTTCGCGGACGCGCGTGAGGTCGCCGAGTACCTCATGGCGCAGATCCCGGTCCTGCTGGACCTCAGCAGCGCCGACGCCGACGTCGCCAAGCGCATCCTGGACTTCTCCAGCGGAGTCGTCTTCGGCATCGGCAGCGGGATGCACCGCGTCGACACCAACGTCTTCCTGCTCGCACCGGTCGGTACCGAGGTGGCCGAACCGCGCGCCGGAGCCGTCCCTCATTCGTAGGAAGAGCTGTTGGGCGTAACGGTTCTCCGTCCCGTCCGTTGCATAGCGTCCCCCTATGAATACCGACAGTGTGCGACCGGCGGTCACCGAGTTACGGCTCTCCGCCTTCAGGACCCACCGCGGCGTCACCTTGCCGATCGGCCCGCTGACCCTGCTGACCGGCGAGAGCGGCAGCGGCAAGTCCAGTGCGCTGCAGGCGTACGAAATCCTCTCCCGGCTCGGCAGCGGAGAGCCCCTGGAGCGCGCGGTGGCGGCGGTCGCGGGCGGCGCGGCCGCGTGCGTCCCGGCGGGCGCCCGCCCCGACGACCAGGGGCGGCGCGGCTTCCGTATCGGGTGCACGGTCGACGGCCCGGCCGGCCCGGTCGATCTGGACCTCGCCGTACAGGCCGAACCTGAACTCCGCATCGTCGGTGAGCGCCTGACCGGTGGCGGCGAGACGCTGCTCACCACGGCGCTCACCGACCCGGCCCGCCGTGCCGTGCAGGCGGCATGGCACACGGCCGGCGCGACTCCGGTGACCCGCGCACCGCTGCCCGACGACCGGCTGGGCACGTCCCTGCTGCCGCTGCGGGTGGCGGGCAAGACGGCCGGACAGCGGCTGGTCCTGGCCGCGGCGGAGCAGGTCGTCGTCGCGCTGCGGTCGGCCTTCATGTGTGATCCGAGGCCGGAGAGCATGCGGGAGGCGGGGAGCGGAGTGGTTCCGGCTCCCGTTCCGGCCGGGGCGGCGCCGGGCCTGAGGGGCGGGGTGCCCGGTGCTCGGCGGCGCCCCGGGGGCCGGGCCGGCGCGGCCGGCGGCTGGGGCCGGAGCGGGGACGGTGAGCCGGACGAGGGACGGCTGCGGTCCTCCTGCGAGAACCTCCCGGCGGTGCTGGACCGGACGAGCCGGGAGTGCACGCGCCGGCATGCGCTCCTGGTGGCGGCAGTGCGGGATGCCTGTGCGGGGCCCGTGGACGGGCTGCACGCGGTCCACCGGGAACCGGACGGGGGCGTGCCGGTCGGCGGCGTGGCGGCCGGTGAGCGACCGGGCGGGCGTCCGGCGGCGTCGGGCCCGCACGGCGCGCGTCCGGGCGCCGTGTCGTCGGGGTCCGCGCAGCCCCCTGGCCCGGCGCTGCGGCCCGCGGCAGCCGCCGGGATGCGGGCGCTGGTCGACCGGGGGCCGCTGGGCATGATGCCCGTCGAGCAGCTCAGCGACGGTGAGCTGCGGTTTCTCGCCCTGGCACTGGTGCTGCTCACCGGGCCCGGGGTCCTGGAAATGGATCCCGTGGGGGAGATTCCGTCGGCCCACCAGCAGCTGACGGTGATGGCGGACGGGTTGGACCGCTGCATGGACCGGCGGCAGGCGAGGGAGCTGCTGTCGCTGGCCGTGCGGATGGCCGAGCGCGGACACGTCCGGCTGCTGGGAGCGGTGCGGGACGCCTCCGTCGCCGAGGGGCTGCCCGGCGTGCAGGTGCTACATCTAGGGGCATGAGCGACGATCTTCATACGCTGCAGAGGCGGCTGGCCGAGTTCGCGGCCGCCCGCGACTGGCAGCAGTACCACAACCCCAAGAACCTGGCCGCGGCGCTCAGCGTCGAGGCCGCCGAACTCGTGGAGATCTTCCAGTGGTTGACACCGGAGGAGTCGGCGAACGTGATGGCCGAACCCACGGCGGCGGGTCGCGTCGAGGACGAGGTCGCGGATGTGCTGGCGTATCTTCTGCAGTTCTGTGAGGCGCTGGGGATCGACGCGCTGACGGCGCTCGCCGCGAAGATCGAGCGCAATGAGTCGCGCTTCCCGCCGGTCCGTCCGGCGCGACGGGACGGAATCCGTCCGACGCGTGACGGCGGGGGGCGGGAAGAGGGGGAGTAAGGACGCATTTCTCCTCCCTCCCGCCGCTCGCGCGCCGCGAAGGCATCAGCGAGGATCACGTCGATCGGTGTGAAAGGAGTGTCGTCGAAGTTTCAAGTGCCTCGTGATGGCAGTGTGGTTGGTGGGGGCGGCGAGGCCCTAGGGGGAGGAGCGGGGCCAGGCGCACCCTCCGTCACTCTCCGGAGTCATCGATCTTTCCACAGCGCCTTGGTTGTCCACAGATTTGCGAAATCCTCTGGCGTTTTCGGGTGCGAGACCTCACTCTGGGTAATGGAAAGAGTGCGGGGCGAAGGCGAGCGAGGGTGAAAGGAGGGGACGCGGATGGACGCGGTGCGGATCATCGCGGCCAGTCGGCGCGGCCTGTCGCAGGCGAGCACGGTTCAGGACGTGGTTGTCGAGGCGTGGCAGGCGCAGGCGTTGGCGGAAGCGATAGGCGGCCATCTCGCGATAGTGGGGCCGTACGAGGTGCGTTCCAGAGCCCGGGGGCTGGGTGACGCGGGCGGGCGGTTCAGCGGGGGACTGCTGTGCCCGGCGCCGGCCACCGGCGGGCTGCGGGCGGCCCAGCTGTCCGAAGTGCGTGATGTCAAGGCCGCGTTGACCAGCCTGTGTCTGCTGCTGCAAGAGGTGTGCGAGGCGCTGGTGAGTGTGGTGTGCTCAGCAGACGAGGAGGGGATGTACTGGACCTGCGTCGAGGCCATGGACACGGCCGACGAATCGCGGGATCACGTGTCCGGAATACTCGAGAAGCTGGAGGCGCGTGAGCGGAACCTCGCCTGACCCGGGGCGAGTCCATCGAGATCACGCCGGTGCGGGGCGCCTTACGGTGGCGGCGCACCGACCGCTGCCTCACGTCTGCCCCACCGCCTCGGCGGCCATCGCCCCGCCGCCCATCGCTCCCGCGCCCCGAGGCGGCAGCGCCCACCTCCGCCGGTGCCACCGCGGCCCGGAGGTGGCCGCATCCCGCGGGCGGCCGCTTCCCGCCCCTCGCGCCACCGCAGTCACGGCCCTCGCGTCCTCGGGTCCTCGGGTCCTCGCAGGGCACCGTCATCGTCACCGCAGATGGCCGGCCCACTCCGGCCGGGGGATGACCGACCCAGTGATCAAAACGACCGGACGGTTGGCCTGCCGCCGAACGTGCAGGATGGAGGTATGGATCTACGAATCTTCACGGAGCCCCAGCAGGGCGCTTCCTACGACACTCTTCTCACGGTCGCCAAGGCCACCGAAGCTCTCGGCTTCGACGCCTTCTTCCGGTCCGACCACTATCTGCGGATGGGCAACGCCGACGGGCTGCCCGGCCCGACGGACGCCTGGATCACACTGGCCGGTCTGGCTCGCGAGACCCAGCGCATCCGCCTCGGCACCCTCATGACGGCCGGCACCTTCCGCCTGCCCGGTGTGCTGGCCATCCAGGTGGCGCAGGTGGACCAGATGTCCGGCGGTCGCGTCGAGCTCGGTCTGGGGGCCGGGTGGTTCGAGGAGGAGCACAAGGCCTATGGCATTCCGTTCCCCCAAGCGAAGTTCGCCCGGCTGGAAGAGCAGTTGGCGATCGTCACCGGCCTGTGGGCCACCGAGGAAGGAAAGGAGTTCTCCTACGACGGCAAGCACTACCAGCTGAAGAACTCGCCGGCCCTGCCCAAGCCCGCCCAGCACAAGGTGCCGGTGCTGGTCGGAGGGCACGGCACGACGCGTACACCGCTCCTGGCGGCGCAGTACGCCGACGAGTTCAACATTCCCTTCGCCTCGCTCGACGACACGGAGCGCCAGTTCGCACGGGTGCGGGCGGCCGCCGAGGCCACCGGGCGGAAGGGTGACGACCTGGTGTACTCCAACGCCCTTGTGGCCTGCGTCGGCAAGGACGACGCCGAGGTGGCGCGGCGGGCCGCGGCCATCGGACGGGAGGTGGATGAACTGAAGGCCAACGGCCTCGCGGGCACGCCCGCCGAGGTCGTCGACAAGATCGGCCGGTACGCCGCAGTCGGTGCGTCCCGGGTCTATCTGCAGATGCTGGACCTCGACGACCTGGACCACCTGGAGTTGATCTCCGCGCAGGTGCAGTCACAGCTGACCTGACGCCGGACACGTGCCCGGTGGCGAGACGGGCGCCGGCGGAAAACGGGTGGGGGATCGGATCGTGCACGGCGATACTCGGGCGTGTGTTCCTGACGATAACCATCACCGGCAGTGCCGACCGTCCCGCGACCGACCTCGGCTTTCTGCTGCACAAGCATCCCGACAGAGCCCAGCGGTTCTCGACGTCGTATGGAGTCGCGCACGTCCTCTACCCGGAGGCCGATGCGCAACGGTGCACGGCGGCGCTGCTGCTGGAGGTCGACCCCATCGCCCTGGTCCGCCGGGGGCAGGGGAAGGGCCGTGGCGGGGCTCCCGATTCGGCGCTCGGACAGTACGTCAACGACCGTCCGTACGCGGCGTCGTCGCTGCTGGCCGTGGCGCTGCGCAGCGTCTTCACCAGCGCGATGAAGGGGGAGTGCGCGGCACGGCCCGAGCTGCCCGGCCGGGCGATGCCGTTGCGGATCGAGGTGCCGGTACTGCCGGCCCGGGGCGGCGCGGACCTGGTGCGCAGACTCTTCGAGCCGCTGGGCTGGACGGTGACGGCGGAGCCGTTGCCGCTGGACGCGACGTTCCCCGAATGGGGCGACTCGCGCTACGTACGTCTGGTGTTGGAGGGGGAGAGTCGGCTCGCCGAGGCGTTGCGGCATCTGTATGTGCTGCTGCCCGTCCTGGACGACGCCAAGCACTACTGGGTCTCGCCCGACGAGGTCGACAAGCTGCTGAAGGCAGGCGAGGGCTGGCTGGAGGACCATCCCGAGCAGCGGCTGATCGCCGACCGCTACCTCGCGCGGCGCCGGGCGCTGACACGTCAGGCCATCGAGCGGCTGGCGCTGGAACGGCTCGCCGAGGCGGACGACGCGGACGGCGAGGAGATCGACAACGCGGTGGACGAGGAGGTGGACACCGAGCAGAAGCCGGTACCGCTCGCCGTACAGCGGCGGGAGGCGATCCTGGCGGAGCTGCGGGCCGTCAACGCCACACGCGTGCTCGACCTGGGCTGCGGGCAGGGGCAGTTGGTCGGTGCGCTGCTCAAGGAGCGGCAGTTCACCGAGATCGTCGGCGTGGACGTGTCCATGCGGGCGCTGCACGAGGCGCGGCGCCGGCTGAGGCTGGACCGGATGCCCGAGCGGCAGTCGGAGCGGGTACGGCTCCTGCAGGGGTCGCTGGCGTACACCGACGACAGGCTCAAGGGATACGACGCGGCGGTGCTGAGCGAGGTCATCGAGCACGTGGACCCGGAGCGACTGCCGGCGCTGGAGTACGCGGTGTTCGGGGCGGCCAGGCCGCAAACGGTCGTGGTGACCACGCCGAACGTCGAGTACAACGTGCGCTGGGAGACGTTGCCGGCCGGTCAGGTACGGCATGCCGACCACCGCTTCGAATGGACGCGGCGGGAGTTCCGGCAGTGGGCGCAGGAGGTCGGCGCGCGGCACGGCTATGCGGTCACGTTCGAGCCCGTGGGTCCGGACGACGCCGAGGTCGGGCCACCCACTCAGCTCGCGCACTTCCGTATGACCGATGACGACGGCGAGGGCCGGAGCGAGTTCAAGACCCAGGACCGGAACCGAAGCCACAACAAGAACAACAAAAAGAACAACAACAAGAACAACAACAAGAACAACAACAAGAGCCAGGGCCAGGGCCAGGACACGGACCGGGACCGGGACGGGGACAGGGACAGGGACCCCGCGAGGGGATACGGCACGAGCGACGGCGCCGACGGCGCCGTCGGCAGCAGCGCGGCGACGACGGGAAAGGAGGTCGCGGCATGACGGACACCGACCGCACTCAGCACGGGGACGACAACGAACACCGGCACGGGGACGAGCAGGAGCGGGCCCGCGGGCCACAGCCGTCGCCCGGCCGGGCGACGCGCACCCTCGGCGTGCCCGACCTGGCGCTCGTGGTGCTGATCGGCGCCACCGGCTCCGGCAAGTCCACCTTCGCCGCCCGGCACTTCAAGCCGACCGAGGTCCTCTCCTCCGACTTCTGCCGCGGCCTGGTCAGCGACGACGAGAACGACCAGAGCGCCAGCGGCGACGCCTTCGACCTCCTGCACTTCATCGCGGGCAAGCGCCTGGCGGCCGGACGGCTGACCGTCGTCGACGCCACCAACGTCCAGTCGGAGGCCCGCACCCAGCTGGTGCGCCTGGCCCGTGAGCACGACGTACTGCCGGTGGCGATCGTGCTCGACGTACCCGAGCAGGTCTGCGCCGCACGCAACGCGGCGCGCGCCGACCGGGCCGGGCTGCCCCGCCGCGTCATCCAGCGTCACCAGCGCGAACTCCGCCGCTCCCTGCGCCATCTGGAGCGCGAGGGGTTCCGCAAGGTACACATCCTGCGGGGCCAGGAGGAGGTCGAGGCCGCCGAGATCGTCACCGAACGGCGGTTCAACGACCTGCGCCATCTCACCGGGCCGTTCGACATCATCGGTGACATCCACGGCTGCCGCTCCGAGCTGGAGAGCCTCCTCGGCCGCCTGGGGTACGCCCTGGAGCGCGACGCACTGGGCCGGGCCGTCGACGCCGTGCACCCGGCGGGTCGGACGGCGGTCTTCGTCGGAGACCTCGTCGACCGCGGACCCGACAGTCCCGGGGTGTTGCGCCTGGTGATGGGCATGGTCGGTGCCGGCCACGCCCTGTGCGTGCCGGGGAACCACGAGAACAAGCTCGGCCGTTACCTCAAGGGCCGCAACGTCAAGCACTCCCACGGCCTCGCCGAGACCGTCGCACAGCTGGAGAAGGAGGACGACACCTTCCGCACCGAGGTCGCGGACTTCATCCACGGCCTGGTCAGCCACTACGTCCTCGACGGCGGTGGGCTGGTGGTCTGCCACGCCGGGCTGCCGGAGAAGTACCACGGCCGGACCTCGGGCCGGGTGCGGTCCTTCGCGCTGTACGGCGACACGACCGGCGAGACCGATGAGTTCGGCCTGCCGGTGCGCTACCCGTGGGCCGAGGACTACCGGGGCCGCGCGGCCGTCGTCTACGGCCACACGCCCACCCCGCGTGCCGCCTGGCTCAACAACACCCTCTGCCTCGACACCGGCTGCGTCTTCGGCGGCGCCATGACCGCGCTGCGCTGGCCGGAGCGCGAAATGGTGGACGTACCGGCGGAGCAGGTCTGGTACGAGCCCGTCAAGCCGTTGGTCTCCGAAGCGCCCGGCGGTGCGGACGGCCGGCCGCTGGGCCTGGGCGATGTGGCGGGACGGCGGGTCGTGGAGACGCGCTACATGGGCCGGCTCGCGGTCAGGGAGGAGAACGCCGCCGCCGCGCTGGAGGTGATGAGCCGCTTCGCGATCGACCCGCGGCTGCTGCCGTACCTCCCGCCGACGATGGCCCCCTGCGCGACCTCCAAGGCCGAGAGCGGCGGCGAAACCGCCGGGGAGGGCTTCCTGGAGCACCCCGCCGAGGCGTTCGCCGCCTACCACGCGGACGGCGTGCGGGAAGTGGTGTGCGAGGAGAAGCACATGGGCTCGCGCGCGGTGGTCCTGGTCTGCCGAGACGAGGCCGCGGCCCGCGCGCGCTTCGGGGCGCCACAGGGTGTCTCGGGCGCGCTCTACACCCGTACGGGACGGCCGTTCTTCGATGACCGGGAGACGGCCGAGCGCCTTCTGCGACGCGTCCGCGAGGCCGCGGAGCGAGCCGGGCTGTGGGCGGAGCTGGAGACGGACTGGCTGCTGCTGGACGCCGAGCTGATGCCGTGGTCCCTGAAGGCGACCGGGCTGCTGCGCAAGCAGTACGCGGCTGTCGGGGCGGCGTCCGGCGCGGTGTTCCCGGGTGCGCTCGGGGCGCTGGAGGCGGCGGCCGAGCGGGGCGTCGACGTGGCGGAGCTCCTCGGGCGCCAGCGCGAGCGGGCCTCTGACGCCGCCGCGTTCACCGATGCCTACCGGCGCTACTGCTGGCGGGTCGGCGCGATGGGGCCCACCGGGGCGGATGAGCTGGCAGGCGTCCGGCTCGCCCCGTTCCAGATCCTCGCCGCCCAGGGCCGCAGTCTGGCCGGTCTGGCGCACTCCGATCAGCTCGCCATGATCGACCGGCTGATCGAGGCGGAGGCCGAGGGCGCGGAAGCCGACGGTACGACGCTGCTCGCCCCGACCCGCCGGCTCGTCGTGGACACCGGGGACGAGACGTCGGTCGCGGCCGGAATCGCCTGGTGGCTGGAGCTCACCGCGGACGGCGGCGAGGGCATGGTGGTCAAGCCGCTGAAGGCACTGATACGCGGCGCGGACGGCCGCCTCGTCCAGCCGGGCATCAAGTGCCGCGGACGGGAGTACCTGCGGATCATCTACGGCCCGGAGTACACCCGTCCGGAGAATCTGCGGCGCCTGCGGGTCCGCCACCTGGGCCACAAGCGTTCCCTCGCCCTGCGCGAGTACGCGCTCGGCCTGGAGGCGCTCGACCGGATGGCCGAGGGGGAACCGCTGTGGCGCGTCCATGAGGCGGTCTTCGCGGTGCTCGCGCTGGAGTCCGAGCCGGTGGATCCGCGGCTGTAGCGGTCACGCCCCGGGGCGGGGCCATGCCCCGGGGGCCGGATCATGCCCCGGGGCAGGCGGCTCGTCCGGCTCATGCCGCCGAGCTGCCCGGCCGGCTCATGCCGCCCGGGTCACCCGCGCTGCCCGGTAGGACCGCCGGTAGTCGACCGGCGGGACTCCCATGGCGCGGGTGAAGTGCCGGCGGAGGTTGGCGGCCGTACCCAGGCCGCTGATCTCCGCCACCCGGCCCACCGCGAGATCCGTTCCTTCGAGCAGCTCCCGTGCCCGGGAGATGCGTTGGGTCTGCAGCCACTGCATGGGCGTGGTGCCCGTGGCGGCGTGGAAGCGGCGGACCAGGGTCCGGGTGCTGGTGTTCGCATGCCGGGCCAGGTCGGCGACAGTCAGCGGCCGGCACAGCCGCTCGGCGGCCCAGTGCAGCAGCGGGGCGAGGGAGTCGTCACGCCGTTCGGGCAGCGGCGTCTCGATGTACTGCGCCTGACCGCCGGGGCGGTGCGCGGGGGCGACCATCTGGCGGGCCCGGGAGTTGGCGACCTCGGTGCCGAAGTCCTTGCGTACCAGGTGCAGACAGACGTCGATCGAGGCCGTGGCGCCGGCGCCGGTGAGCACGTCGCCGTGGTCGACGTAGAGCACCGCCGGATCCACGGTGACGGCCGGATAGCGCGTGGCGAGCAGGGACGCGTACATCCAGTGGGTGGCGGCCGTCCGGCCGTCGAGCAGCCCGGTCGCGGCGAGCGTGAAGGCGCCCGAGCAGAGGGAGACCAGGCGCGCACCACGCCGGTGGGCTTCGCGCAGCGCTGCCACGAGCTCGGGCGGCGGATCGCCGTGCACATCGGCCGAGGCCGGTACGAGGACCGTATCGGCGGCGACCAACTCCTCGACGCCGTACGGGGTCGTGGCGGTGAACCAGGACTGCATCCGGGGTGCCGCGCCGTTCGCGCCGATCGCGCACACCCGCAGGTCGTACCAGTCAGGGGGCGTCTCCATCCGGTCCGTGCCGAAGACGTGGCAGGGGATGGCGAGTTCGAAGAACGGCATTCCGTCGGTGGCGGCGACCGCGAGGGTGGGCATGGGGCGAGTATGGCAGCCGAAGTGGCAGGAATGTAGCGGGTGTTGTCAGGGCTGCCACTCGTAGGGGCGGCGCCCGGGGCCGAAGCTGTATGGGTATGACCACTCCTTCTACGGGGCGCCAGGGGACGGGTGTGCGCGCGGGCGCCCAGGACCGGCACTCCCCACTCGACGCGCCCGACCCCCGCCGCTGGCTGGTGCTCGCTATCGCGTCGGCCGCGCAGTTCCTCGCCGTACTCGACCTGATCGCCGTCACCATCGCCTTCCCGGAGATCGGCCGGGACTTCGCGCCCGCGTCCGCCTCCGCGCTGTCCTGGGTGCTCAACGCCTACACGGTGGTGCTCGCCGCGCTGCTCGTACCGGCCGGCCGGGTCGCCGACGAGGCGGGGCGGCGGCGCAGCTTCCTGATCGGCATGGTGCTGTTCGGCGTGGCGTCGGCGGCCTGCGGTGCGGCACCCACCCTGACCCTGCTGATCGTTGCCCGGGTGGTGCAGGGCGTGGCCGCCGCCGTACTGATCCCCACCTCCCTCTCCCTCGCCCTCCCCGCCTTCGCGCCGCACGAGCGCGCCACCGCGGTCGGCGCCTGGACCGCGGTCAGCGCGGTGGCGGCCAGCTCGGGCCCGGTGATCGGCGGTCTGCTCGCCGCCTCCGACTGGCGGCTGATCTTTCTGATCAACGTCCCGGTGGTGCTGGTGGCGGTGACCGCGGGCGTCCGGCTGCTGCCCCGGTCACCACGTGGCGCACGGCAGGCGCTCGACCTGCCCGGGACCGGGCTGGTCCTGGTGTGCATCGGCGCGTTGGTGACCGCGTGCGTCCAGGCCCCGGAGTGGGGTTACGGCGCCCCTGCCACGCTCGGCGCCCTCGCCGTCGGCGGGCTGGCGGGCGCGCTGTGCGTCCGCCATGTGCACCGCGTCGCCGAACCGGTCGTCCACCCGGCCCTCTTCCGTACCCCCGGCTTCACCGCGGCCACCCTCGGGCTGCTCTGCTACTTCGTGGCGTACTCCGCCATGATGCTCGGCGCGACCCTGCTGTTCACCGACGTCTGGCACTACCCGGTCCGTACGGCCGGGCTGGCGGTGGCCCCCTGGCCGCTGACCGTGCTGGTGGTGTCCGCCCTCTCCGGCCGGATCGTGGGCGCCATCGGGGAGCGGAGCGCGGGGGTGGCCGGCGCGCTCTGCTTCGTGGCCGCCGACCTGTGGTGGGCCGTCGCCGCGGACGGCGGTGCCGGCGGCACCCGGTACGCGGCGCACTTTCTGCCGGGGCTGATACTCGCGGGCTGCGGCACCGGGCTGTACCAGCCGGTGATGTTCGCCGCCACGGGGTTGCTGCCCGCGCACCGACTGTCGCTCGGTTCGGGAGTGCTGATGGTCTCGCGACAGGGAGGTACGGCGCTGGGCGTGGCCGTGCTGATCGCCGTCATGGGCGGCCAACAGGCGCCGGGGGCAGGGGCGTTGCGCGCCACCTGGCTCATCGCGGCGGTGATGTCGGCGGTGGCGGTGGCGGCCGCACTGCGGATCGGCCGGGGCCAAGGCGACGGTGGGGGCACCCGGCGGCGGAACGCAGGGGAGGCGGCGGTGGCGGCGGGTGGCTCGCGGGGCCCCCACTCCTGAGCCTGCCCAGGAGCTGTTCCGGGGATCGGTGACGGGTCCCGGAGAGATCCCGGAGAGATCCCGGAGAGATCCCGGAGAGATCCCGGAGAGCGACGCTCGGGGAACGGGGAACCAGGAGAGCGCTCCTGAGGGAGGTCGGGGAAGCCCGGCGTACGACCGGTGCGAGCCGGCCCACCCCTGAACCAGCGCGTCACTCCATCACTTCACCAGTCACCACTCCGCCACCCCATCGCTCCGTCAGCCCACCACTCACCACTCACCACTCCGATATTCCGCCACCCCGCCCGCCGTACCCCACAACATCGGCCGACATGCTCCGACGAGGTTCGTACGCGCCCCGCAGCGGCCAAGATGGGGAGATGGGATTCCATGTCGACTCCGAGGCCGGGCGGCTGCGCCGCGTCATTCTGCATCGCCCCGATCTGGAGCTGAAGCGGCTGACGCCCTCCAACAAGGACGCGTTGCTCTTCGATGACGTGCTGTGGGTGCGGCAGGCGCGGGCCGAGCACGACGCGTTCGCGGATGTGCTCCGGGACCGGGGAGTGGACGTGCACCTCTTCGGGGATCTGCTGGCCGACAGCCTGCGGATCCCCGAGGCGCGGACGCTGGTCCTGGACCGGGTCTTCGACGAGAAGGAGTACGGGCCGCTGGCCACCGACCACCTCCGGGCGGCCTTCGACGAGCTGCCGGTGGCCGAGCTCACGGAGGCGCTGATCGGCGGCATGACCAAGCGCGAGTTCCTCGAACGTCATCCCGAGCCGACCTCGGTCCGCTTCCACGTCATGGAGATGGACGACTTCCTGCTCGGCCCGCTCCCCAACCACCTCTTCACCCGCGACACCTCGGCCTGGATCTACGACGGCGTCTCGATCAACTCCATGCGCTGGCCCGCCCGGCAACGCGAGACGGTGCACTACGAGGCGATCTACCACCACCACCCGCTCTTCCGCGGCGCCGACTTCCATGTCTGGTCCGAGGGGCAGGCCGACTACCCCTCCACCATCGAGGGCGGCGACGTCCTGGTGCTGGGCCGTGGGGCGGTGCTGATCGGAATGAGCGAGCGGACCACCCCGCAGGCCGTGGAGCTGCTGGCGCGCGGGCTGTTCGCGGCGGGGTCCGCGCGCACCATCGTGGCGCTGGACATGCCCAAGCGGCGGGCCTTCATGCATCTCGACACCGTCATGACGATGGTCGACGGCGACACCTTCACGCAGTACGCGGGCCTGGGCATGCTCCGCTCCTACACCATCGAGGCCGGATCGGGGGAGCAGGACCTCAAGGTCACCGACCATCCGCCGGAGCACATGCACCGCGCTATAGCGGCCGCGTTGGGACTGGACGACATCCGGGTGCTGACGCCGACGCAGGATGTCCACTCGGCGGAGCGCGAGCAGTGGGACGACGGATGCAACGTACTGGCGGTGGAGCCGGGCGTGGTCGTCGCGTACGAGCGGAACGTCACCACCAACACGTTCCTGCGCAAGCGGGGCATCGAGGTGGTCACCATCCCCGGGAGCGAGCTGGGCAGGGGCCGGGGCGGGCCGCGCTGCATGAGCTGTCCGGTGACGCGGGACGCCGTACCGGGCCTGGGCTGAGCGGCGGTTCCGGACGGGCTCCCGCCGGGCTCCCGCCGGGCCGTCCGCGGCCGGGTCCGTCCGGAGCCGGGTTTGTCAGGTGCCGGGCGCGGCACCTGACAGGCGGGACCGGAGGCCGAACCGGTCGTGATCCCCACGGTGCGCGGCGGTGCCCGGCGAAGGGCGCGGCGAGCCACGCTGGACGAATATAGATACGGACATTCGTATATAGTTCCAGTATCTGAGTACGTCCGTCCGTCCCCGATTGCCGCGAACCAGGAGTCCACCATGGCGATAGACCTCGCGGGCCGCCACTTCCTCAAGGAGCTGGACTTCAGCGCCGAGGAATTCCGCCGACTGATCGACCTCGCGGCCGAACTGAAGGCCGCCAAGCGCGCCGGGACCGAGATCGCGCGCCTCCGGGGTCGCAATATCGCCCTGATCTTCGAGAAGACCTCGACCCGGACCCGCTGCTCCTTCGAGGTTGCGGCGGCCGACCAGGGGGCCTCCACGACCTACCTCGACCCCTCCGGCTCGCAGATCGGCCACAAGGAGTCGGTCAGGGACACCGCACGCGTCCTCGGTCGGATGTTCGACGGTATCGAGTTCCGCGGCAGCCGGCACGCGGACGTCGAGGAACTCGCCGCGCACGCCGGTGTGCCCGTCTTCAACGGGCTCACCGACGACTGGCACCCGACCCAGATGCTCGCCGACGTGCTGACCATGGTCGAGCACGGCGGGGGCCGCCCGCTGGAGGAGACCGCCTTCGCCTACCTCGGCGACGCCCGCAACAACATGGGCAACTCCTACCTGGTCACCGGCGCGCTGCTCGGTATGGACGTACGCATCGTGGCGCCCCGGCAGCTGTGGCCCGAGGAGGCGGTCGTCTCCCGGGCCCGTGAGCTGGCCGCCGGCAGTGGCGCCCGCATCACGCTCACCGAGGACGTCGCCGAAGGCGTGCGCGACGCGGACTTCGTCGCCACCGACGTCTGGGTCTCCATGGGGGAGCCCAAGGAGGTGTGGGACGAGCGGATCGCGCTGCTCGCCCCGTACGCCGTCACCATGGACGTCCTGCGGGCCACCGGGAAGCCCGGGGTGAAGTTCCTGCACTGCCTGCCCGCCTACCACGACCTGGGCACCGCGGTCGGCCGGGAGATCCACGAGCGACACGGGCTGGAGTCGTTGGAGGTCACCGACGAGGTCTTCGAGTCCGCGCACTCGGTCGTCTTCGACGAGGCGGAGAACCGCATGCACACCATCAAGGCCGTGCTGGTGGCGACGCTGGGGCGGTAACGGCACGCCGTACGGGACGAAGCGTAGGAAACATCACAGCGCATACCTTGCATAGGCATACGCCTCAGCGGGCGATCATGCAGGCATAACGGCTACCATCGAGCCGCTCACGGGGTTCGGACCCACCGGTCCGGACCCCGCTCGCGCGCCCCACCCGCGCCGCGCGCACCGCACCACCAGAGAAGAGAACCACCCCATGCGCCCGCCCGTCCTCCGCCACCGCCCCCAGCAGGCGCCGCGCGCCGCACCCCTCGCGGGCCCCGCCGGACTGCGCATCAAGTCCCCGGACCTGCTCATCGCCGAATCCGGCGCGGATCTCGACGGCAACGGCCTCAAGCGCAGCATGGGACTCTTCCAGCTCGTGTGCTTCGGTATCGGCGCGATCGTCGGCACCGGCATCTTCGTCGGGCTCTCCGACACGGTCGCCGAGGCGGGACCGGCCGTCATCGTCTCCTTCGTGCTCGCCGCCGTCACCTGCGTCTTCACCGCCTTCTCCTTCGCCGAGCTGGGCGGCGCGATACCGGTGTCCGGCAGCTCGTACTCGTACGCCTACGCCACCCTCGGCGAGCGCACCGCCTTCCTCGTCGGCTGGTGCCTGCTCCTCGAGTACGGCATCTCGGTCTCGGCGGTCGCCGTCGGCTGGGGCCAGTACCTCAACGAACTGCTCGGCAGCCTGACCGGCTGGGAGCTGCCCGCCGCGCTCTCCAGCCCGCCCGGCGACGGCGGCATCGTCAACGTCCCGGCCGTCGTGGTGCTGCTGCTCGCCACGCTGCTCCTGGTCCGGGGCATCCGCGAGAGCGCCCGTGCGACCGCGGCGATGGCCGTGCTCAAGCTCGCGATCCTGGTGCTGTTCTGCGCGATCGGGTTCAGCGCCTTCCGGGCCGGCAACCTCTCGCCGTTCGCCCCGGAGAGCGTCGCCGGCATCACCTCCGGCGCCTCCGTGGCGTTCTTCTCGTACATCGGCTTCGACGCGATCACCACCGCGGGCGAAGAGGTCAAGAATCCGCGGCGCAACATCCCGGTCGCCATCCTGATCTGCATCGGCGTGGTCACCGTCCTCTACTGCCTGGTCGCGGTCGGCGCCATCGGCGCACTCTCCGCCGACCAGGTCGCCGATCAGCCCGCCGCGCTCTCCCTGATCGTCAACCACGTCACGCACTCGGCCCTCGGCGGCGGCGTGATCGCCTTCGGCGCGGTCGTCGCCATCGCGTCCGTCGTCCTCGCGGTGATGTACGGCCAGACCCGCATCCTGATGTCGATGTCGCGGGACGGCCTGATCCCGCGGATCTTCGAGCGGATCTCGCCCCGGACGTCCACGCCGGTCGCCAACACCTGGATCGTCGCCGTGGTCTTCGCGGTCCCGGCGGCCGTCGTGCCGCTCGACGTCGTGATGAACCTGACCACCATCGGCACCCTGGCGATCATGGCCGTGGTCAACGTCTGTGTGATGGTGCTCCGCCGTACCCGCCCTGACCTGCAGCGTCGCTTCCGGGTGCCGCTCTTCCCGGCCAGCCCGCTGCTCGGCATCGGCTTCTGCCTCTACCTGATCTACGGCACCGGGCCCGCGACCTGGCTGCAGTTCGCCGGATTCCTGGTCGTCGGCGCGGTGGTCTACGCCTGCTACGGGCGGCGCCGGTCGCGGCTGGCGCAGGCGGGGCCGCCCGCGGCCGACACCGGCGCCGCGGTCGATGCGGCTCCGGACGCCGCCGGGGCGATGGCCACCCGGGAAGGATGAACGGCTACCCGGGAAGGATGAACCAGACGGCTCTGCCGTGCGGCGTCGGCCGACAGCCGGAAGTCGCACCGAGAGCGCGGATCAGCGCCGCTCCGCGACCGCCCGTGCCCTCTCCGCCCGTGCCCTCTCCGCCCGTGCCCTCTCCGGCCGTGCCCTCTCCGGGCTCCTCGGCGTACGGACCGGGACGCGGTGCCGGGAGACGACGGCCGGCGGCGGCCGACATCCCCCCGAGCCCGTCCGTCGGTGCCGGACCGCCGTCGTGCACCTCCACCCGGCAGCCGGCCGGATCCTGCTCCACCACCAGCTGAACGGGGATCTCACCCCGGCTGTGCTCGACGGCGTCGGTGACCAGCTCGGTGGCCAGCAGCTCGGCGGTCAGCAGGGCGGCGGCGTCACCCACGGTGGCGGGCCGCAGATCGAGCAGGGCCGTACGGACCAGCGCGCGGGCCATGGGGACGGCGCCCGCAGCGTGCGGCAGCACGATCCGCCAGGAAGGCGGTGCCGGCTGGGGCGGGATGTCCGCCGTCTCCGGTGCGGTGCGTGTCTCCGGCATGGCGCTGCTCCTTCGCAGGGACCCTTTGGGACACCGTCACCGTAGAAAGCGGGCGCCACACGGGGACAGGGCCGGGCGGCCGGGACCGGAAGGACTTCGGTCCCGCCACGGACGGGACGTTCGGCAGGGGCAGGGGCAGGGGCAGGGGCAGGGGCAGGGGCAGGGGCAGGGGAGAGGGAGCGGCGGAGGCAGAGGGGAGAGGGCGGCTGCGGGCCGGCGCGGCTGCGGGCCCCGGTTCAGTGCATGTCCGCATCCGTGCTCCGTGCGGCCGCCGACGAACCAGCCGTTGTCCGTGCCCTCCGCCACGGCCGCCACGGCCGGACGCAGCCGGCGGTGCTCGGTCGCGTACCGGACGGCGTCGGCGCGGGGCACGTCGTGCGCCAGATCCAGCAGCGCATACAGGCCGCGCCAGGCCGCCGGCCGGGCGTAGGCGCCGTCCTGCGCCCGGCCGCGAATCGTGCCGGTGAACGCGACGAGGAACAGGTCGGCCGGCACGTCGTCGCCCGTGGTGTGCGCGGCTGCCAGCGTCCGTGTCGTCAGCCCGTCGACACATTCGGCGGGGAGCGCGGTGACCAGGGCGGTGTCCCGTACCCGGTCCTCCCACAACGCTCCGCGTTGCCTCAATCCTCCGCCTTGCAGCTGCACGCACCAGACCCCACTCCCTGATCCGACGCGATCCGAACGACAGACCCTGGGCAGGCGCGGAACTCCGTTGCCGTGTCGAGCCGTTCGGGAAGTCGGCTCGCAGAGCGGGTACAGCAGCGCGGGGTCCGGCTGGTGTGCCGGCTGCCAGGCCATGTGGCGCAGAGCGCCAACGCGCTCCGGGACAGCCGGAGAGCTGTCCGTGGGACCTGCGCCAGACGTTCCCGGCCGGGGGCCTGCCGGCGCACGCGCAGGGCGCGGGTGGTGCGGGTGGTGCGGGTGGCGAGGTCGTAGAGCCCCCTCGGGGTCCTCGGTGGCGCGGGCCGCAGTCCGGCCGTGTCGGGGAGCGGGGGCGGAGCGGGCGCGTCGGTCGGCCGCGGCCTGGCGGAAAAGCTACGCCGGGCCCCCACCCCGCGCGATGCGATATCGCGCTCTCGTGACGACAGTAACAAGACGGTGATAACTTCAAGAGGCAGCACCCCAGCGCGTCCCAGCTCAGCCGACCGCACCTCACCGCGCCCAGTCACAGGCACCGGCCTTCCGGCCAAAGGGGGCAGGCACACCCATGAGCCCGTTCGCAGGATCCGCACACCGCACCAGTGACTGGGAGCACCTCCGGGTGACCAGCCACGACGACGTCGTCACCGTCACCCTCGCGCGCCCCGAGAAGCTCAACGCGCTCACCTTCGAGGCCTACGCGGATCTTCGCGATCTGCTGGCGGAGCTGTCCCGGGAGCGCTCCGTCCGTGCCCTCGTCCTCGGCGGCGAGGGCCGCGGATTCTGCTCAGGTGGGGACGTCGAGGAGATCATCGGCGCCACCCTGGCGATGGACACCGGACAGCTGCTCGACTTCAACCGCATGACCGGGCAGGTCGTCCGGGCCCTGCGGGAAGCGCCGTTCCCGGTGATCGCGGCCGTGCACGGAATCGCCGCAGGGGCCGGCGCGGTGCTCGCGCTGGCCGCCGACTTCCGCGTCGCCGACCCCTCCGCGCGCTTCGCCTTCCTGTTCACCAAGGTCGGCCTCTCCGGCGGCGACATGGGCGCGGCCTATCTGCTGCCCCGCGTCGTCGGCCTCGGCCACGCCACCCGGCTGCTGATGCTCGGCGACGCCGTACGCGCCCCTGAGGCCGAACGCCTCGGCCTGATCAGCGAGTTGGCGGACGAGGGGCGGGCCGATGAGGCTGCCGAGGCGCTTGCCCGGCGACTCGCCCGGGGCCCCGCACTCGCTCACGCCCAGACCAAGGCGCTGCTCACCGCGGAACTCGACATGCCGCTCGCCGCCGCCGTCGAAATGGACGCCGCCACCCAGGCACTCCTGATGAACAGCGCCGACTACGCCGAATTCCACGCCGCCTTCACCGCGAAGCGGGCACCCGAATGGCAGGGGAAGTAGCCATGCGGGTCGCCGTCATCGGCGGCGGGCCGGGCGGGCTCTACGCCGCCGCGCTCCTCAAGCGCCTCGACCCCACTCGCGAGATCACGGTGTGGGAGCGCAACGCACCCGACGACACCTTCGGCTTCGGGGTCGTGCTCTCCGACGAGACCCTCGGCGGCATCGAGCACGCCGATCCGGAGGTCTACCGCGCGCTCCAGGCGGAGTTCGTGCGCTGGGACGACATCGACATCGTCCACCGGGGCCGCACCCTCACCTCCGGCGGACACGGATTCGCGGCGCTGGGACGCCGCCGGCTGCTGGCCGTCCTGCACCGGCGCTGCCGCGACCTCGGCATCGACCTGCGGTTCTGCGCCGAGGCGCCGCCCGCCGCCGAACTGGCCCGCTCCCACGACCTGGTCGTCGCCGCCGACGGGGTGCACAGTGCCACCCGCACCGCCCACGCCGACGCCTTCCGGCCCCGGCTGACCACCCACCGCTGCCGCTACATCTGGCTCGCCGCCGACTTCGCCTTCGACGCCTTCCGCTTCGAGATCGCCGAGACCACCCACGGCGTCGCCCAGCTCCACGCCTACCCCTACGCCCACGCGACGGACGCCTCGGGGCCGCAGGGGCGATCCGGCGCCAGCACCGTCATCGTCGAGATGCGTGAGGAGGTCTGGCGGGCGGCCGGGCTCGACCGTGCCGACGCACACGACTCCGCCGCATGGTGCGCCAAGACCTTCGCCGACGCCCTGCGCGGCCGCCCCCTGCGCTCCAACAACTCCAGCTGGACCGCCTTCCGCACCGTCGTCAACGACCGCTGGTCGCACGGCAACACGGTCCTGATCGGCGACGCCGCGCACACCGCGCACTTCTCCATCGGCTCCGGCACCAAGCTGGCCGTCGAGGACGCCCTCGCGCTGGCCGCCTGCCTCCAGGAGCAGCCGGACACCGCGAGCGCCCTGGCCGCCTACGAGGAGGAGCGCCGCCCGATCGTCGCCTCCACGCAGCGCGCCGCCCGCGCCAGCCTCCACTGGTTCGAGGAGCTGGCCACCTACCTCGACCAGCTGCCGCACCAGTTCGCCTTCAACCTCCTCACCCGCAGCCGTCGCGTCACCCACGACAACCTGCGCCTGCGCGACCGCCACTTCACCCGGGCCGTCGAGCACGAATCCGGCTGCCCGGACGGCACCCCGCCGATGTTCACCCCCTTCCAGTTGCGCGGCCTGACCCTGCGCAACCGCGTGGTCGTCTCACCCATGGACATGTACTCCGCGCACGAGGGCGTCCCCGGCGACTTCCACCTCGTCCACCTGGGCGCCCGCGCCCTCGGTGGCGCCGGCCTGGTCATGACAGAAATGGTGTGCGTCAGCGAGCGGGGACGCATCACACCGGGCTGCGCCGGCCTCTACACCCAGCGGCAGGCGCAGGCCTGGCGCCGCGTCACCGACGCCGTGCACGACGGGTCACCCGGTACCGCGATCGGCGTCCAACTCGGCCACGCGGGCCGTAAGGGCTCCACGAAACTCATGTGGGACGGCATCGACGAACCGCTCGACGACGGCAACTGGCCCCTCGTCGCCGCATCCCCCCTCCCGTACAAGCCCGGCAGCCGGCGCCCGCACGAGCTGACCGCGGGTGAACTCGCCCTCATCCGCGGCGAGTTCGTCGACGCCGCCCGCCGCGCCACCGACTGCGGCTTCGACCTCCTCGAACTCCACTGCGCCCACGGATATCTGCTGTCCGGATTCCTCTCCCCGCTGGCGAACGCACGCACGGACGCCTACGGAGGTGACCTGCCGCGCCGGCTGCGCTTCCCCCTCGAGGTGTTCGACGCCGTCCGGGAGGTGTGGCCGGCCGAACGGCCCATGACGGTCCGGATCTCCGCCACGGACTGGGCCGACGGCGGCACCACCGCCGAGGACGCCGTGGCGATCGCCGCCGCCTTCGCCGAGCACGGCGCCGACGCGATCGACGTGTCCACGGGACAGGTCGTGGCCCACGAACGACCCGACTTCGGCCGCTCGTACCAGACGCCGTTCGCCGACCGCATCCGCAACACCCTCGGCATACCGGTCATCGCCGTCGGCGCCATCTCCTCCTGGGACGACGTCAACTCGCTCGTCCTGGCCGGGCGCACCGACCTGTGCGCACTCGCCAGACCGCATCTGTACGATCCGCACTGGACCCTGCACGCCGCCGCAGAGCAGGGCTACGAGGGCCCCGGCGCCCCCTGGCCGCTGCCCTACCGGGCCGGCAGCCGCACCCCGCCCACCGGACGCACCGATGCCCCCAAGCCCCGTCTCACCCTGCGCTGACGGGCCGCCGGAGCCGGTGCGGGGTCGGCGGCGGGTCAGACGGTGACCTGCACGCTCCGGCCGTGCGGGTCCAGATGGCTGAGCGTCCCGGGCGACGCCAGCCCCGGCAGGGTGTGTCTCCACAGGGCCGTGACTCGCTCCGGGAGATCGGCGCGGTTGGTCGCGGCCTGCGAGAACAGCTGCACGCCCATATAAGCGGCGACGAAGAACTCCGCCGCCCGATCCGGCACCACGCTGTGCAGCAGCTCGCCGTTGCCCCGGGCGTCGGTGAACATCGTCGTGACGATGTCGGTCCAGGACCGGTACGGCATCAGCGGGTCCTCGCTGAACGACGTCTCGACCGCGATCCGCGTCCCGGCCTGCAACAGCGCATCGCTGCGCAGCGCCAGCGCCACCCGGTGGGTGAAGTCGATGGCGTCCTGCAGCCGGGACTCGCTCACCTGGGGGAGGAAGGGGCGGCTCTGCTCCGTGACCACGGCGCGGGCCAGTGCGTCCTTGGAGGTGAAATGGAAGTAGACGGCGCCTTTGGTGACCCCGGCCCGCTGGATGATCTCGGCCATGGTGGCCGCCTGGTACCCGTGTGCGCCGATGACGTGGGCCGCTGCTTCGAGGACGGCGCGCCGGGTGCGCACCGCGCGTTCCTGCCTGGCCACTGATCATCCTCCGTAGGCTCTCTTGGAGTTGTGGTCTCTGAGCAGATCCCTCGCCCCGGGCCGCCCAGGCTCATTCCGCATGATAAAGAAGCCAACCATGCGGTATCGGACCATGACGTCGTCCGACGGAGTGATCCGGCGCCGTTCCCGTGCGTGCGAGGTGCTGATCGATGTCCGCGGCCGCCGTGCCCGCCACCCACCGGGAGGTGCGGCCCACCGCGCACGTCGGCGGTGCGGTGACGCCGGGTCACTTCGCGTTCGCCGAGGCGTCGGTGCCCAGGCCGGGGCCCGGCCAGGACCCGGTGCGCACCCGCCGGAGGGCGGTGACCGCGGCGATGCGCACCCGGACGACCGGTGCCCGGCTCCCGTGGGGCACCGTCCGTGCCGGGCCAGGCCCTGTGGGGCTCGGTGGTCGGCGAGTCGCGGTGGCCCCGGCGGCGGCCTCGCCCCGGCGATCCGGTGCATCACCCGTACGGATGGCGGGAGTTCGCTCTCGCGCCGGGGTCCGTGGTGCGGCGCATCGATCCGGACGCGCTGCCCACCCTTGCCGCGCACCTCTCGCAGGGGGCCACCGCCCGGGGTGCGCTGCGCCGGGCGGCCGAGGTTCGCCCCGGGGGCACCGTGTTCGTCACCGGAGCGGCCCGCGGGGTGGGCAGGTCGGGCGGTCGGATCGCCCGGCGGTTGGGGGCCCGCCGGGGCGTCGGCGATACCGGCTCCGAGCGCAAGGCGGTGCGGCTGCGCGCCGAGCCGGGCTATGACGACATCGTCGTGCGCGGCGCCGGCCCCGTCGCACGCCGGCTACGGCGCGCGGCCCCGGACGGCATCGACGTGCTGCTGGACGCCGTGGGCGGCGAACGGCTCGCCGCGGCGCGCTAGGCGGCCCGCCCCGACGCCCGCTACGGCTCGCTGGGCTTCCCGCACTACCCTGCTCCGCGCGGCATCGAGCGGGCGCCGCCCGCCCTGTGCGAGCTCATCCAGGGGCGTCGCACCGGATCCGTGCCGATCGAGCGGTGAGCTCGGGCTCGGCGGGCATGCACGAGTGAGCGGCGACCCCGACCGGCGTCACGGCGGGCGATGCCGGGACCCCCTCCAGGGTCGCTCCGCCGCCCGGCGCGACCGCGAGCCGGTCCCAGAGCCCGACGATGGCCTCCTTGTCCCACCAGGCGTGGTCGTCCCCGCCGAGGTGCAACAGCCCCGCCACGACCGTCGTGAGCAGCCGGGCCGTGCGCTGCGGTTCGCTGTCGGAGTCCGGCGCGCCGACCGGCGCGTCGCCGCCGTAGGCCGCTCCGTAGGCGCCGTTGGCGAGTGCCTTGTCGAGGAAGAGTGCGTACCACCGGTGCTCCAGGGCGTGGATGTCGAGCCCCGGGACGGTGTCCGACCGGAGCCGCAGTCCGGCGCGGAGCACGGGATCGGACTGCACCCGCTCGAACAGCTCGACGGCGAAGTCCCGCACGGCGGCGACCAGCGGCTGCGGGGAGCGGGCGAGCGTGTTCTCGACCTCCTGCAGGGTGGCGAGCGCGCTGTCGTGGACGGCGAGGGTGAGGTCGTCCTTGGACGTGAAGTGGAAGTAGAGCGCGCCCTTGCTCAGGCGGGCGCGCCGGCTGACTTCGACCATGCCCGCGGCGGGCACTCCCTTTTCCAGGAAGGTCTCGGCGGCCGAGCGGATGAGCGCCTGGCGGCTCTGGATGGCGCGATGCTGCGTGGGCACGGTGTCCGTCCCGTCTCTAGTACGGCTGCAAGCTTGGTTGGAGTCTACAAAAAAACCGACTATGCGGTTCTATCTCTTCCGCGGAATTGGCCGGAAGCGCTTGCTGCGGCGAGAAGGTGCCGCAGGACTCCCGGCACGGATCGAGGCCGCTTGCCGAACCCTGGCGACACCCAGTCTGGGCCTTGAAAGGGGGTGATGTCGACCCATCAGCCGTGACAGAGGCACATTGACAAACAGCGCGGACGGTTTTTAAATCTCCTGAGGCGACGGACGGGACGATCCGCTTCCGTCGAGCCGCCTCGACTGTCGCGTCCGCCCGGGACGGCGCCGCGTCATGGCGAGACCGCCTCTGTCCCTCTGTCCACCGTCGACCGCAGGCCGTTCGAGCCGGGCGAGCCAGCAGGTCAACCCGAGCCACCGCATCCACCGGAATCCGGAAAGGTCTCCAGCCATGCGTGTATCAACGGAACTCCGCGAACGCCCCGTCAGAGGCGTGCGGAGCGCCGCCGGCGGCGAGACGATCAGGGCCGCCGTCTTCGACCTGGACGGAACGCTCGCCAACACCCTCCCCGCGATCAGCAAGCTGCTCGTCAAGGTGGCATCGGAGCAGGGGTGTTCGGTCACCGCCCGACAGGCCGCCGCCGCCATCGGCAAGCCCCCGGGCGCCGCCTTCGGCCGGCTGCTCGGCAAGCCCGAGGACGACGGCCGAGTGCAGGCCGCCATCAGCCGCTACCGCGAACTCTTCTCCTACGAAGTGCTCTGCCAGGGCCCGCAGTTGCTCTTCCCCGGCGTCACGGCCGGGCTGTCCGCGCTGCGCGCCCACGGTGTCGAGCTGGCCGTCGCCACGTCCAAGTCCACCCGCGGCGCCGAGGCGCTGCTGGACGTCATGGGCATCCGCGACCTGGTCGGCCCGGTCATCGGGCAGGACATGGTCCGGCGCGGCAAGCCGCACCCGGAGATGGTGCTGCGCGCGGCCGGCCGGCTGGGCGTCGCGGCCTGGGAGAGCGCGTATGTGGGGGACACCGTGAGCGACATGCGGATGGCGGTCACCGCGCGCATGGAGCCGGTCGCGGTGACGTACGGCACCGGGACGTTCGGCGAGCTGGCCGGGGTCGCGGGCACCCGGATGTGCAGCTCCTTCAAGGACGTGGTCTCGGTGATCGCCGCGGCCCGGCCCCGCTCGGCCGCCGCGATGGCGGGGCCGCCGCGGCGCCGCTGACGCGGTGCGTCACGCGCCGGGGGCCGCCACCTCCCGCGCGTAACGGGCGCCCGCCGCACGGAGTTCGGTGTGCAGCCGACCGAACACCTCGGCCGCGCGCCCACCCGGCCAGCCCTGAGGCAGGAGGGGAGAGGGCAGCCCGGGATCCGCGTACGGCAGGCGGCGCCAGGCGTCCAGCGCCAGCACGTAGTCGTGGTACGCCGTCTCCGGGGGCACCGTGCGCCGCCGCGTCCACCGCCGCAGCACTGGTTCGTGGTCGTCGAGAAAGGCACGGTGCTGCGCGGCGAGGGCGTCCAGGTCCCACCACCGGGCCACCGCCCCGGCGGTCGGCTCGAAACCGGCGTGCGTACCGGTGAACAGATCGACGTACGCGTCGAGCCGCAGCCGCTCCAGGGCGTGCCGGGTCTCCTCGTAGAGGTGGGCGGGCGCGATCCAGACGCCGGGCGCCGCGGTGCCGAACCCCAGCCGGGACAGCCGGGACCGCAGCAGATGGCGCTTGTGCCGCTCCTCCTCGGGGACCGAGAAGACGGCCAGCACCCAGCCGTCGGAGAGTCGCGCGGTGGGCCGCCCGTAGATGCGGTGGTCGCCGTCCGCCAGGAGCTGGTGCGCGGCGTCGGACAGGCCGTAGGCCGCCGCCCCGGAGGCCGTGCGGTCCGCGACGAGCAGGCCGCGGCGCTTGAGTCGGGAGACGGCGGAGCGCACCGACGGCGGATCGATGCCGAGCACTCCCAGCAGCCGGATCAGGGCGGCGACCGGCACCGGCCCGGCGATACCGTCCGGGCCGTCGGGTCCGCCGCGCCCGTAGGCGCCGTAGAACGTGACGATCAGGGACCGTGGGGTGCGCTGCGCTTGCTGGTCGCTCACCGGGTCACTCTAGAGCGGGTCCCCGCAGGCGGAAGCGCTGGAGCTTGCCGGTGGGGGTGCGCGGCAGGGCGGCGCGGAAGACGATCTCCCGGGGGCATTTGTACGGCGCTATCCGCGACTTGGTGAAGGCGCGCAGCGCGGCGACGGTGTCCGCTCCCGGCGGGACGCCGTCCCGCAGCACCACATGGGCGACGACCACGGCCCCGCGCTCCTCGTCGGCCCGCCCGACCACCGCCGCCTCCGCAACATCCGGGTGCCGCAGCAGCGCGTCCTCCACCTCCGGCCCCGCGATGTTGTAGCCGGCCGAAATGATCATGTCGTCGGCGCGCGCGACATAGCGGAAGTAGCCGTCCGGCTCGCGGACATAGGTGTCACCGGTGAGGTTCCAGCCGTCGCGCACGTAGGTGGTCTGGCGGCCGTCGGCGAGATAGCGGCACCCCGTCGGGCCGCGCACCGCCAGCAGCCCCGGTTCGCCGTCCGGTACCGGCGCCCCGTCCGCGTCCACCACCCGCGCCTCGAAACCCGGCACCGGCAGCCCGGTGGTGCCCGGCCGGATCGCGTCGTCGGCGGCGGAGATGAAGATGTGCAGCAGTTCGGTGGCCCCGATGCCGTTGATGAGGCGCAGGCCCGTCGCCTCGTACCAGGAGTGCCAGGTCGCGGCGGGCAGGTTCTCACCGGCCGCCACACAGCGGCGCAGTGACGAGACGTCGTGCGCGGCGAGTTCGGGAAGCATCGCGCGGTAGGCGGTCGGCGCGGTGAACAGCACCGAGATCCGGTGTTCCGCGACATCGGCGAGCAGCCGCGAGGGCCCGCCCCAGTCCGTCAGGAAGGCCGACGCTCCGGCCCGCAGCGGGAAGATGACGAGCCCGCCCAGGCCGAAGGTGAAGCCCAGCGGCGGACTGCCGGCGAAGATGTCGTCCGGGTCGGGGCGCAGCACCTGCGCCGAGAAGGTGTCGGCGATCGCCAGCACGTCCCGGTGGAAGTGCAGACACCCCTTGGGGCGGCCGGTGGTGCCCGAGGTGAAGGCGATCAGCGCGACGTCGTCGGCGGACGTCGCCACCGCCTCGTACGGACCGGAACCGGTCTTGGCGAGCTGTTGCAGGTCACCGGGCCCGTCCCCGCCGAACGCCGTGATGTGCAGCTCCGGGACCTCGGCCCGGGCCAGGTCGGCCGTGCACCGGACGTCGCACAGGGCGTGGCGTACCTGCCCCAGCCGGCAGATGGTGGCGAGTTCGGCCGGACGCTGGGCGGCCAGCACGGTCACCGCCACCGCACCCGCCTTCATCACCGCCAGCCAGCAGGCGGCCAGCCACGGAGAGGTCGGGCCGCGCAGCAGCACCCGGTTGCCCGGTACGACGCCCAACTGCCCCGTGAGGACATGGGCGATCGCATCGACCTGTTCCCGCAGCTCGCCGTATGTCCACACGATCCCGCTCGGGTCACGCACCGCGGGCCGGTCCGGGCCCAGCCGCTCGATGGTCGCGTCCAACAGTTCCGCGCCGCAGTTCAGCCGGTCGGGATAGCCGAGGTCCGTGAGGTGCGGCCACTGCTCGCGGGGCGGCAGCCGGTCGCGCGCGAAGGTGTCGGTGTGGGCCGAGGACCGTGGCTCCATGGCGGATGCGCCCCCTGGCGGCGAGGCGGCCGGTGAGCGGCCGGAGGTGGGATGGGGGACTGCGAGACCTGGTGCGGCAACCGGACGTGTCCGGCTGCGGGCGGCTGAGGTAGTGCTCGGGAGTGCTCGGGCGGTGCTCAGGAGGTGCTCGGGGACTGCCGTTCGGATCCTTCGTCAGCGTAACGTGTTCGTGACGGCAGTCAACAGATCGCGATATGCGCGACCAGGCAGCGCTGCCGCCGGACCGCTACCAGGGAGCCGCCGCGTGACCGTATTCGCGCTGGGATCGGACGAATTGGAATGGTGCGCCGAACTGCGCGCGGTGACGGCCGAACGGCTTCGCCCGCTGGCGGACAAGGGGCAAGAGGGCAGGATCAACCGCCCGTTGGTCGCCGCACTCGGCGAACTCGGTCTGCTGCGCCGCCTGTTCCCCGCCGACGGGCCGCCGAACGCCCTCGACCTGTGCCTGCTGCGGGAATCCCTCGCCCAGGAGTGCACCGAGGCCGAGACCGCGTTGGCGCTCCAGGGCCTGGGTGCCTGCCCCGTCGTCCAGTCCGGGACCGACGCCCAACGCGCCCGGTGGATGCCCGAGGTGACCGCCGGGCGGGCGGTCGCGGCCTTCGCGCTGAGCGAGCCGGGCGCCGGCTCGGACGCCGCGGCGCTGTCCCTGGCCGCCGAACCGGACGGCCCTGGCGGCTGGCGGCTGACCGGCGAGAAGTGCTGGATCTCCAACGCCCCCGAGGCCGACTTCACCACCGTCTTCGCCCGCACGGGGGGCGCGCCCGGAGCCCGTGGTGTCACCGCCTTCCTGGTCCCGGCGGGCCGGCCGGGCCTGACCGGCGAGCACCTGGACATGCTCAGCCCGCACCCCATCGGCACCCTCGTCTTCGACGGGGTGCCGGTCACCGGTGCGGATGTGCTGGGCACGGTCGGCGGCGGCTTCGGCGTGGCCATGGCCACCCTGAACCTCTTCCGCCCGAGCGTGGGCGCCTTCGCGGTCGGCATGGCGCAGGCCGCGCTGGAGGCTGCGCTGGCGCACGCGGGCGCGCGGACCGCGTTCGGCGGCCCGCTGCGGGACCTGCAGTCCGTGGGCCACCAGCTCGCCGAGATGGCCACCCGCGTCGAGTCCGCACGCCTCCTGGTGTACGCGGCCGCCTCGGCCTACGACACCGGGGCCCCGGACATCGCCCGTCGCGCGGCCATGGCCAAGCTGCTGGCGACCGAGACCGCCCAGTACGTCGTGGACGCGGCCGTCCAGATCCACGGTGCCCGCGCCCTGCGCCGCGGGCACCTCCTCGAGCACCTCTACCGTGAGGTCCGCGCCCCGCGCATCTACGAGGGCGCCACCGAGGTGCAACGCTCCATCATCGCCAAGGAGCTCTATCGCACCAGGGCCTGAAACCGGCCGACGGGCGGTTGTCGGTGGCGGATGTCAGGCTGGACAGCGGGCGTACAACCGAGGCCGACACAGCGCGGCACCGGCTTCGTGGACCGCACACCGCGAAGTGGGCATTGCGAAGGGAAGGGTCCGCCATGATCACTACTGACTTCGTCCCCGGCTCCCCGTGCTGGCTCGACCTGAGCGTCCCCGACCTCGATGTCGCGACGGCCTTCTACCGCGCCGTCTTCGACTGGCAGGCCGCGCCCTACGGCGAGGATGCGGACGGATACCACCTCTTCCGTCTCGACGGCAAGGTCGTCGGCGCGGTCGGCCGATCCACCGAGGAGGGCGCCCGCCCCGCCTGGAGTGTCTACTTCCACACCCCGGACGCGGCCGCCACGGTGAAGTCGGCCGAGGAGGCCGGTGGCACGGTCCGCACGCCCCCGGCCGAGGTCGGTGACACCGACGGCCTGTTCGCCCGGCTCACCGACCCGCAGGGCGCGGACTTCGCCGTCTGGCAGCCCGGCAGGTACCCGGGCCTGGAGCAGACGGACACCGCCGGCAGCCTCGGCTGGATCGAGCTCTACACCACCGACTCGCCCGCCGCGCAGGCGTTCTACCACTCCGTATTCGGCTGGACCACGCGGGACATGCCGCTCCCGGGCGGTGGCGGCACCTACACACTCATCGCCCCCGAGGGCACCGGCGAGGAGCGGATGCACGGCGGCATCATGGGCGTACCGGCCGACCTCCTCAAGGACGGCGGAAAACCCTACTGGCACCCGGTGTTCGGCTCCACGGACTGCGACGCCACGGTGGCCCTGGTGACCCGTCACGGCGGCACCGTCTCCATGGGCCCGGAGACCGCCGAAGGCGTCGGTCGGCTGGCCGTGTGCAACGACCCGGCGGGCGCGGAATTCGTGATCCTGACCCCGGAGGCGGCCGCGGCCTGAGGGCGTGGCCTGAGGGCAGCCGGCGGTGCCGGGGAGCGGGGCGGGGCCGCCGGCCCCGTTCCCGGGTGGGCCGGTCCGGGCGGTTCAGCTGTCCCCGAGGCGCCAGGTGGCCGCGTGACCTGCCGCGAGGGGCGGTCGCACGCCGCTGACCTGCATGAACGGCGCTCGACCTGAGGCCCGGCGCGCCCGGGCCCGTGGACTCCTGTGGGTGGCGCCGCCCACGGAATTCCCGGCACGCGGTGTCGCCCATCTCGTCGGCGAGTCCTTGAGGCGGCCGGGGGCGGGCGGCGAGCGGAGCGCCGAAGGAAGGAGTTCAGCTCAGCACGGAGTGGGGTCCGTACAGGAAACACCCGGCCCGCTCGGCCTGTGGTTGTCCGTTCGCGGCCAGTGTCCGCGCAGCGCCGCCAGTGCAGCGTGAATGGCGGGCCGACGGTCGGCCTGGGAGCGCCAGACGGCAGAAAGTCGACGGGAGGGCGGGGGCTCCATCGGGACGACGCGGACGGTGGACGGCAGGTGGCCGCGGCCGAGTCGGGGCAGCATCGTGATGCCCAGGCCCGCCGCCAGAAGCGATACCTGGGACTCGTATTCCTCGATCTGGTAGGCGATGTCCGGTTCGATGTCGAGGTCGGAGAAGGAACGCACCAGCCATTCATGGCACATGGCCCCTGAGCCCTGCCCGATCCACCGTTCCTCCCGCAGGTCGTACGGGGTCACCACGTCCCGGTGGGCAAGCGGGTGCCCTTCGGGCAGGGCGACGTCGGCGATGTCCTCGCCCAGTTCGGCGGCGGACAGCGAGGAGGGCAGCGTCAGCGGGGTGTTGTGCCAGTCGTGCACGACCGCGACATCCGCCTCTCCCCGTACGACAAGGCCGATGGCGCGGTTGGGGTCGGACTCCACCAGCCGGCAGTCCAGGGCGTGGTGACGCCTGGCGAGGCCGGCGAGCGCGGCGGCGGCGAAACCGCGGCAGGCCGTGGGGAACGCGGTGAGCACCAGCCGCCCGGTGGGCTGGTCGCGCTGTTCCTCCAGGCGCGAGCGGGTCCGCTCCAGCACCGCAACGACCTCGTCCGTCGCCTCCGCGAGCAGCCAGGCCGCGGGCGTGAGCTCCACCTTGCCGCCCTGCCGGTCGAGCAGTTCGGAGCCGGTCTCGCGCTCCAGCTTGGCGATCTGCTGGGAGACGGCGGACGGCGTGTAGCCCAGAGCGGCGGCGGCACCCGTCACCGAGCCATGGGTGGCCACGGCACGCAGGGCGCGCAGACGATTGAGGTCGAACATGAAGCGATGCTAATACCCCACTTTCAGAAACCTTCGCTGGCCCTTACGGACGGCGACTGTTGTGATGGAACACCCCGAAGGAGCGCGTCCCCAGGAGCCGTTGGCATGAAGCCCGTGCACGTTGCCTTGGCGGTGGCCGTCGCCGCCGTATGGGGCATGAATTTCGTTGTGATCGACGTGGGGTTGCGCGATTTTCCGCCGCTGCTCTTCTCCGCGGTGCGTTTCCTCCTGGCCGCGCTGCCGGCGCTCTTCTTCGTCGGGCCGCCCGGAGTCGCCTGGCGCTGGGTGATTGCGGTCGGCGTCACGCTCGGCATCATGAAATTCGGGATGCTGTTCATCGGTATGCATGCGGGGCTGCCCCCGGGGCTGGCCTCCCTGGTGCTCCAGGGGCAGGCGGTGTTCACCGTGTTCTTCGCCGCGGCGCTGCTGAAGGAGCGCGCCCGGCCGGTGCAGATCGTCGGCATGGGCATCGCCTCGGTGGGCATCGTGCTGGCCGGGCTGGACTCGACAGCCGGCACATCCGGTGGATTCCTGCTGGTCGTGGGCGCGGCGGCATGCTGGGGCCTGTCGAACATCGCGATGCGGAAGGCGGGTCCGCCGGACACCTTCCGGTTCATGGTCTGGGTGAGCGTCGTGCCGCCCGTCCCGCTCGTGCTCCTTTCCGTGCCCTTCGAAGGCTGGGAAGCGGACCTACGGGCGCTGCAGCATCTGAACCTCGGCGGAGCGGGTGCCGCGCTCTATGTGGCCTGGGGTGCCACGCTGTTCGGATTCGCCGCATGGGGATATCTCCTGCGCACCTATGACGCGCCGACCGTGGCTCCTTTCTCGCTGCTCGTCCCGGTATTCGGTCTGGCCTCCGCCTGGATTTTCCAGGGTGAGCGCATGACCGTGCTGACCTTCTGCGCCACGGCTCTTGTCGTCGTCGGCATTGCGGTCGGAATGCTGCGATGCAGGAAGAAACCGACGCCGCCCGAAACCGAGCGAACGGCCGTGACAATCGCGGCACCCTGAGGCCCGCGAAGTCGACTGCCCTTTCCAGTCGGCACGCAAGAGGCATCGGGGACATCGAAGTCCCGCGAGCGCATTTCTCTTCCCCGGTGTCTCACCCGCCGTCAATCGAGGGGAACCCACGCATGCCTGCAAGGACGTCCGAGCCGCCGGTGCGTGCGCCGGCCGACGCCGCCGAGGAGCCGGCCCGCACGGCTCCCCGGCCGCCCGACCGGATCCACGCCTGGACCCGCCTCCCCACCGCCGAAGGACTTCTGGACCTGCCCACCAGGGCCGACGGTGTCCCCGTCGTGCCGCCGCCCGCCGGGAACGGCTCCGCCCGCATCGAGGTGCAGTGCGCCGTGCAGGATGCGAAGCAGGCCGGGCCCCGTCGGGACTGTCTGCACGCGAGGGCGGAGGCGGGCCACCCATGAGCCGGCTCCTCGGCAAGGCACTGCCCGCGTCCGGCACGCCACGCCTGCTGGCCGTCTCCTGGCTGGTCAACACCATCGGCGGCGGCCTGTACCTCCCCACGAGCTCGCTGTACTTCACCCGCGTCGTGGGCCTCCCCGTCGCGAAGGTCGGCATCGGCCTGACCGTCGCGGGTCTGGTGGCCCTCACCGGCGCCGTGCCCATCGGCAACCTCGCCGACCGCTACGGTCCCCGGCGGGTCTTCGCCGTCGTACTGGCGGTGCAGTGCGCGGCCATGCTCTGCTTCACCGCCGTCCGCTCGTTCCCCGCCTTCCTGGCCTGCGCGATGGTGTTCACCCTTGCCGACCAGGGCAGCAACGCGGCCCGCGGCGCGCTGGTCGCCGCGGCGGGAGAGGGCGCCGAGCGCGTCCGGCTGCGTGCCTGTCTCCGCGTCGTGACCAACCTCGGCATGGGCGCGGGAGCGGTCCTGGCCGCACTCGCCATCCAGGCGGACGGCGCCGCGTGGTACACCGTCCTGCTCGCGGTGAACGCGGCCACCTTCCTCGGCGCCGCGGTGCCGTTGCGGTGGCTGCCGCCGGACACCGGCCGGCGCGGGGGCACGGGCGAGCCGCAGGCCCCGCCGGTCTCCCGCCGGCAGGTGCTGCGCGACGCCCGGTACGTGTGCACCACCGCCCTCAGCGGCGTGCTCAATCTCCAGCTCCAGGTGATCTCGTTCGCCGTTCCGCTGTGGGTGGTCGACCACACCTCCGCCCCGAGGGCCATGGTCTCGGTGATCGTCGTGGTCAACGCGGTCATGGTGGTCCTGTTCCAGATGCGCGCCAGCAGGGGAGTGGAGGATGACGGCCGTGCCGCCGCCCTGTGCCGCCGCGCGGGCGTGGCCCTGCTGGCCGCCTGCGCGGTGGCCGCGTGCACCGGCGGCAGCGGCACGGCGGCGACCGTCGGACTGCTCCTGGCCTTCGCGGTGCTGCTCACCCTCGGCGAACTCTGGACCTCCGCAGGCGGGTTCGGTCTGAGCTTCCAGCTCGCCCCGGAGTCCGCCCACGGCCAGTACCAGGGCTTCTTCTCCCTGGGGAAGGGCTCGTCCCAGGCCATGGCCCCCTCCCTGCTGGCCGCCCTGTGCCTGGGCAGCCACCCCACCGCCGGCTGGCTCGCGCTCGGCGGCCTCTTCGCCGTCGCCGGCCTGCTGATGCCGGTGGCGGTCCGCCGCGTACCGGGCGCCCAGCCCGCCGTCGCACCGCCTCGCCCCGGTACTCCCCACGACCTTCCGCAACGGACCCACTGAGCCCGCGACCGCGAGCAGCCAGGACGGGCTGGGAGGCCGTCGACGGTGCGCTCCGCAGGTGTACGAGTCATTCAACAGGCAGGTAAGCGGAGGTACCGACGACGGCCCACAGACGGCCCCGGGGAGCGCAATCAGCTTCCTGGCTGCGGCGCCCCCCGCCCGTCAGATGTCCCGGAAGAGACCAGGGGGCGCTGTGACCTGCTGCGATGGGCGACTTTGGGGCACTGACCTGCGCTGATGGCCTTTCGGCTGTGTCACGCTCGTGCCTGTCGATGCACCGGGCGCTCTTCTGTGCCGTGAGGGCCTCTACACGTCGCTGATCGCGGCGTGGCGCTCCTGCAGGATCCGGGCTCTATAGGCGGCCGAGGACGTTCTCGGGTGCCTCGCTGCTGGAACTTACCGGGCCGGGTCTCCTTGCTCGCCCTCTACTCACCATTTGCAGAGTAGATCTTGCCTCACACGATCTTGGCAGAGAGGGTCTTCCTCAGTGTTGTGAAGTTTCGCAACTCCATGATCACTGATGCGGCCTCACCCGTTTCCGCGGCCTCCACAGAGGGCGCCTACCCCGCGAAAACTCCGGCCAACGACTCACCGTCCGAGAACGCAATACCCCGGCGTCTTCTGCTGCCTCTTGTCGCGCTAATCCCGGAGCCCGTCCCAGGGCTCGGCGCCGGCCCGTCGACAGCAATAACCGTGCTTATGGGGCTGTCGGCGGGCGTCGAAGCACAGCGACAGCCGGCGATGGGTCTTAAGTCCTATGTACGACCGACTTGGCGACTGACAATCTGCCCGTTGTTGCAATCCTCCACCTAGGAGGGCTGCAGAGTCGTGAACGGCCCCCGGTGTTGGGTTTCACATCCCCGCACTGGTGCTTTTGGTCAGACACACGTCGGGGGCCGGAATGTACGCCGCGCAGCCGGAGTGCGGCGTTGCTGCCGCACGCACGGCGAGGTGGTCGTCAGAACCGTCCAGAAACTACAGCGAAAGAGTGAGCAGTGACGATCGAACTGCAGCGGCCGGTGGACGACCCGATCGTCGTCGATGATCTCGAGCGCCTCTCGTTCCGGGTGGATCGCCGCGCCTACACCGACGACGACGTGGCCGCGCGGGAGATGGCCAGGATCTTTGATCGCTGCTGGTTGTACGTCGGGCACGAATCGGAGGTGCCCGGGCCGGGCTCCTACGTGGCACGCGACGTCGGCGGGCGCCCGGTGGTCATGGCGCACGGGTCCGACGGGGTGATCCGGGTGTTTGCCAACAGCTGCACTCACCGCGGGGCTTTGATCTGCTCGCAGCCGGCCGGGCAGGCCAAATCGTTCCGGTGCCCTTATCACGACTGGACGTTCTCCAACCGGGGCGAACTGGTCGGGGTTCCGATTCCGGACGGGTACGGGCCGGACTTTCGGAAGGCGGACTTCGGCCTGGCGCAGCACCGTAGTGACACTTACCGCGGTTTTGTCTTCGTCACCTTCGATCCGGAGCAACCGCGCACCTTGACCGAGTACCTGGCGGGAGCCACGGAGTACCTCGATCTGATCGACGACCAGTCCGAGGTCGGAATGGAGGTGATCCAAGGCGCGCAACTCCACGGGGCTCAAGCCAACTGGAAGCTCATGATGGAGAACAGCGTCGACATCTACCATTTCCGTGCACTGCACAAGCGTTACGTCAGCTACATGCAGTCGCTCGGGTCGGTGCCACCACGACGACGAGGTGGCTTCGGCCGAGGCCTCGGCCTGGGGCATGGAGCCAACGAGCTGCCGCCGGCCGCAGCCCGCCCGCTCGCCCACTGGACGCCGATGTTCGGTCCCGAGGTCCGGCCGCGAATCGAGGCGACCGCCGCACGTTTCGTCGACCGGTTCGGCGCCGAACGCGCCGAACGGATCACCGGCACCAATCGCGCGTTGCTGATCTTCCCCAACTTGTTGATCATCGACGCGATTGCGATCACGATTCGCAAGATTGAACCGATCGGCGCCGACCGGATGGCCATCACCTCGGTTGCGCTGGCCCCCAAGGACGAAGATCCGGAGATCCGGGAACTCCGCAAGAGTCACTACCTGACGTTCCTCGGTCCCGCTGGCTTCGCCACTCCCGACGACATCGAGATCGTCGAGTCGTGCCAGCGAGGTTATCTCAACCGCACGGTGCGCTACTCGGATCTCTCACGCGGTATGAACAAGGAGATCCCCGAGACGACCGACGAGCTTCCTGCCCGCGAATTCTGGCGGCAGTGGGACCGACTGATGCACGGCGACGACGGTCACTTCGAGGCCGCTCACCAGGCCGAGTTGCAAGGGGCAGAAAAGAAATGACCAGCGAACTGATAGTCGACGATGCGGCCCAGGTGAGGCTGTGGCACCGGGTGAGCCAGTTCCTTTTCCGTGAGGCTCGGCTGCTCGACGAGTGGCGTCTGATCGAGTGGTACGACGAGATGCTGACCGACGACATCCGCTACGTGGTGCCGGCTACCGACGTCCGCGGCGAGTCGCCCGACGCGCTCGGGCTCATCGACGACGATGCTGCCCGGCTTCGCCAGCGGATCGAGCAACTCCTCAATGGTGAGGTGTGGTGCGAGGACCCTCGGTCGCGAACGAATCGCATGATCAGCAACGTGGAAATCCTGGCTGATCAGGGCAGCTACCTCGAGGTGGCGGCAAATGTCGTCGCATACCGCTACGGGCACGGGCGCTCCGACGCCTACGTCGGAAAATATCGATTCGAACTCGTCCCTGAGGGCGAGTCGTTCCGGATCCGGAGACGGGTCGTGGTGCTCGACCACGAGACGTTGTACGAGCACGGCAAGCTCAGCATCGTCCTGTGATGGACCGATGACAGCAGCCGGCCCTGGCGGCTTCCCAACCGTCGCCGCCGCAGCCAAGACATGGAGGAGTTGATCGATGAATCAGCCGTCTGCCCGGCGCGAGCGGGGTGAAGCCATCTTCAAGGAGGTCTTCGGCCGCGAACCGCGCGCGGGTTCTTATCCGGAGTTCCTGCAGATAACCGTCGACCACTTGTTCGGCGAGATCTGGGACCGCCCGCACCTGAGCCTCGAGGAGCGCGAACTGGTCGCACTGACCGCGGTCGCGCTGGCGCGGACCGATTGGGAGTTGCGGGGCCACATCGGTGCCGCGCTGAACCTCGGGATGTCGCGAGAGAAGATCGTCGAGGTCATCATTCAGCTCGCCTACTACGGCGGTTGGCCGGTCGCCAACAACGGACTGCGCGTTGCCCAGGAGGTCTTCGCCGAGTTGGACGACGTCACAGGGAAGGACGCGGACCATGACCGGTGAAACGTCTCCTCTCGACCCGACGGAGAAGGTCGACCTGTGGCGCCAGCGGTACTTCGAGGCCCAGGCGGCCGCGGAAGAGTTCGTCCTGGGAGAGCACGGCGAAGAAGGCCTGGCCGGATGGGTTGAGGCGAACTCCCGCATCACCGCGGAACTACTGCGAGCGCAACGGCCCGACGGGGTATCGCCTACCGATCACTTCATGACCCGGCTGCAACGTCAGCTCATGCTGTACGACTCGGCAGTGTCCACTGAGGCTCAGCCCTCGGGCACCGTCCTGCGTAACGTCGACTGCGGGATCCTCCGGTACCGCAAAGAGGCTGCCCGCGCCGGCGTCGTCCTGACGTTCAAGTCACCGTGCGGGTACTGCCAGGATCTCAACTCCGCCATCGCCGCCCGCTACGTGGAACCGGACGTCAAGGTGTCGTGCGAACAGGCGGGCGACGGGTGCACCTGGCGCGCGGAGGGTCCTCACGCTCCAAGGGAGGACGCGGCCGGGTCACCGCACCGCGGACGAACTGCTGATTGAACCGACGGCAGTACAGTTTCCTGCCAATCGGCCCAGCGGGGCATTTAGCGATGCCACCAACTCGGACATTTTTTCGCGACTTTGCCGGACCCTCGACCGGAACGTCTTCCAGCACTTCTCGTACCCGTCTATCGGAGTGATCAGGCATGCCTTTGTCGATGGTCGACAAAATGATCCGTCTAAACCTGATGTCTTTCCCGCGCCCGCTTGGTGTGACGCAATTCTACCCGGCGCTTTCAACGTACAGCGTTGAGCAGCCTTTTTCGCTTGGCGATTTCCAGGACGCAGTCAGTCACTTCCTTGACAAGAACCCGCTCTTTCCGAAGTGCTATGTGATCGAACGAGAGTTCGAAGATCCGGAAGAATTCCCGATCTCATCCTTTCAGGGGATCGTGCTCGACGAGTATCCCAATTACTACGACGGCTTCCTGTTGATGTCCGTCAGGTACAAGTCGAACCCCGACATCCAGGGGATTTTTACAGCCTTCCCCATGTCAATGCAGGACGGCTACAGGTGCTTCCGCTTCCACCAGGCGTTGATGAGTACCATGAAGGCGGGCAAAGACCAGTTCCGCATTGCTGAGGCGATAGCGGAGCTTGAACTGCAGGCCGCGGACCTGGACCAGTATCTGCCCGCGAAGAAGCCGTCCATTGATGAGCATGAAGCGGTGCGAATCATGCCCTGGGAGCTTCGAGAGACCGTCGAGCCGGCCCAGAAGATCGGTTCATATCTCGACATGGTCAAAGCGGAATTTCTCAAAAGGTCCAGCGAAAACCTTCTCGTGATGAAGAACGCCTCGTACGCCTCAAGCCTTCCCTTCGGGAATCATCTCATGTTCCTGTTTGTTCCGCGCGAGGTGGTTGCTCGATCCAGTGGTATTCAGATCCGCGACTACTACAGAGCGCTGGCAGCCGAAGCGGAGAAAACCGTTGCGCAGTTGGAGACGCCAGAGGACTTTGCGAGAGCCGGCGAGGCTGTGCTGCCAGGGATCGGCGCGCACCCCCGTCGGTTTGGCGTCAACAACTACGGTGACGTCTCGCGATATGACGGGTCTGACTTCTGCCCGGCAAAGGGAACCCTCGTGAAATATCAGTGGCACATGCCATACGTTGTCTCGCGTGGAGCGGCCGAGGAAGGGTCGGGAATGCACATGACCATTACCATCAACGGTAAGGCATCTTATTTCCTGACGGAGCGGCGGTAGGGAACTGAATGGCGTTCGACGGGTAAGCATTCACTTCTTGAGTGGTTGAGGCTGCCTCAGAGTGCGGCCACGGGCGCTTCGTCAGGTGCCCGGTCTTGAATGGCGCTGAGCGGACAAGGGGAGGTCCATCCAGATGAAGATCGTTGCGTTGTCCTGCACACAGAGGCGTCTCCCGTCGCTGACAGACGCGTTGCTCGAGGCGGCGATTACCGGCGTCACCCGGGAGGTCGGCGACGCGGAGATCCAGCGGATCCGGTTGATCGACCATCGCATCGAGATGTGCGAAGGCGAGGACACCTGCCTTGATCCCGAGGTGGGCCGGTGCACGCTCAACGACGACTTCGAGCGTGTCATCGAGCTGGCCGAGGGCGCGCAGGCGATGCTGCTCGCCATGCCGGTGTACGCGGGGAACGTACCTGCGGTACTGAAGATCTTCCAGGAGCGCTTGAAGAGCTTCATGAACTCCACGCAACGCCCTTTCGGCAACATGACGGTGGGCACGATCGTGCATTCGCGCACGATGCTGACCGAGCCTGCGCTGGCATCGTTGTTCCCGTGGTACCTGCGGCTGAAGAACAGGAACGTGGCGTCGGCGTGTGTCACCCAGAACAATCATCAGGACCTGGCCCGCACCGCGGCTCCCGACCTCTGTGTGGCCGTGGGCCGTCAACTCGGCATGACCCTCAACGGCAGCCGGTCGTCGGACCACCACCGCGCGGCACTGCCGTTGGTTCAGTCACCGCCTCGTCCGCGGTGCGGTGACCCGGTCGCGTCCTTTCCTGGCGCGTGAGCAGATTCCGCGTGCCAGGGGCCTCCGTCGCCCGCCTGTTCGCACGACACCGTGACGTCCGGTTCAGTGCCACCCTGAATCGGTGCTCAGTCAGGACGGTATGACCGTTCTCATCGATCTGGTGCGCGACCTCCTGCCCACCTGAGTAGTTGTTCGCCTTCGCCTTCCGGAAGAGGCGAGGTGCCGGTTGGCCATCGGCGGAATGTCTGCAACTTTGGAGCGACGAGCTTCCAATTCGGGGGATCAAATTCGTGACCACGCCTCTCACCCTCACACCGTCAGTTGAAACCGATTTCACTTCGGATCAGGAGCGCGAGGGTCAATGGCTTCGCACTCTGCCGGCCCAGCAGCAACCGCGGTGGAAGGACCACTGTCTGGCTGAACGGCTCAGCAGCGCACTCAGTGACCTGTCCGGCCTGGTGACCTGGGACGAGGTACGCCATCTGCGGCTGCTCCTCGCCGAGGTCGCGGCCGGCGGGCTACAGATCCTGCAGGCGGGCGACTGCGCCGAGGACCCCGCGGATTGCGTTCCCGAGGTGCTCAGCCGCAAGGCCGGCATGCTCGACGCGCTGGCCGGGGCGATGCAAACCCGAACCGGCCTGTCCGTGGTGCGGGTGGGTCGGATCGCGGGTCAGTTCGCCAAGCCCCGCTCCGCCGACCTGGAGCGGCACGGAGAGCTCGAGCTACCGACGTTCCGCGGCCACTTGGTCAACGACCCGCAGCCCGATCCGCAGCTACGCCAGCCGGATCCGGCGCGCCTGCTCACCGGCTACCGGGCCGCTCACGCCGGAACGGAATTCCTGCGCCGACTCGGCGGCGCCTGGGGTCTGCCGACCGCGGCACCTGTGTGGACGAGTCACGAGGCCCTCGTGCTGGACTACGAGCTACCGTTGCTGCGTCGTGGCCGGCGAGGCCTGCTGCTGTCCTCGACGCACTGGCCATGGATTGGGGACCGCACCCGCCAGGTGGACGGTGCACACGTGCAGCTGCTGGCCCGGATCCAGAATCCGGTGGCCTGCAAGGTCGGTCCGACGATGACACCCGCCGAGCTGATTCAGCTCTGTTCGGTCCTGGACCCGGCTCGTACGCCCGGCCGACTGACGCTCATCTCCCGGATGGGCGCGGATCGGGTCGCGGAGTGGCTGCCACCGTTGATGGCCACTGTCCGCGACGCGGGGCATCCGGTCATCTGGCTGTGCGATCCGATGCACGGCAACACTCAATGCGGCCCCTTGGGCCGCAAGACCCGCCTGCTGACCAGCATCAAGCGCGAAGTGGAGCTCTTCCAAGAGGTGGCCGCCGCAGAGCACGTGGTCGCAGGGGGGCTGCACCTGGAAGCCACGCCGGAGAACGTCGTTGAATGTGTGGCGGACGAGTCACATCTCGATGACCTCCTCGACCCACTGAGCTACACCACCCTCTGCGACCCGCGCCTCAACATCGACCAGGCCGTGGCAGTCGTGTCGGCCTGGCGTCGTTGAGCGACGCGACCACCGTCCACAGCACGACGACCGGCCGCTGGACACCTTTTGCGATCAAGGTCTGGCCGGCGACGGTGGAGATGGACCTGTTCCGGTGAGGTAGCCGTCGATCGGACGGGTGCGGTATTGCATGCGGTTGAGGCGGTTCTTCACCGCGGCGGCGAGTTCGCCGGCGGTGCGGGCGGCGAGGTCGGCCAGGCTGCCTTTCATCGTCGACCAGACCTTCTCGACCGGGTTGAGCTCGGGCGCAGAGGTGCCGTCGCACCCCGTCCATACATGCATTCGTGCAGGTCAGGCAGGGTGCGGCGGACCTCGTCCCTCAGATGTCCCGGAAGAGACCAGGCGGCACCGTGACCTGCCGAGATGGGCGGCTACACGTCGCTGACCTGCGCAGATAGTCTTTCGGCTGTTTCACGCTCGTGCCCGTTGATGCAGCCGGAAGTCCCAGAAAAGTCCCAGGGAACTCCCACTGCCGAGGTCCGCTCTTTCGGCTCTATACAGAGTGAGGGAGGCCCGTGTGGGCTGGGGCTCGTGCATCGGTGGTCCACCTTGAACGAACGGCAGCGCGCGCTTCTGGAGCGGCTCGCAGCCAGTGAGGAACGTCGAGCCTGGGCGCCGGGGGAATGGCGCTCGGCCTATGCCCTGCGCGACCGTGGCCTGCTGACGGTCAGCAAGAGTGGTGGGGGTGTCCACGCGGAGGTCACTGCGGCCGGCCGGTTCTAGCTTCGGCATGGGGACTCTGTAGCGCCCCGTTGCCAGACAGGGATGCACCCTCCAATGGTGAACTTCTGGAGCAGCTCGTACGCATCGTTATCCGGTATTCAAGACTGTTCGAGGGGAGCTCGCTTTCGGAGTAGTGCCCAGCGACCCAATCTGCTCGAGAGGCCAGCTATGCCTGGGCAGCTTCGTCTCCTGAGCGCGTTGCCTGATGGAGTTCTGTCGCTGCCACCCACTGGTATCCGAGGGCCTTGATGCGTTGACCTGCCGTGTGGACGCTGGCCGTGCAGCGGTAGCGTTGTTTAGAGCGTTGAAGCGCACCGATACGGGAGGAAGCCAGGAACTCGAGGGCTTCCACGACAGTGCCCTCGTCGACGCGGTACCCACGGGTCCGGAGCTCGCGTCGGATCGACGTGAGATCGAGCCAGCCCCCCTCCTCCAGTGGGTCCTCTGCTTCCGCATTCAAGATGTCGACCAGCGCGTACTCGAGTCGACTGCGTATGTCCTGGGCCTCCCAGCACCCGCGCATGGCGGCGCAGCGGTGAGCTCCCTTCAGGGCTGGGTCAACCAGGGGTGCCAGTTCGGTCAGGGTGAGCGGCGTCTGTTCCTGGCGACGGACGACCTCGGCCAGCAGTCCGGTGTCGATCACGGCGATGGCGGGATCGTCGTCGGCTTCCTTGAGCATGCGACGCTCGAAGCCCGGCCCGATGAGGAGGTGTACATGTGCCCCGACCCTCGCTCGATGTTCCGGCAACCCGAACAACGGCTGATCCCTCACCGGACCAGTGGCCGAAGTCTTCGCCTCGATGGCCAGGATCCGCGAGTCCGTACCGACCCCGAATCGCACATGGCCGTCCACCGCTCCGGGGCCGCCCACGTGCTGGCCCGGCATGCCCAGGTAGCTGAGCGCAACGATGGCAGCCTTCTCCAAGCGTTTGGAGTTCGCGCTATCCCGTGCGGCATCCTCCAGCTCCGCCGCGATGTGCGACGCCGTGGAACTGGATTGGTGAGTGATGCCCGAAAGGCTGTCACCGTGGTGGCTGCCGGTGGCTCCGTCGGAGGGTGCGCGACCTGCGGTGTCATTCGGCTGGAAGCAGGGCAGTGAGTCCTTGAACGCTCGCCCAAGAGTCGTCGTACGGTAAGTGGTCTGCGAGAGCCGGGTGACGAGCCCGCAAGCCTGCAGCAGATTTAGACGGGTATTGACCGCACTGCGGGACAGAGGCTTCCCGCGGTTGGGGAGGTAAAGGGAACTGCGTTCCGTAAGCGTGCCGGTCGTGGGCCGAACCGTATGGTCAAGCTCGCCCAGCACCTCACAGAAGAAGGCGATTGCGGCATGAACAGTGCGTGCAAGGTCCAGCGGTTCGCCCGACGCGACCCAAGCAAGGGCAGCTGGTGTGGCGGCCCAGCTCTTGGATGACGTCCGCTGAATCAGTCCGAGCGCCTTGAGGGTGTCCTTCGCTGTTCGTGCCGTGGCCACAGTTTGGGCCTTGGGGAAGTTGCTCTGTACGAATCGCACAAATTCCTCGTCACTGACCGATGGAATGGCTGCCTCGGTGAGCACCTGTAGTGCATCCAGCATTCCGCCGTTAGCAGCGACTCCCGGAATATAGAGATTCGCGCCGTCCGCTCTATCCCTGAGGCCAGCTTCGTCGAGCTGTTCGACAAGCCTGGCGATGGCTCCGGGTGTGGGGGCGAGCTGTACGACGGTGTCGGTGCCGTCGGGCTCGGGCTTTCCCAACTCGATGGTCGCCAAGACGCGCCGACCTGCTTCTGTCAGGTGGACTTGGCGGTCGAAGAGTTCAACCATTCCCGTGACAGCGAGCCACCCTGTGCGATCACGCACAGGGGCCGGGGTGTCCCACTGCAGATCGAACTCTTCGCGGGCCAGCCTCAGGAGCTGCTCATGCGTGCGAGGCCCGGAGTACAGGGCGTCCATGGCTTCACCCACGAACCTGACGTTGCAGTGGAGCGCTTGCACGAGCACGGCAGGGTCGCCACTTTGCTGCCAGGAGGTGGCAGCGGCACTGGGCATAACCGTCGCCCCTTCGCGAGCGAGCAGTCCGGCGCGGACGAGCCGCTGAAGCTGGTGCCGGTTCAGCCCACCGGTCCGAGGGAGGGACACTTGATCGCTTGAGGCCGGCTGTCTGTTGGTGGACAGCTCCTCGATCAGCGCGTGAAGTGTGATGAGCCAGGTGGACTTTGCGCCTGGCAGCACTGGCATACCCATCGATCGTTGCGCCCACGTCCGAGGGTGTATGAGGTCTCCCATGGTCATGCACGCTACGTTCATCGTGGCCGTGATGGAGCAATCTTTGGAGAAATTGCTGACAAGAATCGCAAGAGTGATCGCGCGCATCGCGCTGACCTTGATCTCTCTGATGACCCGCGATTGGCCGCGGTTTACCCCTCGTTCTGGTGCGCATCTGGTGCGGTGTGATGCAGCCTCGTAAGTGGAGTAGTTCCTTGCAGCAGGGGGATGCCAGTCTCCCGAGGGTTTGGCGCGCGGACTTTCCATACAACCAGGGGTGAGGCATGGAGTGGACAGCAGTCGTGGCGACGGCTGTGGGTACGGTTCTTGGCGTAGCCAGCACTCTTGTTGCCGACCGCATTCGGTGGCGCCGAGAGAGGTCTGAGAGGGACCGCGCTGAGCTGCGCACCTCATTCATGGAATACCTGGGTGCCCTGGCTCAGGCCCGTGACGCTTTCTCTCGGGCTGAGCCTTCACAGGAGCGCGTCGGCAGGGGGCACATCGCGATCAGCGAGTACGGCGTGTATGCCGCGCAGCACCAACTGGAGTTGGTGGCACCACAGCCGATCCTTGACATGGCTCGCCAGGCCACCCTCACGGTGCTCGACTTCCATGATGCAGTGGTTGCCGGTCACGGCGCGGACTCGGACGAGTGCAAGAACGCGTGGCGGGCTGCGCGTGAGGCCCGTGGCAGGTTAATTGAGGCGATGCAGACGGCTTTGAGGCACCCATAAGGGCCGGGCCGCATTAAACACGCAATCCACTATCGCATTAGGGAGTGGACGGTTTCCTGATGGCATTGATCAGCGCCATGGGTCTATCAGATGGATGCTGTAAGGGGTTTTGGTTCGAACCTGGAGAGAGGGCGATTCACGATATGGATCAAGGTGAGGCTGCGGTTTGGGCAGCAGCTATCGCAGGTCTCCTGGGCGTTGGTGGCACGACGGCAGGCGCTTGGTTCACCGCGCGCACGATGCGGCAACAGGTTCGCGCTCAAGGCGCTGTGGAGCACAGTCATTGGCAGCGTCAGGCGCGGAGTGACGCATACGCAGCATTCCTTGCCGAATGGCATGACGCCAGTCGGGCGGTAGATGCCGCTCTCGGAGAAGTGATCAAACATCGGGGCATCAGTGATGCACAGATCGCGGTCATATCCGCGGCAAGGGAGGAGCTTGCTCGCACGCGCGTGCGCGTCTCCATTGCCGGTCCCCAACGAGCTGCGGAGGTGGCTTGGCGCGGCTACGACGCTCTGGGCACGGCCGAAGATGCCGTTCGCAGTCTGGCAATCTCACTTGAGGACAGCGGTGAGGCGCCGAGAGAGCGATTCCAACACCTAGATGCGAGTCGCCACGAGATCGCTGGCATCTATGCGGTGTTCACGAACGTTGCGACGGAAGTGTTGGGTAACCCGTACGGCGATGACGCGACGAGTCAGTTGGCGGAGCGCCCATGACGGGCTGAGCCACATCGTGTTAGCAGATCGCTCCCCCGGCCACGTGTCGAGGTACGTCCGCTCCACGCTCCCGCATCCGTGACGGTACGGCGAGTGCGGGACGGGTGGCCTCGGCCAAGCTGACCACCCGGCTGTCACAGGAATGACGCGTCAGCAAGGGCCGTCCGCGAGCCCTCCAGCTCACGGCCCGGTTCGATGCCCTGACTGTGAACTCCGGCGAGGAGTTCACGAAGTTGACGTGGCCGACCGGACCGCGACCCTGGATTCTGCCGCCAAGATGCCGGCCGATTCCCGGGTCATGCTCGCGCACATCAAGAGTGAGCACGACACCAACCTGTACGGCACCATCCACGGCGGCGTGGTGATGAAGCTCATCGGCGACGCGGCCGCGGCCGCCGCTGGCCGACATGCTGGCGGCCCTGCGGTGACCGTCTCCGTCGATCGGATGACCTTTCTTGCCCCGGTCCGCGCCGGTGATCTCCTCAGCGTGCACGCCGAACTGGAACGCGCCGGGAGGATGTCCATGACGGTGGTGGTCCGGGTGACGGCGGAGCGTTGGAATGCCTCCGGTCCAGTTGCCGAAGTGGCCACCGGCCGCCTGATGTTCGTCGCCATCGATGCCAAAGGCGTGCCACGTCCGGTGCCGCATCTCGATGTCTGCGGAACGGACGAGCAGTGAGGGCTGCGACCTGCGCCTGGTCGTGGGTGGCTGGTCGGCTGGCACCTTGACGCCGCGCTCTTCGGCGCAGTGGGGACCTGGCACTCGGGCTGCCGAATGATTCCGGCACTGCGCGCAGCAGGAGTGCACTAGCAACTCCGCGACCGTGAGGGGCAGAAAGAGGTGGCGCTCGGCCTGGACGAGGCCGTCGGGGACGACGGAACGCAGGGGCTGACCGGTCGGCCAAGGCGGCGAACCCTGTGCAACGGGGCCGCTATGGCTGAATGAGGCTCACCTGTGACGAGGAGACGTCAGTCACATGAATTGCCCTCAAATAGCCCCGCAGTTACGCCTAGTGGCACTGAATGACACAGGGATCACGTCCAACGCCAAAGATTCCAAGGAGTGACCAAAGGGCCTGACACGCCGTGCCAGCGAGGGGTTACGAGGTACTCCGCAGTGTGTCAGGAAGGTGCATTACTCTGAATGCCGCAAGGCCGCCTTCAATCCGAAGGCGGCCTAGGGCAAGCTCTCGCGCGGGTGGAGCCACAACGGAGCACGATGTACAAGGGAGTGCAACCTTGTCCATGCGGGACCTTACCTTGCCGTCCGACGGAGACAACCCCGGGGGCAGTCTGTTCGATCGGCTCAAGCTCGTAGATCATTACGGTCGGGAGTGTTGGTCGGCGCGTGATCTTCACAAGTCTATGGGCTATGCCTCGTGGGAAGGCTTCGAGTCCGCCATCAATCGAGCAATAGCCGCAGCGGAAAACAGTGGAGTCAACCCTCTTGATCACTTTCGTGGCGCCACGAAAGTGATCACCGGTGGTCGCTGGGGTCGGCAGAGCGTCGCAGACTTCCGCCTCACTCGGTACGCCTGCTACCTGGTTGCCATGAACGGCGACCCCAGAAAGCCGGAGATCGCGTCCGCTCAAACGTATTTCGCTGTCCGGACGAGAGAGGCCGAAATCGCGCAGGGGCAGGGGGCGGATGTCTCCAGCCCCGAGGGGATTCTTGTCCTGGCGGAGAAGTGCGTCGAGGCTGCTCGCGACCTAGTTCAGGCCAAGAGGGAACTCGCGATCGCCGCACCGAAGGCCGGCAAGTGGGATGACTTCTGCGACTGCGATGGTCTGATCGACATGGCGACCGCAGCAAAGGCGCTGACCCAGATATCCGGAGGACTGGGGCGTACCAAGTTCATGGAACTGTTGCGGCGGGACGACATCAGGCTCCTGCAAGTTCAGAACCCTCGCCTGCCCTATGAGTGCCACACCAAGGCGGGCAGAGCCGAGGTGAAGTTTGTTCCGACGCCGAACGGTCGATGGGTGGAGCAGACGTTCCTCACGCCTAAGGGGCTCGACTGGGTGGCTAGCAAGCTTGGAGCCGGGGGGCTGGTTAACCGAGCGGCATGACCGCGCGAACGTCGCGACCGTTCCCCCGCCAGTCGAATGCAGGGGGAAATGGTGCTGATCTGGTGCGCGACACCTGAACTGGCCCGTACGACAAGGAAGGCCCAGGTCGCTGACCTGGGCCTCAGCTCTGGAGCGGGTGCCGGGATTCGAACCTGCGCTCTGAGCTTGGGAATCAACGGGAACGCTGCCCGTACTTGCTGCCTGAACTGTGCGCTATGCGCCTACTTAGGGCGATCGCGAGCCGCGAGATGCGTGACCTGCTGGGGGCCAAGGTGCACTTCGGGGCCGATCTGGCGGTGTTCGTGACGACCACGCGGTTCAGCCGGCCTTCCGAAGGGTTCGCCGTACAGCACGGCATTCTCGCTGTGCACCGTGACCACCTCGGCCTGTGGAACAGCGGAGCCTCGCTGCTGTCGCTCGGCGAGGCAAACGGTGGCGGACAGGGGGGCCTCGGCACCGGACGCGCTGGAGGCAGGCGTACGGAGAGTGAGAGCCCCCACCGGATCAGAGCGTGGGGCCTGGCTCACCCCCGCTGCTCGTCTGTCTCGTACAGCCTCCAGGCCGGCCATCGAGCGGCTTCGACTTCGCCGTCCCCACTGCCCAGCAGGTTTCGCCGGTGCAGCATGAGCCGGAGGTGGCGTGCCGCGTCGGCGCCCTCTTCGACTCCTCTGTCGAGCAGTACAGCTCTAGGGGCGGTGTCGCCGACGCCTGCCACCAGAGCGTCCGCCGGATGCCCGTGAACGGTCTCGCCCAGCGTGACAGTGGCTCCCGCCTCGCGGGAGAGGACCTGGTACATGCGCTTGAGCAGCACGTCTTCGCTGCTGTCATGTGAGGGCACTCCGTCGCGCTCCGCACTCTCCAGCAGCGCGGCGGCCACGCCTCCCCGTTTCCGCCAGCGCTCCTTGTCGCCCACCACGATGAGGTGACTTCGCGCCCGGGTGACGGCGACGTTCCAAAGGTTCAGCTGTCCGCCGACCCATTCGACGGCACCGGGGTGCATTCCGTCCCCGGCGACGAGGGTGAACACCATGACATCGCGTTCGCCGCCCTGGAAGGTGTGTACCGTTCCGATGCGCAAACGCTCCTCGTCGTACGGTCGCAACCGCCTCCGCAGCGCGTCGGCTTGCGGCGCGAAGGGAGTGACGACGCCGACGGTGGCTTCGGGCGGCAGCTGTTCCAGCAGGTAGTTGACGCTGTCGTGCGCTTTTCGGATCTCGTCTTCGTTGACCCAGGAGCCACCTAACCGGGGGCGGGTGGCCCGTCCGGGCACGTCTGTCCAGATGACGGCGGGACGCGGCAGAGCGGGGCGGCCGCGGGTGTCGGTGAGGACGGTCAGTCCGCCATCGTAGAAGAGGTCGTTGGAGATCGCGGCGATGTGCGGGTGGCAGCGGAAGTGTTCGTCGAGAAGCAACGTACCGCCTGCGGAGCGTTCGGCAGCGTGGAAGGCGGAGTGGCGCCGGTAGGCAAGGCGGTTTTTCTCCAGCCATTCGGACCGCAGCCCGTTCCCGTGGCGAATGAGCGCCTCGCGGTGCGGGCTGGTCTTCGTGATGTGCGTGAGCTGCATCAGGTCGCCGATGACGAGGGCGCGCCGCGCGCGGAAGAGCAGCGGCAGGACATGCGGGATCGCGCACTGGCTGGCCTCGTCGATGACGACCAGATCGAACAGGGCCGGGCCCAGAGGGAAACGCCGGGCAGAGAGGCTGGTGACGGCCCACCCGGCCACCGCGGGTGTCTCGGGCGAACCGTCTGATCGGCCCAGAACCCTCCGCATCTGCGGCCAGTCGCCGCGAGCCTCGTCCTCCTGAGCGGTCAGCAGATCGAGGATGCGACGGCGCCCAGCCCAAGCGGCGGCTTGCACCGTGGTGGCGAGGAGAGTGCGTGAAGCGTCCTGAACGCTGTTCTCGGCGTCCCGCAGTGCGCGCGCGAGCGCAGTGTCGTCCACGGAGGCCGCGTGCTCGCACCCGTCACGCCATTCCATCTCGGCCGCGGCGAAGCCGGCGAGCGCGAGGCAGCCCGCGGCGGAATCGCCGTCGTACCCGTCCAGACCTGCCCCGCGCAGGAACCGGGCCCGGCGCCACGACCCGAGGAAGCGCGCACGGGAGAGGCGGCGAGCTTTGTCTTCCAGCTCCCTGGGCAAACGACCGAGTAGGTCCTGGAGTTCGGCGACGGCGATCCCGAGCTGTTCCGCGTGATGCTCGCGGGCCTCGCCTGCCCGGCGGAGCCGCAGCTCCGTCTCCGCGATGCGCGCCAGGTCCCGCCGTACTTTTGTCAGATGGTCGGCGGCCAAGGCGGCCTCCATGGACGCCGTGGCCATGGTGGACGACGGCTCCGGGCCGGTGCGCAGTGCGTGCAGCGCGGCGGCCTCATGCTCCGTGTTGCTCTTGGCGTTCTTCCGCGCCGAACCGGTCCGTACGATGCTGCCGGGCACCAGCGTGTCGCAGCGGCGCCAGACCTCGTCCACTGCCTCGTTGTTGGTAGAGGCGACCAGTACGGTCTGACCGGCGGAGACCGCGGTGGCGACGAGATTGGCGACCAACTGACTCTTGCCGGTGCCGGGCGGGCCGGTGGCCACCGTGAGCCGGCGGGTCATTGCGGACCGGAGCACCGCGGTCTGCGCCTCGTTGCAGGGCAGTGGCGTCACGAGGCGCGCCGGTTCAGGATCCGTGTGGCCGAGGGCTCGGTCACGCTGCGAGGTTTCGGGCGCGAGGGCCCCGAGGGCGGTCTTCTCGATCTGGTCGGTCCGCTTGGCGATGTCGGCGAAGTCTTTGAGCAGGCGCTTGGTGAAGCCTGTCTGGGGGCGCGCCGCGAAGAGGACTGCGGTGTTGCGGGCGCCGTGGCCGGGTGTGCGGACGTCGATGCGGTCGGCGAGTTGGTCGGGCTGGAGCTCCTGCACGCACGGCAGCTCGAACTCCTGCGTAAGGAGGTTACGTACCTCCAACGCCATGCGGTCGTGCTGGCCTCGATGCCAAGACGGCTGGAACGTGTTGATGAGCTGGGTGGCTTCCTCTTCGCCGAGCCAGTCGAGAGCCAGCTGAGGATGCGGCAGGACCGGACCGTACGGCTTCAGCCTCACCTCGCCCTCGCCCTCGCCTTGGACGATCTCGACACGGCGTACCAGAAGCGGCGCGAACTTCGGGTGCCGCCAAGGGCGTCCGGAGCGCGGCCCGGTGAGGACCACGGCCGGGTAACCCGCCCAGAGCTCCGCGTCGTCCTCAGCCGCCGAATCCACCAGCGTGGCGGCTTCTTCGGGGAGCGCAGTGCATCCGTCGTCGTCCACGTCGCCGGAGAGGAACCTCTCCGCGCCGTCCAGGCATACGTACGACGTGTTCTGGTGGCCCACCTCCATCAGAGGCGTCTCGGCGCCTTCGGCCAGAACGCACTCGCGGTAGTAGTCCAGCAAGCCGGCCCAGGCGGGCTGCGTATGAGCGGACTTCGCGGCGTGCGGCTGTGGCTGCACCTCGGCGCCGGGGCGGGGCCGCGGACTCAGGGGATCGAGGATGGGGGCCCGGCCGAATGGACTGTCCGCGATGACGATTCGGTCGTCGACGCCGAGCGCGGAGTGCACCGGCACCTGACGGCCACCGTCCTGGGCACGCATACGCCGGTTCACATAGTGGAACAGGTCGCTGACCTGTACTTCACGGCCGCCGTCCTTACTGACCTTCCCCGTGCGCAGCGCCTCGATGACCTCACCGGTGAACGCCGACGGCTTCACGTCATCGCCGCCGCCCGCGTCAGCGAACGAGTCTTCCCCGGCCCGTGAGGACGACAGGACGTACACACCCCTGCTGGTCAGCGGGGGCTGCTCGCCGGATTTCGCCACGGAGCTGTCAGGCCGTCGGTCCGACGTACGCAGACCCATGGCGAACCCGCCGCTGCGACAGCAGTCGATCATCACGATCTTCTGCGGTGCGACGCACTCTTCCAGTGAATCATTGAGGAACCCGGCGCTGACACCGGTCGCGGCCACTCTGTCGTAGTCGGTGTCCTTGGCGATGAAGTGAAACTCGCCGCCATCACGCACCGTGCGTACACCATGCCCGGAGACGTACACGAGCGCGAGCTCGTCCTCGTCGCGATCCTGAAGGAACTCGCCGATCACCGCCCGCATGTCGTCTGCGGTGAGATCGGATTCTGTCTGGACGGAGACGAAGTTGCCGATATTGCGGTGCTTCAGGACCTGGGCGAGTCCCCATACGTCCGCTCGGACGGAGGCGAGGGGCGAGAAGCGGCCATCGTCGTAGTGCTCGTTGCCGATCAGAAGAGCCCGGCGCTTATGGAAGCGGGTCACGCCGCGCTGTCATCCGGTCCGGGGCCGTCGTCGCCGGAGATCCGGTCCTGGAATTCGCGGACCATGCGTTCCTGTGCGGCGTCAGGGCGCCCGGTGATCTCGACGGAGTCGCTCGCGATGGTGACCACGACCTTGCGGTGTCGTTCCTTGGCGCACCACTCCTTGATCAGGGTGATCAAGACCTGGGACGCCGGGCGAACAACAGCGGCAGTGGTAGCGGCCCAAAGAGCCACCTCGCCCACGCCCGTACCCTTACGGCCCGGTTCGGCGGACGCTTCGGCGTCATGAAAGCCGACGACGAGACCGTCCGCCCTCTCCAGGCTGTCGTGCAGATCCCGGGTGAGGCGCTCCTGCCGGAGTGTGTCGCCGCCTGTGGGCACGGTGAGTGTCCACTGCGGTCCCCCGTCGCGCATGTGCTGCTCCTCGCGTTCGCTTATTTGCTTGTTCGGTCCGTTCAGCGACTTTGGCACGAGGACGTTCGCTGGTGACAGCCTGGGGTCGAGGGGAGGGGCGGCATCCGGCCACCTCCGCGCCTTGGAGGAACGGCGTCTCAGCCGCCGACCGGCGTCTTCGTCTCCCCGGGCGATCGCAGGCATTGAGGCGGGAGAGACGTTCTGCCAGCATCCCGTCGGTGCTGCTCAGGAGTAAGAGGCCGCGGCGCCCTTCGCTCCGGTGCTCAGGCTGCGGCTTCGCCGGGATCCTCGTCTTCCGGGGGGGTGGACCCAAGTAGTACCGGGTGCCAGGTCGGCCCCTGTCTCCGCCTTGTACTGCGCCGTCTTTTCCTCGCTGGCGTTCTGACCCTTAGTGAGCTTCCGTAGGTGGGGGGTGGGCGACTGCCGAGGCTGGCCCGTGGTTTCAGTGGCGGAGGTCTCCTCCTGATCCTCGGTGTCTTCGGGGACGCTCGGTTCCATGGCGTTCCTGGCGATCACGACAACGGCGATCAGAGCCACGCTGCCGACAGCGCCGCCGACGGCGAGGATCTTCCCCCTGTGCTTCCTGTAAAGGTCCTTCGTCCTCTCGGCGAAGGAAGTGGGCTCGCCGTCCTCGGGCGTGAAGTCAGTCACGCGCACACATCTACCGGGCCCATCCCTCACCTGTCAGGCAATCAGCCGGCATCGCCCGATCAAGTTCAGTGGCTTGGCACCGTTGACGTCAGGAGGATTTGGCGGAGTGCCGAGCAGTGAAACGCGCGCCCGTCTGCCTGAGGTCGAGCGGCGCTGCTATTGGATCAGTCGGAGCACTGGCCTCTGTTCTTGAACGCCCACAAGGTCCCGCACCCTCTTGCTTGTCCAGGCCAGTTCATGTGCATCAACCGCCTCAAACAGTGGCGAGGAATCGCCACCCGCTACGAGAAGACCGCGACCATCTACCTGGCCGGACTCCACATCGCGGGCATCTTCCTCTGGTCCGCCCGATGATCCAAACGAAAGTCCCTAGGGCTGGAGCTCCCGGAGCAGGAACGCCTCAGGCAGTTCGCCGAACCCGGGCGTGCACCTTCACGTCTGGAGCGAGAATGGCTGCCTGGGGCAGAAGGATCAACAAGGCATAGGGGGCGGAGTTCTGCATGACGAGCCAGGCGGAAGTAGTCGGCCTGAAGGTCGCCAAGGCACTGTCGTACGTGTGTAGGCATCGGGATGAACTTGCTGAGCTGCTCGACGAGGACGACGCCAGCTTGCGCGCTGTCGAAGCCGCAGTCGGCAGCCCGGCCGAGGACGACGGCTCACTCACGCCCCTCCTGGACGCCTTGCACGCAGCGGTTCGATGCGCAGGCGACCCGTCGGGGGTGTACGGAGATTCGGGCCGCAGCGTGATGCCGGCCGGTGTTGCTGATCTGGATGTCGTGTACCGGTGTCCCTTGCAGCTGTGCATCGGCAGATCGGGTCACGAAGTGGACGACGTGCCACACTGCCGGTTCGCTCTCGCTGATCCGGCGCTGATCCGGGAGAGGCTCCCATAATGGGAGGGTTGCTCGGCGAACTCGGCAAGAAGCTGGCCGAGCGGTGGCTATCCCTCCTCGTGTTGCCAGGCGCCCTTTACCTGGCGGTCGCCACAGCCGGACATACCCTCGGGCAGAGTGCCGCGCTGGACTTGGGGCGGCTCGCTCACGCGATCTCAGAGGCCGCCCGGGCTCCCCAGGTAACTGCAGTAGGCGGCCAGGTCCTGCTGCTCGCTGCTGTGCTGGCAGGTGCGGCCGTCGCCGGGCTGGCAGCCCAGTCCCTCGGGTCCGTTGTCGAGCGTGTCGCCTTGGCCGCCGGCTGGGGCGCATGGCCGTGGCCGTTTGGCGAGTTGGTCGAGCACCACGTGGCACGCAGGCAGCGTCGCTGGGACGCAGCACGGGCGGAGTACGAAGCTCTGCGGCTCCGGGAACGCGCTCCGCGTCCGGCCGACCGCCCCAGGCCACGGGATCGTCACCGTGCGGCTCACAGGTGCGAACGCATCTCCGTGGAGCGACCGGAACGGCCAACCTGGAGCGGTGACCGGATCCACGCCGCCGCGGTCCGGCTTGACCGAGACGCATATGGCAATCTCCTCACCGTCTGGCCCCACCTCTGGCTCGTGCTGCCAGAAGAAATACGCGGTGATATCGGCAGGGCCCGCGCCGCGTTAACGCGAGCTGCCGTCCTTGGTGGATGGGCCCTGCTCTATCTGCCTTTGGCCTGGTGGTGGTGGCCCGCTGCGCCGCTCGCCGCCACGCTGGTGGTCATTTCGGCACGTCGCCTCCGCGCCGCCTCGGATATATACGCCACGCTGCTGGAGGCATCCGTGCGTCTTCACCTGACGGACCTGGCCGACAAAATGCGCATCGAGGAACAGCCGATGAGCCCACCGCTCGGTCGTGCGGTCATGCGACGGCTCAGCAGCCCGGCGCCGGTGTCGGAACCGGCTTCGTGAGCTCGCCGAATTCAGAGGCTCGCCGCGGCGGACCTGGATGGCGCAGCCACCTGATCTACTCGAGAACGAGAAGTGACAGGACAGTTCATGCAGGGTCGTGAGCAGGACTTCGCAAGACAACTCGAACTGGAGAACCGGATTGCCGCAGTGGGGTTACGGCTGGATCGGATGGCCCGCGAACAAGACATCGGTGTGGTGCTGGAGCCGGAAGCATTGGCCGAGTCCCGCCAACTCGCCGCGATCCTCCGAAACGACGCGTCCGACCTGGAAGGTCATTACGCCCTCGGCTGGTTGCACATCTTCAGGTACCGGGCACTTCTCGGAGGGGCTGGGCAGCGGGACAGAGAGGAGGCCGTCGCGAGGTTCACGCCCTGCTTCGTGTTCGACGACGCTGGTGCGGAGGATTTGCCGGACGAACTACTTCCGGATGTAGCCCAGCAAGCGCTGGGCTTCGTCTGGAAGGTTCAGCAAGGAATGTACGCTTCGCCGAGCCCAGAGCTGCGCGCAAGGGTGACCGATCTCCTGCGGCGTATCGCGGCCGTTATCCCCCGTGGCGAAAGCGAGCACGCGGAAACGCTGTCCAATCTTGCCGTCATCCTGAAAACCCATTTCGACATGGGTGGCGAACCGGCGGATCTGGACGCGGCGATCGACGCGGCGTGGGGGGCGGTGGAAAGTACGACAACGGGGCACCTGAACCGGTCGGTCATGCTGGTCAACCTGTCAGGTGTGCTGATGGAGCGTTTCACTCATGCAGGTATGACGGCGGACCTGGACGATGCAATCGAGACTGGCCGACTGGCAGTCCAAGCGGCGGTGAGCCCTTCTGCCGACCGGGCTGGCGGGCTCAACAATCTGGGCACCGCGATGAAGACCCGGTTCACCGAGAGAGGCATCCTGTCGGACCTGGACGCGGCGATAGAAGCTTTCCAGGAAGCGTCAGACCTCTGTGTCGAGGACCACGACAAGGCGGGAGTTCTCTACAACCTGGGTATCGCTTGGCAAGACCGATACGAAAGCACCGGCATCCCGGCCGATCTGGAGAACGCGATCGAGTGCTGCCAGGCCGCTGTCGAGGCTGCCTCCGAGGAACATCCTAGGCGCGCCACATTCCTGGCTGGGCTCGGCAGCACCGCGCTGACCCGATTCAAGCGCACTGGGGAAACAGATCATCTGGACCGTGCTATTAACGCGTTCCGGGGAGCTCTGGAGATGACCCCGCTGGGTCAACGGACACGGGGGCTTCGCCTCTCCGGCCTGGGGCAAGCTCTCCTAGCGCGGTACCGCCTCGGCGGGGACAGGTCTGACCTCGATACGGCGATTGAGATGAACCGGACTGCCTCCCGAGAAATCGCCCCGCAACAAACCGCGTTCAACGCAGTTCTTAACAACCTGGGCATTTCTCTGTGGCAGCGCTTAGAGTGCAATGGTCATATGGCCGACCTGGACGAGGCGCTCAGCGCCAGCCGTGCTTCCGCGCAGGCCACAGCGGACGGTCACCCCGATCGCCCGACCCGTCTGTCCAACGTCGGACTGATGCTGTGGACGCGGTACAAGCACACCGGGGCGCTGTCGGACCTGGATGCCGGGATCGAGTTCGCACACGACGCTGTGGAGGCAGCATCACCTGGCCACTCTGTCCTGGCGGGAATGCTGTCCAATCTCGGCATCGCACTGATGGAACGTTACGAACGAAACGAGTACACACCGGATCTCGATGAGGCGATCCAAAGAAATCGCGAGGCCCTCGCGATCACAGATTCCGTCAGTCCCGACCGTCCGCGCTTCCTCGCGAATCTGTCCGCCACACTGCACGCGCGGTTCCAACAAACCGGGGGGTTCGAGGACCTGAATGGCGCGATCAAGGCAGGACGGGACGCCGCCGCCGATGTCCCGAGCCACTACCCAGAGCGCCCGCGATACCTGTCCGCGCTGGGAGCCGTACTGTCCGTCAGATTCAAGGAGACCAGATCCGCAGTGGACCTGGACGAGGCGGTGGCAGCATGCGAGGCCGCGCTCGACACTACGTCCGCCGAACATCCGGAGAGATCTAACTACCTGCTCAACCTCGGGACAGCCCTACACAGCCGGTATGAGCGGACTGGCTCACGGCACGACTTCGATCGCGCTCTGGCCGCACATCTGGAAGGTTCGCGAGCCGACTGGACCAGACCGTCAATGCGAATTCGGGCAGCTCAGGCGGCAGCCTCACTGATCGGACGGGAGGACCCCGATCTCGCGGCCGATCTCCTGGCCGGGGCCGTACGCTTGCTGCCCGAGGTAGCTGATCGTCGGCTGGGCCGTGGCGACCAACAGCACGCCATGGGCAAGTGGTCCGGGCTGGCCGGAGATGCCGCGGCACTGGCTCTGGCTTCTCACGAGGAAACACCCACCGACCGGGCCGTGCGGGCGCTGCAATTGCTTGAGACGGGCCGCGGCGTCCTCCACAGCCAGGCACTGGACATGCGGAGCGACCTTGCCGAGCTTCGCGAGTGCCATCCGGACCTGGCCCAACGCTTCCAGACGCTCCGAAACGAGCTAGACCGACCGATGGAATGGACTGCTTCCCCCGCAGACCCCACGGGGCAAGTCCGCACCGCCATAAGCGCGGTCGATGCTGGGGAACATAGACGGGACCTCGTCGGCCAACTCCAGGCAACGCTGGACCGCATCCGAGATCAGGACGGATTCGCCGGTTTCGCTCGTCCCCCCGCTGTTGCTGAGCTCTTGGCGGAAGCCGCCTTCGGGCCGGTGGTGAGCTTCAACGTCAGCCACTACCGCATCGACGCACTGCTATTGACGTCTGATGGAATCGAATGCCTGAACCTGCCCGGCCTCACTTACGACCACGTGGTCGACCGGATACAGGTATTCCACCAGGCCCTGGACGCCGCTGCGGATCGGCACACGACGCCACTCGCACGCAAGGAGGCCCAGGCAACGCTGCGCGCCGTCCTGGAGTGGCTGTGGGACGCAGCAGCCGAACCGGTCCTGCACCGCCTCGGTTTCACAGCTGAGCCCTCCCCCGGGGAACCGTGGCCCCGTGTCTGGTGGGCGCCGGGTGGGCTCTTCTCACTGCTACCCCTGCATGCTGCTGGCCACCACACCGAGTCGCCCCAGGCGGGCCGGGGGAATAGGCGGCGGACGGTCATGGACCGTGTCGTCTCCTCCTACACCCCCACCATCCGCGCACTGCATCACGCACGCCGTAGTCACACCTCCACGCTGTCCGTGAGCCGGTCCTTGATTGTTGCCATGCCCACGACTCCGGGTGTTCACGGCCGCCTGGACCACGTCTCCGATGAAGCCGCACTGCTGTGCAGCCTGCTGCCGAAGCCGAGGCTACTCATCGAGCCGGACGGAGCAGCCCACAGCACGACCGCTTCCAAGCTGTCAACACAACCGATCAAGACCCGGGTCCTGAAAAACCTCTCCGATTGCGGGATCGTTCACTTTGCCTGCCACGCTGCCCACGACCCCGCCGACCCGTCCAAGAGTCTGCTGCTCCTGCACGACCACGAATATGATCCGCTCACTGTGGCAGACCTTGCCGAAATGAGGCTGGATTCAGCCCAATTGGCCTACTTGTCAGCGTGCCGAACAGCGTTCATGGGCTCCGTGGAGCTGATCGACGAGGCCATCCATCTCACCTCGGCATTTCAGCTCGCTGGATTTCGTCACGTCATCGGCACCCTCTGGGAAATAAACGACGAGATGGCCTCACGTCTAGCTGCTGCTTTCTATGCCGAGCTCGGCATGGCCAGGAGCCGCCATGGTGGCCTCGATACGAATGGGGCGGCCCGCGCTCTACACCACACCGTGCGCAATATCCGTGATCGATACCCAAAGGCCCCTTACCTGTGGGCGGCCCACCTGCATGTCGGGATCTGATGCTCGGCGGTGCCTCTTCAGCTGAAGACCCGGCTTCGGAAGGCGTTGCGGATCCGGGTCAACGGCTCTCGGTCGCGGGTGTAGTAGAGCTTGTTCGTCAGCAGGACGGCCCAGGTTCCCCGTTTGGGGGAGATCCACATGCCGGTGCCGGTGAATCCGTAGTGCACGTAGGTGCGGTCGGCAGGGTCGGTGCCGGGGGCGGGGTGCCAGAAGAGGCCGCGTACGGGCTCCAGGGTTCCGGTCTGGATGCTGAGCGACTCCTCGACCCAGCTCGGCCCGAATCCCGGCTCTGTGGGGGCGGTCGTGGGGTCGAGCATGTACCGCAGGAAGCGGGCGAGGTCGTCGCGGACGGAGAAGGTGCCGGCGATGCCGCAGACGCCGCCGAGGAGGCGGGCGGAGAAGTCGTGGGCGGTGCCCTTGAGATGGCGGCCGGTGTCCTCGTCGAGTTCGGTCGGGGCGCAGCGGACGGACAGCTCGGGTAGCAACGGGCCGAAGCGGGTGTGGGTCATGCCCAGGGGCTGCCAGATGTGGGTGTGGGCGAGTTGGTCGAGACTCTGGCCGGAGAGGTGTTCGGCGAGGTAGCCAAGGATGAGAGCGGCTCGGTCGGTGTATTCGACGGCCTCGCCGGGCGGCCGGTGCAGGGCTTCGTGAAGGACGCCAGCTCGGATGGCTGCCGGGTCGGTGCCGTAGAGGTTCTTCAGCTGGGCTCGCAGTGGTACGCCGGCGGTGTGGGTGAGCAGGTGGCGGGCGGTGACCTGGCCGAGGGGGTGGCCTGTGGCCTCGGGCCAGAAGGCGCCGAGGGGTTCGTCGAGCGGGAGGGAGCCGTCTTCCCAGAGGGCGCCGACCGTGGACCAGACGGCCAGGATTTTGGTCAGGCTGGCGACGTCGAAGACCGTGTCCGCCCGCATGGGGATGCCCGTCTCGGCGGGATCGAGGACGCCGGCGGCGCCCGCGGCTTTCGTAGCTGCTGCGTTGCCGATGGCCCACACCGCGCCGGGGTAGACCTTGTCGCGGACGCCGTCCGCCACGAGCTGCTTGATCCGGTCGGTGCTGTCTTCCATGAACATCTCCGATGTCGCGGTGCGGGCCCGCCCGTCAGCGTAGTGACGCGGGCGGGCCAGGCCGGGGAACGTGGCGGGGTGGTCAACTGATCCGGTGGCCGAGCTCGGTCAGGGCCCTGGCGGTGGCGCTGAGCGGGTAGCGGGCGGCGTTGCTCCGCCCGGCCTGCCGCAAGGCAGCGAGCAGCCCGGGGGTCGTACGAAGACGGCCGATGTCTCGGGCAACGGCTGGGGGGCGGGTGAAGTCGGTCGCGGTGCCCGAGGCAGCGAGCGTGTCAGCCAGGCCGGGGACGGGCTGGTAGAGCACGGGCAGGCCGCAGGCTTGGGCTTCGAGGGCGACGAGTCCCATGGCTTCGAGGGTGGTGGAGGGCATGACGAGCAGGTCGTGGTCGGTGAAAGTTCTCCACAGCTGTGGGCGGCGGAGCCAGCCGAGGTACCGGATCTTGACGCCGGACTGCCGTACGGCGCGGCTGAGGGTGCGGAACTGGTCTTGCGGGGCGGCGATGCTCAGCTCGACGCCCTGTACGGCCGCCAGGGCCAGCAGCAGGTTCTCGGCGCCCTTCTCCGGCGTGAGTCGCCCGGCGTACAGCAGCCGGAAGGGACTGCCTGACGGACGGGGTGATCTGGGCGGCGGGTGGGCCAGGAGCCGGTCGGGGATGCCCCAGGGAATGTGGGCGATCTTCGCGCGGTCGGTGGTAGGCGCAATGCGCAGGAGCCGGTCGGCCATGGCCGGTGTCGGCACGACGATGGCGTCGGCGAGTCGCACGGATTCGGTCAGCACTTTGTGCTGGTGGCGGTGGGCTTCGGCGAACAGCAGGTCGGTGCCATGCACGAGTGCGATCCGCGGGTGCTCGCGCAGGGCCCTGATCAGCGCGGGGGTGCCACCGAAGGTGAGGTGCTGGAGGTGAAGGACACCGATGTGATCCGGGTCGATTGCCTCGGCCAGGGACCGTTGGAGGGCTGCTACGTAGCGGTGGAACGCCGGGCCTTCGAGGCACTTGCCGACGACCGGCAGCAGGTCGAGCCCGGCGGGCAGTTGGGGGCTGGGGCTGGCGGGGGCGAGCATGAAGGCTCGTGCGGGAATGAGGGGCCTGTCCCCCGTGTAGAGGTCGAGGAAGAGCTCGACGCTGCCGCCGGGGCTGGGGAAAGGGAGGTCGAGGACGGTGGCTACCTTGGCGTTCATGGTCGGCAACCCCCAGAGATTTCCTCATACAGGCGGGAAGTCTCGATTCCTTGGCTGGCCATGTACTTGAGGCCGTGCTGCTGATAGCTGGCCGCAGCGCCGAGGGGCTGTAGGAAGACGAGCTTGCCGAAGGTCATGCCGGGATAGATGCGGACCGGCTGGCTGGCGCGGATCTCCAGGGTCCAGCGGATGGCGTGGCCTTGGTGGCCGAGTGGAGCGGATACATGGACCCAGATGCCGAGGGTGCCGGTGGTGCGGTCGCCGTTGAGGAGCTGTGCGTAGGTCTCCGAGCCGGTCTTCTCGTGGGTGACGCCGAGGTAGAGCACGCCGGGTTCCAGGACGAACCCCGTACGGGGGATGGAGATCTCGGCGGACGAGGTTGGGGCGGCGGCGTCGAGGTCTCCGTCGCAGATGCGCAGGTGGCTGCCGAGGCGCCAGTCGTAGGCATTGGGGGAGAGCCTGCCGGGGTCGTACGGATCGATGGTGATCTCACCCGCGGCGTGCGCTGCGGCGATGGCGGGGCCGGTGAGGATCACGGCGCCACCGCTTCCAGAGGGGCGACGTCCCGCCAGAAGGCGGACGGCTTGGGCCCGCTGGCTGCCTGGTACTTGCCGGAGTACGGGGTGATGGGCCCGACGGCGACGAAGAACATGATCTGCCCGATCTTCATGCCCGCGTAGACGCGTAAGGGGCGGATGGGGGAGAGCATCAGGGTCCACTGGCCGTGGAAGCCGATGTCGCCGATGGGGGCGGTGATCTCGACGAACAGGCCGAGGCGGCCGACGGAGGAGCGGCCGAACAGGAGGGGGACGAAGGTGTCGGAGCCGACCTGTTCGACGGTGTGGCCCAGGTAGAGCTGGCCCGGTTTGAGGACGTAGCCGTCGGCGCCGATCTTGATGCGGTGGGTCGGGTTGGGCTGGTGGGCGTCGAGGACAGGGGTTTTGTAGGTGAGCAGGGTCGGACCGAGGCGGACGTTGTAGCTGTTGGGGTTGACCTGCGCGTTGTCGAAGGGGGCAATGCGCAGGCGGCCGTCGGTCGCGGCTGCGGTGATCTCGGGGCCGGTGAGGATCATCGATGAGGTCCTTCGGTCAGGATCTGCTGGAGGGCCTGGCGGAGACGGAGGCCGGCTTGGTGGGTACGGCCGTCCAGATAGCTCTCGGCTAGGTAGTCGGTGGTCAGCACTGTCGGTAGCTCCGGCGGCAACGGGGTCGGTTCAGCGAGCAAGGGGCCAGCGCTCTTGGTGAGGTGGGCCAGCAGAGCGTGAGGGCTGGTACGCAGCGTCTCGGGAACGCGCGCGTGGACGAGCTGGTTGTTGAAGGGCTCGATGGCCAGGAGGCCGCCGAAGGTGAGGACGTCATCGAGCTGGGTGGAGCGCAGGGCGGTCTCGTTGAGGATGACGGCTTCGGCGCCGAGAGCCGTGCGGAGACGGGCGGCGAGGTTGCCGAGGAGCAGCCGGCGGTCGAGGAGGTGGCCTCGGTACGGCTTGGCGACGGCGCCGATCGGCAAGGCCAGGCGATCTCTGAGGTCTTCGATCCGGTCATGGACGGAGGCGAGATGGGCCGGCAGTGCTGCGGTGCTGGTGCCGGGGAAGCAGGCGTTGTGCGCGGTCCATCGCGTGGGGGCCGGTTCGGCGAGGGCGTAGCCGACGCCGAGTTCGCGGCCCTTGAGAACGAGGGTCTCGCCCACTCGGGTGGGACCGTACTGGTCGCTGTGGCAGTGCCCGGCGAAGATCACGTCGAGGAAGGGGCAGGCGGCGGCCAGTTCGAGGTCCTCGTCGAAGCCGCTGTGGCTCAGCACGACCCAGGCATCGACCTCGTGGTGGTGGGCCAGCATCACTTCGCGCAGAGCCTGGGCTGGTTCTGTGACGCGATGACCTGCTCGCTGGTCTTTGGGGATGGAGTGGAATGCCTGCGAGCCGATGACCGAGGTGATGCCGACGCGCTGTTCGCCGATGCGGGTGGTGTGCAGGCGGCGAAAGAGGGTTTGGCCGGTGGCGGCATCGACCGCGTTCGCGCACACGGTGATGTTCCGGACCGGGGATTCGAAGTGGTGGATCCAGCCGTGGTTCCCGGGCGCGATCACGTCGTAGAGGCCAAGGAGGATCGCTGTCTCGATACGGCCGTGGCCGAGGCGGTAGTACCCGCTGCCTTCGAAGAAGTCGCCGCAATCGACGATCAGCGTCTCCGGCCGGATGGCGTGCAGATGGGCCAGCATCGACAGGGCGTCATCGAATGAGCTGTGGACATCGGTGGTGGCTGCGATCCGTCGCAGGGCGCGTGGACCGGTCATGGGGTGACCTCGCAGATGTCGGCGCCAAGAGCGAGCAGCTTGGTGGGAAGGTCGGCGTGGCCTCGACGGAGCTGCTCGAGGCCGCCGAGCGTCGTGACGCCGCGTGCGGTGAGGCCGGCGATGAGCAGGGCCGACCCGGTGCGGATGTCGGTGGCTTCCACTCCCGTGCCGATCAGCTGCTGTGGCCCGGTCAGGCGGCACTGGGTGGGCGAGGTCTGGTGGATGTCGGCACCGAGGCGAGCGAGCTGGGGAATGAGGTTGCTGTGACGCCCGGGGTTGATCGCGTCGGCGAACAGATGGGTGCCATGCATTCCCAGCGCCAGTGCCATCAGGGCGGGTTCGAAGTCGGCATCGAGCCCGCGGGGAGAGAGCGAGGCAATGGCTCGCAGGGGCTGGTGGGTGGGCCGAGTGCCCTCGGCACGGACGTTGAGGGCGTTCTGCTGGGCGTCGACGGGAATGCCGAGCCACCGCAACGCGGCCACCATCGGCGCAACGTCCTTGCTGCGTACGCCCTCGACGAGTCCGTTGCCTTGGGTGGCGGCGATGGCACAGGCCAGGGTGCCGGCTTCGACCTTGTCTCCGGGGACGGCCCAGGTCACTGGCTTTTGCGGTGCGGAGGTCGGCGGAGCCAGGGAGAGAACCCGATCGTCGGCCCGTGTCTCCCAACCGGCCACCTGGAGCGCGTGCAGGACGCTGAGGACTTCGGGTGAGAGGTTGGGCTGCCCCAGCCGCAGCGGTCGCCCGGCGATGACGGCGCGCAGAATGGCCGCGATGCTCGCGCCGCGGGAGCGGAACGGCAGCATCACCGACACCGAACCGGTGTGGCTCTCACCGGCTTCGACGCTGTAGCCGTGGTCGTTCACGATCGTGCGGTCGCCGAATGCCTCGTACACCTTGAAGTGCTGCTCCATCCCGCGTTCACCGATCCGGCAACCGCCCGGCCAGGGCAGCACGGCCCGCCCGTGCACGGCGAGGAGGGCGGGAACCAGGTAGTACGAGGCACGGATACGGGCTGCGGTGTCGTGGAATTCCGGCGCGACGTGCAGGCCATCGCTCGGCAGGATCAGGACCGTGCTCGGCTTGCCGACCGGATGGGTGATGCCGTGACCGGCGTGCTGGAGCAGCTTCAGCATGGCCTGAACGTCGTCGTTGGCCGGGACGTTGCACAGCTGGATGGGGCGGCGCAGGGTGGCTGCCGTAGCGAGGAGCGGCAGGGCGGCGTTCGTGGAACCGTCGACGGTCACGGACCCGGAAAGCGGCGGGCCGGGACGGATGGCGATCACCTCGGAGGTAATGGCGGGTGTCCGGGCGGTTGTCACAGTCAACTCCTCGAAACTGGAGCCTGGAATGGGGCATGGGGACTTGCAGCGGCAGGCAGATGGACCTCGGCCCAGCACCGCTTGCCAGCCGCGGTCGGCTCGACGCCGTGCCGGTCGGCCAAGGCCGCGATGAGGAACAGGCCCCGGCCGTGTTCGTCGTTCTCGCCAGACCCTCGGGGCCGGGGCTGACCGTGGCTGCTGTCACTGACCTCGACTCGTACGGCGTTGCCATCGCAGCTGGCGGACAAGGCGATTGCGCCCTGGCCTGCGTACTGCACGGCATTCGAGAGCAGTTCGCCGGCGATCAGCTCGGCGGTGTGCAGCGCGTCGCTGTCGACTGGCAGGCCCCAGTCGCGTATCTCGGCGACGAACTGCCGCCGCGCCGACGCCGCAGCTGCGGGGGTGCCGGAGACTGACAAGCGGATGTCGTGCACTTCCATGAGGGGCCTCCTGGATGGGTGCGGCTGGTCCAGGCAACCGCTCCAGATGCAGGTCCACCCAGTCCGTTTGCTGGCGCTGCATCACTTATGCAGGAGCTGCATCACGGCCAATTACTCGTCCATTACGCTCGGTTGAGCAGGCAGAATCGGCGACGGCGGGAGGAGCCGTGGCACAGATGGCCGAAGCGCAGAGCGAAGCGAGACGGATCGGCAAAGTGATCCGTCAGGCACGCGTGTTACAACGGCGCTCGCAGAAAGACGTCGCTGCCGCACTGGGGTATCACCAGTCCAAGGTGAGCCGCTTGGAGGCCGGAAGGGGTGTCCAGGACGTCGGCATGCTGCGTGAGGTCGCGCGGGTGCTGGGCATCCCGCCGCACCACATCGGTCTCGCCGCTGCTCCGGATGCCAGCCCCTCCACCCCAGAGACAACCGAGGACATGCACCGCCGTAACTTCCTCGCCGCGGGTATCGCCGCGCTCGTCACCCCCGCCGCGCCTGCCGCCGCCCACCAGGATCTGATCCAGTCCCTTCTCCCCGGCCCGAGCCCAGTGGCCACAGGACCGGTACCGGACCTGACGGAGATGCGTGATTACGTCACAGCCGCGCGCCGCCTCTTTTGCACCTGCCAGTACACGGAACTGGGGCGCACGCTGCCCGGACTGATCGGGCAGCTCCGGCAAGCCATCAGCGATGCCCCCGGCTCGGCGGGCCTGTCCGGACTGCTGGCCACGGCCTATCAGACCTCGGCGAGCCTGCTGCTCAAGCTGAGCGATCACGGCAACGCATGGCTCGCCGTCGGCAGAGCCATGGCCGAGGCCGAGCGCTCCGGGGATCCGGTGGTGCTCGCGTCCAGCGTCCGGGTACATGCCCACGCCCTCGCCCGTGCCGGCCACACCACCCAGGCCATCACCCTCGTCCGGCACACCGCCGACCAGCTCACGGGCGCGTACGACCAGCGATCCCCGAAATACCTCGCCGCGCTCGGCCTGCTGCTCCTGCGCGGCGTCACCGCCGCAAGTACCGGCGCCAACCGCTCCGCCACACAGGACTTCCTCACCGAGGCGAAGGAAGTCGCCCGCTACGTCGCGCTCGACCGCCCCGACGCCTGGGCGAATTTCAGCCCGACCAACGTGGCCCTGCACGGCATCAGCGCGGCCGTTGCCTTCGGCGACGCGGGAATCGCGCTGCAGACCGCCCGCCCCCTCATGCGACGCCACATCCCCGTGCCTGAGCGCCGCGCTGCCCTCTGGGTCGAATCCGCCCGGGCCTACAGCCAGCAGGGCCGCCTCGCCGACGGCTACCAGGCGCTGCGCATCGCCGAGAGCTGCGCGGCCCAGGACATCCGCCGCCCGGCCGTCCGGGAGCTGGTCGCCGACATGGCCGCCCGCGACCGCCGTCGTACCCTGCCGGAACTGCACCAATTCAGCCGTCGACTGGGAGTCCCCGCGTGAGCGAACAGCCCGACCAGCAGACCAAGAAGCCGTTCCTGTACGTCGTCGTATGCGCGTCAGGAATCGCCGACGACGTCGGCAAGCTGATCACGGCTGCGCAGGAGGCGAACTGGGATGTCGGTGTCATCGCCACCCCACAGGGCCTCGGCTTCATAGACACGACGGCGGTCGAAGCGCAGACCGGCTACCCCATCCGCTCAGCCTGGCGCTCACCCGGCGATCCGCGGCCCCTGCCGCCCGCCGACGCCATCGCGGTCGCGCCGGCCACCTTCAACACCATCAACAAATGGGCCGCAGGGATCTCCGACACCCTCGCGGTGGGCATCCTGTGCGAGGCGTACGGCCTCGGCATCCCCACCGCCGTGCTCCCGTACCTGAATACGGCCCAGGCCGCCCACCCCGCGTACCGGCAGAGCCTGGACCGGTTGCGCGAGATGGGCGTCTTGATCGGCTCGTACGATCCTCACCGGCCGAAGGCCGGTGGCGGAGCGGACCGTTTCCACTGGGAGGAGGCGTTGGAGCTGCTCGCTCCGGAGGTGTTGGGTCGAGCGTGATCACCGTCGCTGGGGCCGGTTCGCTTCCTGGTGGGCGACGGCGGCAGCGGCAGGGGCAGCAGGGGCGGGCTCGGTACGAGGACGCCGCGACCTGGGGGCCGACGCGGGTGGGGTGACGTAGCCGAGGTGCTGTAGCCGCCAGACCAGGACTTCGCTAATCGAGTCGGCGCTGTCCAGTTCGCGTTGCGCGGCGGCCCCGGCTAGCAGGGCGGTGGTGTCGTGGCCGGCACGTTCTGCCTGGTCGAGCACCGCGGTCAGCGCGTCCCAGCCAGGCTCGGCTTGAAGGTGCTCTGCCAGCTGGGGGAGGGCGGTGCGGACCGTGGCGGCGTGGTGTCGCCGGGACTGTGCAGGCAGGCGTTGGCCGTAGGCGCGCATGGCGGCCAGCAGGCTGGCGGCGGTTGCCTGGTAGGCGGCGCGCAGGTGGGATGCGGCCTGTTGGGCGGCCTCGGCCTGCTGAGCGTGGCCGCGGGCTGCGTGCCAGCGGGCGGCGGCGATGACGGTCAGGATCATGATGTCGAGGACCAAGGCGGTGGCGGCGCCGTCCTGTCCGCGGCCGAGAGTGGATCCGGAATGGACGATCTGGTGAGCCGCGCGGCGCAGGGCGTACATCTCCTCCTTCTCGGCGCGGATGTGCGAGCGAGTGGCGCGCTCGAAGTGCACTGCGGTCTCTCGTAGTTCGGCCTTCGTAGGGCCGAACGAGGTCTGGGCGAGGGCGTCGAGTACCTCGCCGACCCCGATCAGCTGGGCAGCTGCCGCACTGTCATCGCCGGCTGTGAAGGACGTCAGGGCCGAGTCGGTGGCCTCGGCGGCGAAGTGGCGGGCGCGGACCGGTGCCGAGGCGCCGCTGCGTTCCAGGACCGTGGGGGGCTCGGGCATGTCCGTGGTGGCTGCGAACCGCTTGCGGATCCGGGGCAAGGAAAGGTCCGGCGCGAGCTTGGAGCCGGAGAACCAGATGGGCTCGCCCGCCTTGTTGCGGTCGCCGACCTTGGCGACCGAGTACCCGAGCACATCGCCGGAGGGGGCGAGGCGTTTCTTGATGCGGACTCCTTCGGCGGCGAGCCGGTCGAAGAACTCGGCTTCGTCGGCGGCACCGGCCAGGGCACGGTGGACGTGTTCGCGCAGCAGCTCGCGCGAGGTGGCCTCCTGGCCGAGGCGTTCGGCCTTGCGGCGTTCGGCGCTGGTGGGGCGCTTGGCCGCGGTTCCGTCACCTTCCTTGAGGCGGCGGAGCCCGAACTCCTTCTCGATCTTGCGGCACTCGGCCTGGGCGCGAGTGCCGTCCTTGTGGTGGCGGGGGCGGGTGCGGTCGGCGCGAACGAGGGTGGCGACGATGTGGATGTGGTCGGGGGCGTGACGGACGGCGATCCAGCGGCAGGCTTGGTCGTCGCCGTCCAGGGCGATGCCGGTGGCGGCAAGGACGCGGCGGGCGACGGTGGCCCATTCCTCGTCGGTCAGGGTCCGGTCGCCGGGGGCGGTGCGGACGGGGCAGTGCCACACGTGCTTTTTGGGGGCTTTGCCGCCGAGGGCGTTGACCCACAGGTCGAGGTCGGCGGCCAGTACGCTGAAGGTGGCGTTCGGGTCGCGTCCGGGGTCGGGCAGGTGGGGGTCGTAGGCGGCGACGAGGTGCGGGTCGACGTGGGCTTCGATGTCGCTGGTTCGGTAGAGGTAGTGGAGCAGGCCGATGGTGCGGCTGCCGCGGGAGACGTCGGGGACCAAGGCGTTCAGCTCACCAGCTTCTGTGCGGCCGTACGGATCTTGGTGGCGGCCTCGGCTACGGCATCGGCGGCGCGGTCGATGTGGAGGGCGTCGCCGCCGGAGTTGAGGACCTTGGCGATCTGGTTCAAGTTGTTGCCGGCGCGCACCAGCGGGACGCGGGCGGCTTCCAAGCGGTCGAGGGCATCGTCCTGGTCGAGGTGGGGGCGGCCGTGGATTTCGGAGTGGACGGCCTGGGCGATGAAGCGGGCCTTGGAGACGCCTTTGGCGTCGGCAGCGTTCTGGATGTCCTCCGACTCGGTTGGGCTGGAGCGGAAGGTCAGACGTTCGGACCGCTGCCTGGGCTGGCGGGACCGCCGTCGGCCCTGCTTCGCCCTCTGCTTGTGGCCGCCCTCGGCCACGAGCTGCTGGTTCTGCGCCCCCTGGCGCGGGGCCTCCTCCGCCACCTCTGGGGCGGAGGCATGCGCGCTGGACCGACCCTTGGACGGTCCAGGGCTACAGCTTGCTCCGCTGGTGGTGCTGTTGCGGTCCTCCTGGCTGTCGTTTTGGGAGGTGGCCTCGTGGTTCGTGTTGTGCACTGAGTTCGTTTCCATGGGGTGTGGGAGTTCGGTGTGGGCGGGCGTTGCGGCGGCATGGTCCGTGTCCGCTGGTCGGTGGGGGAGGCGCAGGGAGCCATGCGGCGCTCGGCCTCTGACCGTGGTTCGCAGCGTGGGTCGAGGCTGCTCGTCCGGAGGTCGGTGTGACATTGCGAGGGTCGGGGACCGGGGACCGGGCGGGGTCGCTCCCCTGATGGTTGGTCCTGAGGCCGGGGCCCGGCACCCGTTTCGGTGCCGGGGTGGTCTTGGTCCCCAACGGATCGGTCCCCGGCTCGGTGTGTCGCAGGGCCCTGGTCCCCCGGTTGTCGGGGACCGAGTGAGGACGGTCCCCGATGCTCCCGGTCCCCGGGGGATCGGGACAGTTCCGTGGCGCGCTGAGCAGCGATTTTGCAGGTATCGGTGCTGGACCCGCATCGCTGCTGGCCTTGGGGACCGTGCTGTCACGGTCCCTTCTCTCGATGTTCGCGCGGTCCCCGGTCCCCGGTTTCGGTGCGCTCGGTCCCCGTGCTGGTTCCCGTCGGGGACCGCGTCGGGACGGTCCCCGACGGGACCGGACTGTCGAGCTGTCGCTGGGGACCGGCGACCGGGGACCGTGTGGAGCCGTCGGCTGAGGCGGTCCCGTGCGTGCATCCGATCGAGGACCGACGGGCTGCCGGTCAGCCGACCTTGCCCTGCTCTCCCTCCTCACGTGCCATGCCTCCCGGGGCAGAGACATGTCAGTGGTGGCCGGCGCTGGGACGGCGCGTGACCACCTACTGCACGAGCCGCGACGCAGCTGAGGGCTGGTGCCCACGGATGCTCGCGCGATGGCCACATCAGGTGGGCGATCAGCCGCCGCGTCGGCTCCAGCGCCGCTCGGGCCACGGAGGCGACTGCGCGACGTTCCAAGGCACGGCGTATTACTCCGTTTCCGCCGGTTCGTCGAGGGCGGCGAGGAGGGCTGCGGTGTGCGCTTCGGCGCGAGTCATGCCGCCCGCCGAGGTTGAGATGGGGGCGCCGCCGGGCAGGGCGCGCAGATGCGGGTGCCCGGGGGTGGGGGTGCGTTCGCGGGCGATCCAGGCGCGCCAGTCGGCGGCCCACGCGGCGGCGGTGCGCGGTATCCCGACCGCTCGGTAGGAGCGCCACTTCTCGTCGGCGGTGCGCAGGGCGTGATCGCCGAGCCGGGCGAGGTGCCCCTGATGCTGCAGCCAGGCCCGGGTGTCCTCGTCGATCTGCCATTGGGTGGCGGGGATGAGTGGGGCAGAGCTGCTGCTCTTACGGTTCACCTTCGGTTCTCTACTGTTCTGGGGGTCGGAATCCGTGCCCCCTGGGGGTTGGGTTCCGTGCCCCCTGGGGGTTGGTTTCCGTTCCCCGGGGTCAGATTCCGGTCCCCCTTGGAAGGGGGTGGCAGGGTTGGATTCCGTCCCCTCGGGGGTTGGATTCCGTTCCCCTTGGAGAGTCGGATTGCGGCCCTCGTCGATGGCTTGGTCGGCGAGGAATCAGGCGGCGGCCGGGAGGTGGTAGTAGGTCTCTCCACGGGGCCCCTTGCGGCCCGTCAGCTGCTCCAGCTCGCCGGTGGTGAGCAGCTTGGCAGGGCGTCGCGCACGGCGGTACGGGAGGCGTTCGCGCGCTTCATGAGGGTGGGCATGGACGCGTAGGCGACGCAGCCGCGGTCTACGCAGCGGTCGGCGATCAGGGTGAGGACCATGCGGGCGGTGCCCTTGCTGGTGCTGTGGTCCCACACCCATTCGCGGGCGGCGTGGCTCATCGGGTGATGGCTCCTTGGTCGGGGGCGGTGAGGCGCGGCGAGCCCTCTTCGGGCGAAGCGCAGGAGGGGGTGGCACACGGTTCCGGCCCGAACGTGCCGGGCAGGGCCGCGGAGGCAGGAAGGTGGGTTCGCCCGGCCCCGGATTGGCATGCCGGAATCTCTCATGCCCCTGAGCTGGCAGCCCGGGGTGGAATCCAAGACAGCCACAACGACGTCGCGCAAGTCCAGTATTCCGCTGGGAAATGAGGAAGCTGGCAGCGAACGCATTCTGAGCGGCGGTTCCAAAACGATAGACCCGGATTGGCCGTTGCCGAAATCAGTTAGCACCAGGGCGAGTCAGAAGGATCACATCGAGAAACCGTTGACCCCCGTTGCGGCGCAAGCTACAACACAACACCACATGTCAGAGAGCTTTCGGATGGCCGGTGCAGCAACATCCGCCGACGCCCAGAACCCAGTTCGGAGGTCATTCACGGTCGCGCGCCGGGCGAAACATAGACGACGATCGGCCGTTAACCAAACCGGCGATCGCGAGCTATAACTGAGCCCATGGCAGTGCGTCCCCTTGAAATCGGTCTGGCAGGAACCCGGACCGCCCGCGATATCGAAATTCTCCGCACCGAACGCGGTCCTGCTTAGCCTTAGCTGGCCGCCCGCGTCACCGTCCTCGGCCGACCCATGACCGCCACTGCGCTCTCCCACATCGAACGCAAGGCCCGACGCTGCGACATCGATGACTTCGTTGCCATCGCCACCGCACCCGGAGCCTCCCCGCGCAGCCTCTTCGCCAGCTCTCCCAGTGATCGGAACGACCCGGAGCGGGCGGAACATAGCCGACGATCGCCGGTTGGCCAAACCGGCGATGCTCCGCATCATTGAATATCCCGGCACCCCGTCGTGCCTTCTTTCGGTAATCCGCTCTTTCCATGCGAGGAAACCCTTTGCCTCGACCCCTCGTAAGCCCTGCCCGAAACCCTCTCGACAACGAGGAGGCGGGGTGCTGATGAATGGCTCCAGCCGCTCGCGCGACAAAATGACCGTGGACGAACTCTGCGCCGATCTTCAGGTCTCCCGGTCGGCTTTCTATGACTGGCCCTGAAAGGGGCAGGTGCCCCGCTGGGTGAAACTTCCGAACGCCATTCTGCGTATCCTCCGCAATCATCCGGAGAACTAGCCCACCGATTGCGAGTGCCGCGCATGACGAACCGGCCCTTCAAGGTCCGCTCCCTCCCGTACCTCACAGAGAATCTCCTATGCCTGCCCGATCTTTGCGTGCCCCCACAGCTTCCCCGGGCGCCCTGCACACGGCCTTCCTGACCGTGAAGGACGCCGCCGAGTACCTCGGCCTCTCACCCCACACCCTCTACGTCTGGCGCCACCGTCGACAGGGACCTCCGAGCTTCCGCATGGGTCCACGAGGCCGCGTCATGTATCGACTCGAAGCCCTCGATGCCTGGGTCCGCGAGCAGGAGCAGGCCGACTCGCGCTCAAACGCGGCTCTCAACCCGCTGAACGCTCCTCGTCAGGAACGGTCCACCCGCCTCACCAGCGCCTGACGTCGCAAGCGCCGTAGAACGCCGTCTCCATCCTCTACATCAAGGAGTCCCACCTGACCGGCTACATAGAAGACCGATGGCTCAAGAAGCGCCCCAACCCGACGACCGGCAAGCGTGAACGCACGACCATGTATGGCAAGTGCACCCGCTACCGCGTCAAGGGCATCCCCGGCGTCAAGGACCGTTCCTTCGACGTACTCCAGGACGCCAAGACCTGGCTCGCCCAGGCTCAGACCGACGCACGTCGGGGCGAGTTCGTCGATCCACGCGATGGAGCCATCTCCCTCAAGGACTACATCGCGACCCACTGGTGGCCCACCCAGGGTGGCGACCCGTCCACCCTCGAACGCATCGAGCAACGGGTCCGCCAGCACATCGTCCCGCACCTCGGTGCCCTGCCGCTCAATGGCGTCGGTACCGAAGTGCTGCGGAGTTGGAAGAAGCGACTCGAGAAGGATCTGGGCCCTACCTCCATCCGTCTCGTCTGGGCCACGCTGTCCGGTGTTCTCCAGGCTGCCGTCGAAGATCGACGCCTCGCACGTAACCCGTGCCGTGCGAGCACAGTCCGCCCTCCGGCGGCTGCACCGGGCCGGGTCGAGGCATGGTTGCCCGAGCGCGTGCTGGCCGTACGCGCAGCTATCCCGGACCGCTACCGCGTGCTTGTCGGGATTGGTGCTGGACTCGGCCTGCGACAGGGAGAGGCGTTCGGCCTGTCGATGGAGGACATCGACTTCGACGGGGAGATCGTCCATGTCCGGCGCCAGGTCAAGATGGTACGGACGAAGCTCTGCTTCGCGCTTCCCAAGGGGCGCAAGGTACGCGACGTACCACTGCCCTCAAGCGTGGCCAAGGCACTGCGGCAGCATGTGGAGTTCCTCGCACCCGTGCCGGTCACCATGCCGTGGGACGATCCGCGCCCGCCGCAGACCTCGGTAGAAGCCAAGCACCGTCGGCCCAGGACGTACAACCTCCTGGTGACGGGCCGCGAGCGTAAGGCGATCAATCGGAACTACTTGAACTCCTACGTCTGGAAGCCCGCCCTGGCCGAGGCCGGCGTGATCGCCGCGCTGGAGGAGAGCGCACTGGACGGATCCCGAGCCTGGGAGCCCTCCCGGGAGCACGGTTATCACGCCCTGCGTCACTTCTACGCCTCCGAGCAGTTGGAGGCCGGCGAGTCGGTCGTCTCCCTGGCCAGGTGGCTCGGCCACTCTGACCCCGGCTTCACGCTCCGGAAGTACGCACACTTCCTGCCCCGCGCCGGTGCGCGCGGCGGCGCCGCCATCGACGAGGTCTTCGCATAGCCGCAAGCCGACCGGCAGGCGCTCGGTCCTGGCGCAAAGTCCCAGAGAAGTCCCAGAGGTGCCGCCGCACCCCCTCCTGGCCCGTATTCGCGCAGGTCAGAAAGGGTGCAGCGGCATCCGCCGTTCAGATGTCCCGGAAGATCTCGATCTGCGCGCCGATCGAGTTCAGTCGTTCCGCCAGATCCTCGTAACCCCGGTTGATGACATAGACGTTGCGCAGGACGGAGGTGCCCTCGGCGGCCATCATCGCGAGGAGTACGACGACGGCGGGGCGCAGCGCCGGGGGGCACATCATCTCGGCGGAGCGCCAGCGGGTGGTGCCCTCGACCAGCACGCGGTGCGGGTCGAGGAGCTTGACCTGGGCGCCCAGGCGGTTGAGGTCCGTCAGGTAGATGGCGCGGTTGTCGTAGACCCAGTCGTGGATGAGGGTCTGGCCCTGGGCGCTGGCCGCGATGGCCGCGAAGAAGGGGACGTTGTCGATGTTCAGGCCCGGGAAGGGCATGGGGTGGATCTTGTCGATGGGGGCCTGGAGTTTGGAGGGGCGGACGGTGAGATCGATGAGCCGGGTACGACCGTTGTCGGCCGCGTACTCGGCGCTGCGCTCGTGGTCGAGGCCCATCTCCTCCAGGACCGCCAGCTCGATCTCCAGGAACTCCACCGGAACCCGGCGGATGGTCAGTTCGGACTCGGTGACCACCGCCGCCGCCAGCAGGCTCATCGCCTCGACCGGGTCCTCGGACGGCGCGTAGTCCACGTCCCGGTCGATGTGCGCGAGGCCGTGGACGGTCAGCGTCGTGGTCCCGACGCCCTCGACCTTGACGCCCAGCTCCTCCAGGAAGAAACACAGGTCCTGGACCATGTAGTTGGAGGAGGCGTTGCGGATGACCGTGACGCCGTCGTGCCGGGCGGCGGCCAGCAGGGCGTTCTCGGTGACGGTGTCGCCGCGCTCGGTCAGGACGATCGCGCGCTTGGGGGAGACGGTGCGGTCGACCTCGCCGAGATAGGTGCCGTCGGTCGCGGTGATCTCCAGTCCGAAGTGCCGCAGCGCCGTCATGTGCGGCGTCACGGTACGGGTGCCGAGGTCGCAACCGCCCGCGTACGGCAGCTTGAAGCGGTCCATCCGGTGCAGCAGCGGGCCGAGGAACATGATGACGCTGCGGGTGCGGCGGGCCGCCGCGGTGTCCATCGCCTCGAGGTTCAGCTCGGCGGGCGGGATGATCTCCAGGTCGTTGCCGTCGTTGATCCAGCGGGTGCGCACGCCGATGCTGCCCAGCACCTCGAGGATGCGGTAGACCTCCTCAATGCGCGCCACTCGCCGCAGAGTTGTCCGGCCGGCGTTGAGGAGTGTGGCGCAAAGCAGCGCCACACAGGCGTTCTTGCTCGTTTTGACGTCGATGCTGCCGGAGAGCCGGCGTCCGCCGACCACCCGCAGATGCATCGGCCCGGCGTAGCCGAGCGAGATGATTTCACTGTCCAGGGCCTCGCCGATGCGGGCGATCATCTCAAGGCTGATGTTCTGGTTGCCGCGTTCGATGCGGTTCACCGCGCTCTGGCTGGTGCCGAGCGCCTCGGCGAGCTGCGTCTGTGTCCAGCCCCGGTGCTGTCGGGCGTCACGGATGAGCTTGCCGATGCGTACGAGGTAGTCGTCTGCCATGGACTGACCGTATCTCAGATATGAGATGGTTGCCGGTATTGACGCTGGTCGCATTGTCTTGATTTCTCCGGGTAGTTGTTCTAGTAATATGCGAACAACTCAAACTGGAGGTTGTCATGGCGGGTAAGAAGCCCGAGGAGACCGCCCCGCATTCGGCGCGGCGCCGGGCCGGCGCCGCGTCCGGGCCGGTACGGAACTGGCTGGCCGCCTTCCCCTTCGTCGCTGCGCTCGCCTCCTTCGCCGGGGTCTACGCGGCGGTCTTCGAGCGGCTGCCCGAACCGCTCGCCACCCACTTCCGGTCCGACGGCCGGACAGACGGATACGCCTCCGTCCAGGGCTTCCTGACCGGCATGCTCGTCATGCTCCTCGTCCTCGGCGTCGGCCTCGGCGTGCTCGTCCAGCTGCGGCGCACCGCCCCGGGAATCCGCTGGTCGATATCGGCCGGATGGGGGGTCGCCGCTCTGTCCGGGTACCTGGCGTGCCTGACGCTGCTGGTCAACGCGGGTGTCACGGACGCGTCCGAGGTGCGGCTCCCGTTCTGGCAGGTCGGGGTGGCCATGGCCGCGGGCGTCCTGTGCGGCGGGCTCGGCTGGCTGCTCGCCGGTCCCGACGAGCGGCCGGCGGCGCACCAACCGTCCGGCACCGAGCGGCGGCTCGCCCTGGGCGGTGGGGAGGCGGCCGGCTGGTCGCGGTGCGTCAGCTCGCCGCTGATGGCCGCCGTGAGCGCGGTGCTGCTGGCCGCGGCACTGGCGATCGGCTTCACCGGTGACTGGATGGTCGGCGGCGGACTCCTCGTCGGTGTCGTGGTGGTCGGGGCGATCACCTCGGTGCGGGTGACCGTGGACCGGCGCGGTCTGGCGCTCGCGCCGACGCTGCTGCCGTACCCTTTCCGGCGCATAGCGCTCGACCGGGTCGAGGGGGCCACCAGCCGGAAGGTCGTCCCCTTCACCGAGTTCGGAGGCTGGGGCTATCGCGTCCGGCCGGGCGCCAGCGGCCTGGTGCTCCGATCGGGTGATGGGCTGGTGCTGCGGCTCGCCAACGGCCGGGAGTTCGTCGTGACGGTCGACGACGCGGCCACCGCCGCCGCACTGTTCAACACGTATCTCGACCGTGCGCGGGCACGGCAAGGAGGCTGAGGTGCTCTTCCGGGTCGACCCCTCCTCCACCGTCCCGCTCGGGGACCAGATCGCGGCCTCCGTGCGCGGCGCCATCGCCGGCGGTTCGGTGCGTGCCGGCGAGCGACTGCCCGCGGCCCGCGCGCTCGCCGGGTCCCTCGGGGTGAACGTCCATACCGTGCTGCGTGGCTATCAGCGCCTCAAGGAGGAGGGGCTGATCGAACTCCGCCGCGGGCGCGGCGCCGTGGTCACCGGGGCCGCGCCCGCCGCCCGCGCCCGGCTCGGCGAGACGGCCGAGCGGTTGATCGCCGAGGCGCGCCGACTGGGGCTCTCGGACGAGGAGATCGTGACGGTGGTGCGTGCGGGGCTCGCCGGCACGTGAGGCCGAGCGGCGCGCCCGCGTCGCGGGAGCAGCACGCGGTAGCCGCCCGACGTGCGGCGGGCGGCTACCGCTGCGGCCTGGTCCCTCGCCTCTCCCGGGCCCCGCGGAAGACCGCCTTGCGAAGCCGCGAGCCCTCAGAAGGCCGTCACATCGACCTGCTCCAGGCGCGCCGGATCGGCGAGGACGTTGATCTCCACGATCCTGCCGTCGGCGACGGTGAACCCCATGACGGAGAAGGCCCGGTCCTTGCGGACCGTGATGAGCCCCGGCGCGCCGTTCACCAGCGCCGGCTGCGCGGCAAGGGCGAAGCGCGAGAACGTCAGCGCCTGTGCCACCACGGCCCGCGCCCCGCGCACCACCTTCGACAGGTTCGGGGACGCCGTGCCGCCGTCGGAGCGCAGCAGGACGTCCGGGTCGAGGACCGCGAGCAGCGCTTCGAAGTCACCGTTGCGGGAGGCGGCGAGGAAGGCGTGCACGACCTCCCGCTGGCGGGGCAGGTCGGCGTCGGGGGCCGGGGCGGCGCCCTGGACCCGGCGGCGGGCGCGGCTGGCGAGCTGGCGGGCGGCGGCCGGGGTGCGTTCCACGATGGGCGCGATCTCGTCGAAGGGCACGGCGAGCATGTCGTGCAGGACGAACGCCAGCCGCTCGGCGGGAGCCAGTGCATCGAGGACGACGAGCAGCGCCAGCCCGACCGAATCGGCCAGCAGCGCCTCCTGCTCGGGGTCGACGCCCTCCTCGCGGCTGATGACCGGCTCGGGCACATGGGTGTCCAGCGAGTCCTCGCGCAGCGCCTTGCGGCTGCGCAGCATGTCCAGACACACCCGCCCGACGACCGTCGTCAGCCAGCCGCCCAGGTTCTGCACGCCGTCCGCTCCGGAGCGGCTCAGCCGCAGCCAGCTCTCCTGTACGGCGTCGTCCGCCTCGGTCAGCGAGCCGAGCATCCGGTAGGCGACGGCCCGCAGATGGCGGCGGTGCTCCTCGAACCGCCGTGCCAGCCAGTCGTTCCCGCGCGCGTCCGCGGTGTGTTGCCCGAACTCGTCCATGCTCACAGCCCTCCGTTGCGGTTCCTCACCGCACTGACGAACGGGATGCCGCAGAGGTGACACGCCGGCCGCCGCGGGACCCGTGCGGGGCGGCGCAGGTCGCCCCGTTCCGCCAAGCGGCCACCGACTGCAGCCGCTCGTCGCTCCCGCCGCCCTCCGTCGCGGGGCCGTCGCCGGAGGCCGGTTGGTTCCGCTACGCCCGGCCGCACCTCTCGTGCTGCTTGACCACGGTCAGCGTGATCTTCAGCGCGCTCATCCGGGCCCCTGGGGCCGGCTGCTGGCCGCAGACCCGCCAGTGGGCCGGCCAGAGCACATGGCGTCCCCTGCCGAGCCCGTCGCGGAAGTGGACGTCCGTGTGGTAGTGCAGCTTCTGGTACGCCGCGACCAGATTCGTGCCTTTCACATCGGGCATCCTGCCGGGGCCGGTGTCGGCCTGTGCGGGGGCGGCCGCGGCGAGGGCGGCGAGGACCAGGGCCGCCGTCAGGGCGGTCTTGTGCGCGGGGGTCTTCTTCATGACCGGAGGAATGACCGTTCCGTGTGCCGGCCACGCCCCGGCCGACCTGATCGGATCAACCGGGACGGAGGCTCGACGGCGATCGATCCAGGTTTGCCGTCACAGGGTGGCCGGTCAGGGCATGACCTCGGCGTGGCGATGTATTAGAGTTATCTCGACATCGAGATATCTGACGAGAGGCGTACCGCTGCCGCGCCAGTAAGGCATACCTAACTTAGGCATACCTTAGCGGATGGGCAAGCTCCTGTGACGGCAGGATTGCGGCGGTACGCGCGAATTTCATGCATGGAGGAGACTGTCGTGTCGGCGAACAGCTTCGACGCCCGCAGCACGCTGCAGGTGGGCGACGAGTCGTACGAGATCTTCAAGCTGGACAAGGTCGAGGGCTCCGCCCGTCTGCCGTACAGCCTGAAGGTGCTGCTGGAGAACCTGCTCCGCACTGAGGACGGCGCGAACATCACCGCCGACCACATCCGGGCGGTCGGGAGCTGGGACTCCCAGGCCCAGCCCAGCCAGGAGATCCAGTTCACGCCGGCTCGCGTGATCATGCAGGACTTCACTGGCGTGCCCTGTGTCGTGGACCTCGCCACCATGCGTGAGGCCGTCAAGGAGCTCGGCGGTGACGCCGACAAGATCAACCCGCTGGCCCCGGCCGAGCTGGTCATCGACCACTCCGTCATCGCGGACAAGTTCGGCACGAAGGACGCCTTCGGCCAGAACGTCGAGCTGGAGTACGGCCGCAACAAGGAGCGCTACCAGTTCCTGCGCTGGGGCCAGACCGCCTTCGACGAGTTCAAGGTCGTCCCGCCGGGCACCGGCATCGTCCACCAGGTCAACATCGAGCACCTGGCCCGCACGGTCATGGTCCGGGGCGGCCAGGCGTACCCCGACACGCTCGTCGGCACCGACTCGCACACCACGATGGTCAACGGCCTCGGCGTGCTCGGCTGGGGCGTCGGCGGCATCGAGGCCGAGGCCGCGATGCTCGGCCAGCCGGTCTCCATGCTCATCCCGCGCGTCGTCGGCTTCAAGCTGACCGGTGAGCTCAAGCCCGGTACCACCGCCACGGACCTCGTCCTCACGATCACCGAGATGCTGCGCAAGCACGGCGTCGTCGGCAAGTTCGTCGAGTTCTACGGCGAGGGCGTCGCCGCCACCTCGCTCGCCAACCGCGCGACCATCGGCAACATGTCGCCGGAGTTCGGCTCCACCGCCGCGATCTTCCCGATCGACGACGAGACCCTGAAGTACCTGCGTCTGACCGGCCGCAGCGACCAGCAGGTCGCGCTCGTCGAGGCGTACGCCAAGGAGCAGGGCCTCTGGCTGGACCCGGCCGCCGAGCCGGACTTCTCCGAGAAGCTCGAGCTGGACCTGTCGACGGTCGTCCCCTCGATCGCCGGCCCGAAGCGCCCGCAGGACCGCATCGTCCTGGCCAACGCCGCGCAGCAGTTCGCCGTCGACGTCCGCAACTACGTCGCCGACGACGAGGAGGCCGGCAAGGAGTCCTTCCCGGCGTCCGACGCCCCGGCCGCCACCAACGGCATCCCGTCGAACCCGACCACGGTCACCGCCCCCGACGGCTCGACCTACGAGATCGACCACGGCGCCGTCACCGTCGCCGCGATCACCTCCTGCACCAACACCTCGAACCCCTACGTCATGGTCGCCGCGGCGCTGGTGGCCAAGAAGGCGGTCGAGAAGGGCCTGACCCGCAAGCCGTGGGTCAAGACCACCCTCGCCCCCGGCTCCAAGGTCGTCACCGACTACTTCGACAAGGCGGGCCTGACCCCCTACCTCGACAAGGTCGGCTTCAACCTCGTCGGCTACGGCTGCACCACCTGCATCGGCAACTCCGGCCCGCTGCCGGAGGAGGTCTCCAAGGCCGTCAACGACCACGACCTGGCCGTGACGTCGGTGCTCTCCGGCAACCGCAACTTCGAGGGCCGGATCAACCCCGACGTCAAGATGAACTACCTCGCCTCCCCGCCGCTGGTCGTCGCGTACGCCCTCGCCGGTTCGATGAAGGTGGACATCACCAAGGACGCGCTCGGCATCGACCAGGACGGCAAGCCGGTCCACCTGGCCGACATCTGGCCGACCGAGGCCGAGGTCAACGACGTCGTGGCGAACGCCATCGGCGAGGACATGTTCAACAAGTCCTACCAGGACGTCTTCGCGGGCGACGCCCAGTGGCAGGCGCTGTCGATCCCCACCGGCAACACCTTCGAGTGGGACCCGCAGTCCACCTACGTCCGGAAGCCCCCGTACTTCGAGGGCATGACGATGGAGACCACCCCGGTCTCCGACATCACCGGTGCGCGCGTCCTCGCCAAGCTGGGCGACTCGGTCACCACCGACCACATCTCCCCGGCCGGTGCGATCAAGGCCGACACCCCGGCCGGCACGTACCTCACCGACCACGGCGTCGAGCGTCGCGACTTCAACTCCTACGGCTCGCGCCGTGGCAACCACGAGGTCATGATCCGCGGCACCTTCGCCAACATCCGCCTGCGCAACCAGATCGCGCCGGGCACCGAGGGCGGCTTCACCCGCGACTTCACCCAGGCCGACGGTCCGGTCTCCTTCATCTACGACGCGTCGCAGAGCTACCAGGCCGCCGGCACCCCGCTGGTCATCCTGGCCGGCAAGGAGTACGGCTCCGGCTCGTCCCGTGACTGGGCCGCCAAGGGCACCGCGCTGCTCGGCGTCAAGGCCGTCGTCGCCGAGTCCTACGAGCGCATCCACCGCTCGAACCTCATCGGCATGGGCGTCCTGCCGCTGCAGTTCCCGGAGGGCGCGTCCGCCGAGGCCCTCGGCCTGACCGGTGAGGAGACCTTCTCGGTCACCGGCGTGACGGAGCTGAACGACGGCACCACGCCGCGCACGGTCAAGGTCACCACCGACTCGGGCGTCGAGTTCGACGCGGTCGTCCGCATCGACACCCCCGGCGAGGCGGACTACTACCGCAACGGCGGCATCATGCAGTACGTGCTGCGGTCGCTGATCCGCAAGTAAGCGACACCCGGCACGCCAAGGGCCGCACCCCCGCGCAGGCGGGGGTGCGGCCCTTCGCATGTTTCGCCGGTCCGGCCCCGTTCGGACCGGACCTCGGCCGTCACCCGCCGGACGGCCTCCCGTCCGCCAGGAGCTCCACCTCCGCGAGCCTCGGCGTCGCGCCGCCCCCGGAGGGGACCAGACGGTAGTGCGCGTACGGGCCCGGTCGGGCCAGGGTGAAGACCCGGGTCTGGTGGTCCCAGCGGAAGGTCTCGCCGGTGCGCCGGTCGAGGTCGGTCCAGGCCGAACCGTCCGACGACCCCTGGAGGACCCAGCCGGTGGGCGCCTCGGCGTGGTCCGACGAGGTGAGGGTGTACTGGACGGCGCGGGCCGCGCCGGAGGACACCGGCAGGTCGGTCGGGGCCGCTACGGCGGCGTCCGTGTCGGAGGTGTTGTCCAGCAGTGGCGAGCCGCCGGGCACGGTCACATCCTCGGTGAGGGCGGGGACGCGGTCGCCCTGGGTGAGGGAGGTCGGCCCGGCGTTCCTGCCGCTGCCCCAGGACGAGGGCTTCGGCCCCATCGCGAAGTCCAGCCGGCCGCCGCGGGCGAGGACCGAGTGGGGCAGCGCGGTGGAATTCCAGGACTTTCCGTTGACCTCGAGTCCCTGGACGTAGATGTTCCGGGCGCTGTTGCGAGGGGCGTTGACGACCAGATCCCGGCCGTTCTCCAGATGGACGGTCGCCTTGGTGAAGAGCGGGGAGCCGACCGCGTATTCGCCCTGGCCCATGACCAGCGGATAGAAACCCAGTGAGCTGAAGAGGTACCAGGCGGACATCTCGCCGTTGTCCTCGTCGCCCGGATATCCCTGGCCGATTTCGCTGCCCAGGTACAGCCGGGAGAGCGCCTCGCGGACCTTTTGCTGGGTCTTCCAGGGCTGCCCGGCCGCGTCGTAGGTGTAGGCGATGTGGTGCGACGGCTGGTTGCTGTGGCCGTACATTCCCATGCGGGTGTCGCGGGCCTCGGTCATTTCGTGGATGACATCACCGTAGGAGCCGGCGAATTCCTTGGCGGCCGTCTCCGGGGTGGCGAAGTACGCGTCCAGCTTCTTGGCCAGCGCGGCGCGGCCACCGTACAGATTGGCCAGGCCGCGGGTGTCCTGCGGGGCGGTGAAGGCGTATGTCCAGGCGTTGGTCTCGGTGTAGTCGTTGCCCCAGACGCGAGGGTCGAACCTGTCGGGGCTCAGGCGCCAGTTGCCCTTGGCGTCCTTGCCCTGGAAGAAGCCGACCCTGTTGTCGAAGAGCGTGACGTAGTTCCGGGCACGGTGCAGGAAATAGCGCGACTCCTCCTGGTAGCGCTGCTTGTGCGTCCTGGCGTACAGCGCCTGCCCCATGCGGGCGATGCCGAAGTCGTTGAGATAGCCCTCCAGCGCCCAGGACATGCCCTCGCGGGTTTCGGTGCCGGTATAGCCGAGGAAGGGGGAGGTGTTCATGCCCTTACGGCCGACGCCGGGATCGGGCGGCGCCACCGTGGCATTCTTGACGGCCGCGTCATAGGCGGCCTCGGCGTCGAACCCCACGCCCTTGGCGTACGCATCGGCGAAGGCCACATCGGAACTCGTGCCGGTCATCAGGTCCGCATAGCCGGGGGAGGACCAGCGGGAGATCCAGCCGCCGTCCTTGTACTGCTGGACGAAACCGTCGACCATCTTCCCGGCCCATTTCGGGGTGAGCAGGGAATAGGCGGGCCAGGTGGTCCGGTAGGTGTCCCAGAAGCCGTTGTTGACGTAGATCTCGCCGTCGACGATTTTCGATCCGGTGCGGGTGGGGGTGTCCGGACCGGTCTGCGGGGAGAACGGGCTGGCGTAGCGGGTTCGGGAGCCGACCCGTTCCGAACCGGAGTTGGGATAGAGGTAGAGGCGGTAGAGGTTGGAGTAGAGGGTGGTGAGCTGGTCTTGGGTCGCGCCCTCGACCTCGATGCGGCCCAGGATGCCGTCCCACTGGGCCCGGGCGCGGTGTTCGACGGCGGCGAAGGTGGCGTCGGCGGGGATCTCGCGGGACAGGTTCGCCTTCGCCTGGTCCACGCCGATCAGGGAGGTGGCGATGCGCATGGTGACGGTGCGGTCGGCGCCGGGCTTGAAGCGGAGATAGCCGGTGACGTCCTTGCCCCCGGTGCAAGCACCGGCTCCACTGGAGCGGCTGACGCCGCACCCCCTGCTGTCGAGCTTGCCGCCACCGGTGACGGGCGCGTCGAAGACCCCGTAGACGAAGAGCCGGGTGGCGCCGACGGACAGGCCGCTCTTGACGTCGGAGAAGCCGGTGACGACGCCGTGCTCGGTGTCGAGGGTCAGGCCGCCCTTGTTGTTGACGTTGTCGAAGATGAGGTTCGCGTCGTTGCCGGGGAAGGTGAACCGCATCATGGCGGCGTGGTCGCTGGGGGTGATCTCCGTCTTGAGGCCGTTGTCGAAGGTCACGCCGTAGTGGTGCGGGTGCGCGGTCTCGTTGGCGTGGTGGAAGGGGAGGGCGCGGGCGGTGCGGGAGGCGTCGGGGGTGCCGGCCGCGGTGGAGGGCATCACCTGGAAGGTCTGGCGGTCGCCCATCCACGGGCTGGGCTCGTGGCTGGCGCTGAAGCCCTGGAGGGTGGGGAGGTTGTCGGCGTTGTTCTTGCGCGCGTACTCGTAGAGCCAGTCGGACGAGCGGGCGTTGGTGACCGGCGTCCAGAAGTTGAAACCGTTGGGCACGGCGGTGGCGGGGAAGGTGTTGCCCCGCGAGAAGCCGCCGCTGGAGAGGGTGCCGCGGGTGGTGAGGGCGTAGCCGGAGAGATGGGGCAGCCGCTTTGGCGGGGGCGCGGGCGCGAGGGTGAGATCGTCGAGCCAGCCACGGAAGGCCCGTGCGGCGGCCGGGGTCTCGGGGGCGTCGTAGGCGACGAGGATGCGGTCGACGGTCTTGCCGGCGGCGACCGCGCCGATGCGCGACTCGCGGTGGTTCCACTGGTTGACGTACAGCGTCTTGGAGGCGGCCTGGCCCTGCGGTGTCAGCGGGGCGCCGTGCTGGTCGACGGCGTGCAGATCGCTGAGGTAGGTGCCGTCGGTGAAGGCCAGGTCCACGGCGACATGGGTCGCGGGGTAGGAGAGGTCGGTGGTGCCCATCTCCGGGAAGAGCGTGTACGAGAGGGAAGTCGACGCGTCCACGGGCAGGTTGACGTCGAAGAGCCGGTTGTACGCGTAGCCGCGTGCGGAGCCGGTGTGGGTGCCGGCGTAGCGCAGGGCGTGGGTGCCGGTGAATCCCGCGTGCGCCTTGGCGGTGGGCGAGTCGGCGGGGCCGGTGTCGGGCCGGCTCGTCATGCCGCGGGCCGTGGGTGCGCCTTCCGGGGCGACGCCGGCGGTCCGGGGCCGGCCGTCGGGGCCGGTCTCGACGCTGTCGGTCCAGGTCGGCGCCGGTTCGCCCGTCTCGAAGGAGGAGCGGAACTCCGTTGTGGCGGCGGGCTTTTGGGGCGCCGAGGCCCGGGCCGGGCCGGGCAGGGCGATGACGAGCAGGGCGGCCGCCACGAGGGCGACGGGGCGGGTGGATCCCCGCGGTGGACGGTGCCGGTGTCTGAGCCGCACGCGAGCCCTCTCAACGTGGTTGACATCGTTGTCAGTTGAATGGCGCCGAGAATCACAGAGGCGAGTGGGGATAAGCAGAGATAAGTAAGGGGGGTGGGGGGATTGGTGTCAAGGGTGCTGCTGCGCTCGGAGGGTCGCCGCTTCGGCCGGGCCGAACCGCCGTGCCGGTCGAGGGGAGCGCCCTGGCATACCGGTGAGGTCTCAACTAGGGAAAGACGCTGCCCAACCCTGCATTCGATCTTGCCCCTTCGGCCGGAAGTGGACTATACCTGTCGGCATCCGAGCGGCCGCGCGACCGGGCCGTGGATCCGGGGGGAGTGCCGGGGAATGGATGATTTCCCCGCGTCTTCCTAGCGCGTATCCCACGCGTCCGGTGCACATCCCGTACAACTCAGCTTCATCTGACCTGCGGTGCCGGGGTGGCTCCGGTACACCGCCTGAGTCCTGAAGAAGGCGAGGACTTGAGCATGGGATCCACCTCAGAATTCAACCGTCGCGATCTGGTCAAGCGGGCCGCCGCCCTGGGCATCGTCGCCGTACCGGCCATGACCATGTTGTCGGCGTGCGCCGGTGCCTCCAGCGGAGACGGCGACAAGGTCGCCAAGGGAAAGAAGACGGCGAAGAATCCGCTGGCCGTCAACGAGTCCGCGGGGCTGGACGTCGTCATCTTCGACGGTGGGTTCGGCGACAAATACGCCAAGGACGCACAGGCCGAGTACGCCAAGGCGTTCCCCAAGGCCGCCGGCAAGGTCAAGCTCTCCTCGACGCAGAAGATCCAGTCCTCGCTGCAGCCGCGCTTCAACGGAGGAAATCCTCCCGACCTCGTCGACAACTCCGGTGCGGAACAGATGGATTTCGGCACCCTCGTCGGCAAGGACCAGCTCACCGATCTCACACCGCTTCTCGACGCTCCCTCCATCGATGACCCGACGAAAAAGGTGCGCGACACGCTGCGCCCCGGTGTCCTTGAAATGGGGCAGTTCGGCGGCAAGGAGACCTGGATCCTCTACTACGCGTACACCGTGTACGGCGTGTGGTATTCAAAGGGCAATCTGCAGAAGCTGGACGCGGAATATCCCGAGACCTGGGACGACATGCTCGCGCTGTGCGCGAAGGCCAAGAAGAAGGGGATCGCGGGCTGGGCCTATCCGGGGAAGTACCCCTATTACCTGCCCTTCAGCCTGTACCCGATGATCGCCAAGATCGGCGGCGAGGAGGTCCTGCGGCGGATCGACAATCTGGAGCCGGGCGCCTGGAAGGACCCGGCCGTCAAGGCGGCCTTCGACGCCTACTACGAGCTCTACAAGAAGGGGTACGTCCTCAAGGGCTCGCCGGGACTGGACCACCTCCAGTCGCAGAACGCGTGGGCCAACGGCAAGGCGCTGTTCATCCCCAACGGCTCGTGGGTGGAGAACGAGTCCGCCAAGCAGATCGCCAAGAACCCGAAGTTCGACCTCGCGGTCGGCGCGCCGTCCAGCCTCTCGTCCTCGGACAAGCTGCCCTTCGGCACGATCTGGGCGTCGGGCGGCGAGCCGTACATCGTCCCCAAGCGGGCGCAGAACGCCGAGGGCGGCATGGAGCTGCTGCGCGTCATGCTCGGCAAGAAGTCCGCGCAGAACTTCATCAAGCAGGTCTCCTCGCTCTGTTCCTTCAACGGCGGCACCGACGGCATCACGCTTCCGCCGGGTCTGGCCTCGGGGCAGCAGGCGCTGCAGAAGGCCGGCTCGAACATCGTCAATCCGCGGTTGCAGGACTGGTATGTGGCGCTGCAGAAGGAACGCATCGGGGTCGGCGCACTCGGCGAGATGATGGCCGGCCGGATGACGCCGGACGAGGCCATAAAGAAGATCCAGAAGTATGCGGACGACACCCGCGACGACTCCAGTGTCAAGAAGTACAAGCGCTGACCGACGAGTTCGTGAGGCACCTCCTGGGGCCCCCGGCGTCGGCCGGGGGAGGCCCGGGGGCGCGCCACCAGCGGTGGCATCCGCAGGCAGAGAACGGGATCGGGAGTCATGCAGCACGGTAAATACCGTTTCATCGCGGGGTTCCTGGCGATCCCGCTGGCGATCTATGCGATTTTCGTCATCTCGCCGTTCGTACAGGCCATCTACTACTCCTTCACGGACTGGACCGGCCTGAGTCCGGACATGAAGATGATCGGCTTCGACAACTACGTCCGCCTCTTCCAGGACGACGTCTTCTGGGCCGCCGTCGGCAACAGCGTGACGCTGCTGCTCCTGCTGCCGGTGGTGACGCTTTCGCTCGGGCTCTTCTTCGCCCTCATGCTGAACGTCGGCGGGCGCCGGCGGAAGAATGCCGTGATCGGTGGCGTCCGGGGTTCGGGCGTGTACAAGATCCTGTACTTCTTCCCGCAGGTGCTGTCCGTACCGATCGTCGCCCTGCTGTTCCAGTTCGCCTACAACCCGGAGAGCGGTGCGCTCAACGCGTTCTTCAAGGCGATCGGTCTGGACGGTGTGCAGCCGGACTGGCTGGGAGATCCGGGGATCGCCCTGTGGTGTGTGATGGGCGCGATGGTGTGGGCCAATGTCGGTTTCTACGTCGTGCTCTTCTCGGCCGGTATGAGCTCCATTCCGAAGGACTTCTACGAGGCGGCACTGCTGGACGGTGCGAACCGCTTCGACATGTTCTTCCGGATCACCCTGCCGCTGCTGTGGGACACCGTGCAGACCGGCTGGATCTATATGGGCATTCTCGCCCTGGACGTCTCGGCCTTCGCCTTCGTGCAGATCATGAGCGTCGGTCCGGGCGGCCCCGACTATTCGACCGAGGTCCTACCGCTGTACGTGTACCAGAAGACCTTCCGCGACGGTCAGGCCGGATACGCGACGTCCATCGGCGTTTCCCTGCTGGTGGTGACCCTCATCTTCTCGGCCGTGGTGATGCGGCTGGGACGACGTGAGCGACTGGAGTTCTGATGAGCGCGCAGACGGATCCCGTGGAGCTGTCGGAGGTCACGAAGGAGAAGCCGCCGGCCGGCCGGTCCGGTCCGCCCGGCGGCCGGCGCCTCCGCGGCAAGGGGAAGGGCAAGGGCAAGGGCCGGACCCTCAACGTCTTTTCGCACGGCGTCCTGGTGATCTGGGGCCTGCTGGTCACCATGCCGCTGCTGTGGGCGGTGGTCAGCTCCTTCAAGGACGACACCGAGATCTTCGGCGCGCCCTGGGGGCTGCCGTCGGTCCTGCACTTCGACAACTGGGCGCGCGCCTGGGACAAGGCCAGCATGGGCCAGTACTTCCTCAACTCGCTGATCGTGGTGGGGGGTTCGCTGATCGGCACGATGCTGCTCGGGTCGATGGCGGCATATGTGCTGGCCCGGTTCGACTTCCCCGGGAACCGCTTCGTGTACTTCCTGTTCGTGGGCGGCATGGGCTTCCCGATCATCCTGGCGCTGGTCCCGTTGTTCTTCGTCATGAAGAACATGACGCTGCTGGACACGTACCACGGGCTGATCCTGGTCTATATCGCCTACTCCCTGCCGTTCACGGTCTTCTTCCTCAGCGGGTTCTTCCGCACGCTGCCGACGTCGGTGGCGGAGGCCGCGCTCATCGACGGCGCCTCGCACACCCGCACCTTCTTCCAGGTGATGCTGCCGATGGCCAAGCCCGGCCTGATCAGCGTCGGGATCTTCAACTTCCTCGGGCAGTGGAACCAGTACCTGCTGCCGACGGTGCTCAACGTCGGCGACCCGAACAAGAAGATGCTGACCCAGGGGCTGGTGGCACTGGCGGTGAGCCAGGGCTACAAGGGGGACTGGTCCGGTCTGTTCGCGGGACTGACGATCGCGATGCTGCCGGTGCTCGCGGCCTACATCATCTTCCAGCGGCAGGTGGTGGCCGGTCTGACGGCCGGGGCGCTCAAATAGTCCACCGCCGGGCCAGGGGCCTCCCGCCGGTTCACCGGGGGAGGCCCCGTCCGCTTCCCACGCATTTCCGCTTGATCTCTTGGCCGCTCAAGGACTTGACGGGAGACGGCCCGGGCGCGTCAGCTTAGATTCACATGTTGGAGACAGTGCTGGGCCCCACTGGTGTGGCCCGGCGCGGCGGGCGGTCGTCGTACTGCTCGCCCCAGGCGGGAGTGGATGAGTCGATGGAGACTCCGGGGTCGCAGTCCTCGCTGCACCGGGCCAATCTGGAGCGGGTCGTGCGGGCGGTGCGCATGGCGGGCTCGCTCACGCAGGCGGAGATCGCCCGGAGCACGGGGCTGTCCGCTGCCACCGTGTCCAACATCGTTCGTGAGTTGAAGGACGGCGGGACCGTCGAGGTCACCCCCACCTCCGCGGGCGGACGGCGGGCGCGGAGCGTCTCCCTCTCGGGCGACGCGGGCATCGTGGTGGGCGTCGATTTCGGGCACTCCCATCTGCGGGTGGCGGTGGGCAATCTGGCGCACCAGGTGCTCGCCGAGGAGGCCGAGCCGATCGATGTGGACGCTTCCGCCGCCGAGGGCTTCGACCGCGCGGAACAGCTGGTCAACCGGCTGATCGAGGCGACGGGGATCAACCCGGGCAAGGTCATCGGTGTCGGCCTGGGCGTCCCGGGCCCCATCGACGTCGAATCCGGGACCCTCGGGTCGACGGCGATCCTGCCGGGCTGGTCCGGTACGAACCCCAGCGAGGAGCTGTCCGGGCGCCTGGGTGTGCCCGTCTACGTCGACAACGACGCCAACCTGGGTGCGCTCGGCGAGCTGGTGTGGGGCGGCGGGCGCGGTGCGGCCGATCTCGCGTACATCAAGGTGGCCAGCGGCGTCGGCGCCGGCCTGGTGATCAGCGGGCAGATCTACCGCGGGCCCGGCGGCACCGCGGGCGAGATCGGCCACATCACGCTGGACGAGTCCGGGCCGGTCTGCCGCTGCGGCAACCGCGGCTGTCTGGAGACCTTCACCGCGGCGCGCTATGTGCTTCCGCTGCTGCAGCCCGGCCACGGCGCCGATCTGACCATGGCACGCGTGGTGCAGCTGGCCCGTGAGGGCGATCCGGGCTGCCGGCGAGTCATTGCGGATGTAGGCCGTCATATCGGTAGTGGTGTGGCGAATCTGTGCAATCTGCTCAATCCGAGCCGAGTGGTGCTCGGTGGTGATCTCGCGGAAGCCGGTGAGCTGGTGCTGGCGCCGATCCGCGAGTCGGTGTCGCGGTACGCGATCCCCAGCGCGGCCCGGCAGTTGGGGATCGTGCCGGGCACGCTCGGCGGCCGTGCCGAGGTGCTGGGCGCGCTCGCGCTGGTGCTGAGCGAGATGGGCGATTCGACCCTGCTCGACGGAGTACAGGGCGTGGACGCTCCCGCCCTGGCGACACAGCGCTGAGTTCATACAGCTAACGCATGGCACCGTTGTCATCTCGTTAAGGATTTACTCCTTGACGGTCGGCTGGCGGCCGAGTTGACTTCCAGCCACCTCGGCCGCAACGACGCGGCCTCGTCAGGGAGGCAACCCCATGAACGTTTGGACGCGTCGCGTCGTCATAGGCACGGCCGCCGTCTCGATGGCGCTCTCCGTCGCCGCCTGCGGCAAGGCCGGCGACGGTGCGAAGTCGGGCGGCGGCGACGGCAAGACGATCGGCCTGCTTCTGCCGGAGAACAAGACCACGCGTTACGAGACCTTCGACCGCCCGCTCATCGAGGCGAAGATCAACGCGCTGTGCAGCGACTGCAAGGTCAAGTACAACAACGCGGCGCAGGAGACCGAGACCCAGAAGAAGCAGTTCGACGCGCTGATCACCCAGGGCGTGAAGGTGATCATCCTGGACTCGGTCGACTACAAGGCCACCAAGTCCTGGGTGAACCAGGCCGCCAAGAAGGGCGTCAAGGTCGTCGCGTACGACCGGCTGGCCGAGGGCAACATCTCCGCCTACGTGTCCTACGACAACGAGAAGATCGGCCGCCTGCAGGGCCAGGCGCTGGTCAAGGCGCTCGGCGACGAGGCCAAGGACAGCAATGTCGTCATGATCAACGGTTCGCCGACCGACCCGAACATGCCGTTCTTCAAGAAGGGCGCCCACAGCGTCCTCGACAAGCAGGTCAAGAAGATCGCGTACGAGCAGGACATCCCCGACTGGTCGACGGACGAGGCCAACAAGAAGATGGGCGCAGCCCTCGACTCGCTCGGCAAGGACGGCTTCCAGGGCGTCTACTCCGGCAACGACGGCATGGCCGGCGGCATCATCACCGCCCTCAAGCAGAAGGGCGTCAAGGTCCCGGTCGGCGGCCAGGACGCCGAGCTCGCGGGTCTGCAGCGGATCCTCAAGGGCGACCAGGCGTTCACCATCTACAAGCAGATCAAGCCGCAGGCCGACTCCACGGCCGAGATCGCGGTCAAGCTGCTCAAGGGTGGGAAGATCGGCTCCCTGACGGACACCAAGGTCGACAGCCTCAGCGGTGAGGTCAAGGGCATCCCGGCCAAGCTGTACGACGCGCAGATCGTGACCAAGGACAACATCAAGGACACGATCCTCAAGGACAAGGTCTACAAGGCGAGCCAGATCTGCACCGGCGACGTCAAGAAGGCCTGCGAAGCGGCCGGTATCAAGTAGGCCCCGGCCCCCAGGCCCCAGCCCCAGGCCCCGGCCACCGGCTGTCGGCCGGCGGCCGGCGGCCGGCAACCCTGGGCCCTGCCGGGCCCGTTCCTGGCCCGGCCCGGCATCCCGGCCCGGCACCCCGGCTCCGCATCCCCGCCCGGCAGTCCGGCCTGTTCCGTTCCGTCCTGGCTCCGGCCCGCGCCGCCCCGTTCCGGGCGCGGGCCCTCGGCCGCACACCCCCCCGTTTCGCAGAGCCCCCGCTCTTCGCACCACCATCCCCGCCGTTGTGACGGCGGCGAAGGAGATGATTCACGTGTCCGCTACGCCTGTGCTGGCGTTGCGCGGAGTCTCCAAGCGGTTCGGCGCCGTCCAAGCACTGACGGACGTCACCCTGGAGATCCACCCCGGTGAGGTGGTCGCCCTCGTCGGCGACAACGGCGCCGGCAAGTCCACCCTGGTCAAGACCATCTCGGGCGTGCACCCGGTCGACGACGGCGTCATCGAGTGGGAGGGCGGGGCGGTACGCATCAACAAGCCGCACGACGCCCAGGAACTCGGCGTCGCGACCGTCTACCAGGACCTCGCGCTCTGCGACAACCTCGATGTCGTCGCCAACCTCTACCTCGGCAACGAGATCCGCACCGCGGGCGTCCTCGACGAGATCGCCATGGAGAAGCGCGCCAAGGAGCTGCTGGACACCCTGTCCATCCGCATCCCCAGCGTCCGCATCCCCGTCGCCGCGCTCTCCGGCGGCCAGCGGCAGGTCGTCGCGATCGCCCGCGCGCTGATCGGCGACCCGAAGGTCGTCATCCTCGACGAGCCCACCGCGGCCCTCGGCGTCGAGCAGACCGCCCAGGTCCTCGATCTGGTCGAGCGGCTGCGCGAGCGCGACCTCGGCATCATCCTCATCAGCCACAACATGGCCGATGTGCAGGCCGTCGCGGACCGCGTCGCGGTGCTGCGGCTGGGCCGCAACAACGGTGTCTTCGACGTCGAAGGCACCTCCCACGAAAAGATCGTCGCCGCCATCACCGGCGCCTCGGACAACGCCGTCACCCGCCGAAAGGCGCGTACGGACCAGGTGAAGAAGGAGCCCGGGGCATGAGCGACCTCACCAAGACGCCCGCGCCCGACAGTCGGCCCGCGGCCGAGAAGACCGCGCCGGCAGCCGTCGACCCCCGCCTGCTCGTCCGTGAGCAGGGCTTCGCGGGCTATCTCAAGGACTTCAAGCGCCGGGTGCGCGGCGGCGAGCTGGGCTCGCTGCCGGTCGTCATCGGCCTGATCGTGATCGCGATCGTCTTCCAGCTGAAGAACAGCAGCTTCCTGTCCGCCGACAGCCTCGCCAACATCGGCGTCTACACCTCCGGCCTCGGGATCATGGCCGTCGGCATCGTCTTCGTCCTGCTGCTCGGCGAGATCGATCTCTCGGTCGGCTCGGTCGCGGGCGTCGGCGCGGCCGTGTGGGCGGTGCTCAGCGTCACCCACGGCGTCAACGACTACCTCGCCGTCCTGATCGCCATCGTCGCCGGTATCGCCATCGGCGCCCTGCACGGGTTCTTTTTCGCCAAGATCGGCGTGCCCGCGTTCGTCGTCACCCTGGCCGGCTTCCTCGGCTGGAGCGGCCTGCAGATCTGGATGATGGGCAAGGAAGGCTCCATCAACACCCCGAGCGGCAGCCTGGTGGAGAGCCTCACCGGCTACTACTTCGAGGACAAGGCCGCCGCGTACGGGTTGGCGCTGGTCGCGGTCCTGGCGTACGCCGGATCGCTGCTGCTGGACAGCAAGCGACGCAAGACCGCCGCGCTGCCGTCCCGGCCGCTCAACGAGATCCTGCTCCGCACCGGCGTGGTCGCGGTGATCGCCTTCGTGGTCGCCTACGTCCTCAACGAGCCGGCCGGTGCCCGCGGCCTGCCGCTGGCGCTGGTGCTGTTCCTCGCCGTGCTGGTCATCGCGGACTTCGTGGTGCGCCGTACGACCTACGGGCGGCAGATCTTCGCGGTCGGCGGCAACGCCGAGGCGGCGCGGCGCGCCGGTATCAACGTCAACAAGATCCGGATCAGCGTCTTCGCGATCTCCGGGATGCTCGCCGCCTTCGGCGGACTGTTCATCGCCAGCCTCTCCGGCGGCGCCACCAAGAACCTGGGCTCCGGCAACACGCTGATGAACGTCATCGCGGCGGCCGTCATCGGCGGCACCAGCCTCTTCGGTGGCCGCGGCAAGATCTGGTCGGCGCTGCTCGGCATGCTGGTCATCCAGTCGATCCAGCAGGGCCTGAACCTGCTCGGCATGGCCAGCGAGATCCAGTACATGATCACCGGTGCGGTGCTGCTCGCCGCCGTGGTGATCGACTCGGTGTCGCGGCGGACGCAGAAGACCGCGGGGCGCACCTGACCGCGAGTCGCTGTACGGGTGCGGCGGCGCCTCCGGCGCACCTGACCGCGAGTCGCTGTACGGGTGCGGCGGCGCCTCCGGCGCACCCGAGCCCCTGAGTCGCGCGGGACATTTCCGGCGGAACGGCCCCCATCCGGCGTATGCCGATGGGGGCCGGCCCGTGTCCGCCCGTACCGCCGTTCGGGTGCGGCACTCAGGTGAGATACATCGCAAGGCCCGGCCGTCGGCACGGCCGACGGAACATTAGACTCATCTGATCAGCAAGCACGATCCACGGCATACAGGCAGCAGGCAGCACGCAGCAAGGAGGCAGGGGTGGCGTTGCTTTCCCGTATCAGGGGACCGCGCGATCTGGACCGGCTGGAGCCGGAGCAGCTTGAGCAGCTGGCGGGGGAGATCCGAACCTTCCTCGTCGACGCGGTCTCCAAGACCGGCGGGCACCTCGGCCCGAACCTCGGCGTGGTCGAGCTGACCATCGCCCTGCACCGCGTGTTCCACTCCCCGCAGGACAAGGTCCTCTTCGACACGGGGCACCAGTCCTACGTCCACAAGCTGCTCACCGGCCGCCAGGACTTCGCGGGACTGCGCAGCAAGGGCGGCCTGTCCGGCTACCCCTCGCGGGCCGAGTCCCCGCACGACGTCATCGAGAACAGCCATGCCTCCACGGTGCTGGGCTGGGCCGACGGCCTCGCCAAGGCCAACGAGGTGCGCGGCAGGGACGACCACGTCGTCGCCGTCATCGGCGACGGGGCGCTCACCGGCGGGATGGCCTGGGAGGCGCTCAACAACATCGCCGCCGCCAAGGACCGCCCGCTCGTCATCGTCGTCAACGACAACGAGCGCTCCTACGCCCCGACCATCGGCGGCCTCGCCAATCACCTCGCCACGCTCCGCACCACGGACGGCTACGAGCGCTTCCTGGCCCGCGGCAAGGACCTCCTGGAGCGCACGCCCGTCGTCGGCAAGCCGCTCTACGAGACCCTGCACGGCGCCAAGAAGGGCCTGAAGGACTTCATCGCGCCGCAGGGCATGTTCGAGGACCTGGGCCTGAAGTACGTCGGCCCGATCGACGGCCACGACCTGGAGGCCCTGGAGTCCGCGCTGGTCCGTGCCAAGCGGTTCGGCGGCCCGGTCATCGTCCACTGCCTCACCGAGAAGGGCCGCGGCTACAAGCCCGCCGAGCAGGACGAGGCCGACCGCTTCCACGGCATCGGCCCGATCCACCCGGACACCGGCCTGCCGGTCAAGACCGCGGCCGCCAGCTGGACCTCGGTCTTCGGCGACGAGATGGTCAAGCTCGGCAAGGAGCGCGACGACATCGTCGCGATCACCGCCGCGATGCTCCAGCCCGTCGGCCTCAAGAAGTTCGCGGAGGCGTTCCCGGAGCGCATCTACGACGTCGGCATCGCCGAGCAGCACGCCGCGACCTCGGCCGCGGGCCTGGCCACCGGCGGGGTGCACCCGGTCTTCGCCGTCTACGCGACGTTCCTCAACCGCGCCTTCGACCAGGTCCTGATGGATGTCGCGCTGCACAAGTGCGGGGTGACCTTCGTGCTGGACCGGGCCGGCGTCACCGGTGACGACGGCGCCTCGCACAACGGCATGTGGGACATGTCGATGCTCCAGGTCGTGCCCACACTGCGGCTCGCCGCCCCACGTGACGCGGAGCAGCTGCGTGCGCAGCTGCGCGAGGCCGTCGCGGTCGAGGACGCGCCGACGGTGCTGCGCTACTCCAAGGGCGTCGTCGGACCGGCCGTGCCCGCCGTCGGCACGGTGGGCGGCATGGACGTGCTGCGCGCGAGCAAGGCCGAAAAGCCCGACGTCCTGCTGGTCTCCGTGGGTGCGCTCGCGCCCATGTGCCTGGAGGTCGCCGACCTGCTCGACAAGCAGGGCATCTCCAGCACCGTCGTGGACCCGCGCTGGGTCAAGCCGGTCGACGAGGCGCTGCCGGGCCTCGCCGCCGGGCACCGCGTCGTGGTCACCGTCGAGGACAACAGCCGCTCCGGCGGCGTCGGTTCGGCCGTCGCGCAGGCGCTGCGGGACGCCGGTGTGGACCTCCCGCTGCGCGACTTCGGCATCCCCGAGCGGTTCCTCGACCATGCCTCGCGCAAGGAGGTCATGGCCGAGATCGGGCTCACCGCACCGGACATCGCCCGTCAGGTGACGGGTCTGGTCGCCCGGATCGACAACCGCGGCGGCGGCGAAGTCCGTCCGGTGGGGGCCGCGCACGACCGGCCCGCAGAGGTCGCCCGCGACTGATCCGGCACACGACGGCACGATGGGCCGGTCGGCCACCCGTACGGGTGTTCCGGCCGGTCCATCGGCATATCCGCAGCCGCACCTCATCGAGTGAATCGCCGCCGGGTGAAGGCTCGCCGACCCTGACTGTTCCCTCCCATTGCGGAGACTCGGTCAGTTCAGGAGAGTTGCGAGGGTCGTCCAGGCGGAGGTTCGCCCATGAGCACACAGCACGGCACAGGGAAAATTTCGCGCCGCGATCGCGGCATGTTCCGGACAAAGACTGTGGAGCAGTCGATCCAGGACACCGAGGAGCCGGAGCACTCGCTCAGGAAGTCCCTTTCAGCGCTTGATCTGACCGTCTTCGGTGTCGGTGTCGTCATCGGAACCGGCATCTTCGTGCTCACCGGCAAGATCGCCAAGGAACAGGCGGGCCCCGCCGTCGCGCTGTCCTTCGCCGTCGCGGGTGTGGTCTGCGCGCTGGCGGCGCTGTGCTATGCCGAATTCGCCTCCACCGTCCCCGTTGCCGGATCCGCCTACACCTTCTCCTACGCGTCCCTCGGTGAACTGCCCGCCTGGATCATCGGCTGGGACCTGATCCTCGAACTCGCCCTGGGATGTGCGGTGGTGGCCGTCGGCTGGTCCGGCTACATCCGCTCACTGCTCGACTCCGCCGGATGGCATCTGCCCCAGCAGCTGGCCGGCACCCACGAGGGGCACTTCGGCTTCGACCTTCTCGCCTGTTTCCTCGTGCTGGTCCTGACCGGCATCCTGGTCCTGGGCATGAAGCTGTCCTCACGGGTGACGGCGGTGATCGTCGGCATCAAGGTCACCGTCGTACTGCTGGTCATCGTCGCCGGCGCCTTCTTCATCAGCGGCGCCAACTACCACCCGTTCGTGCCCCCGAGCCGGCCCAGCGAGGGCGGCGGCGGGCTGACCGCGCCGCTGGCCCAGCTGATGTTCGGCTTCACCCCGGCGAACTTCGGCGTCCTGGGCATCTTCGCCGCCGCGGCCGTGGTCTTCTTCGCCTTCATCGGCTTCGACATCGTGGCCACCGCGGCCGAGGAGACCCGCAACCCCCAGCGCGACGTGCCGCGCGGCATCCTCGGTTCGCTCGCCATCTGCACGATCCTCTACGTTGCCGTCTCCATCGTCGTCACCGGCATGGAGAAGTACAGCAAGCTCTCCACCGATGCCCCGCTCGCCGATGCCTTCAAGGACCTCGGGCACCCCTTCTTCGCGAACATCATCAGCTTCGGCGCGGCCGTCGGCCTGACGTCGGTGTGCATGATCCTGCTGCTCGGCCAGAGCCGGGTGTTCTTCGCCATGAGCCGGGACGGCCTGATGCCGCGGGTCTTCTCACGGTCCCACCCGCGCTTCGGCACGCCGTACCGGGCGACGATCCTGCTGGGCGTCGTGGTGGCCGTCGCCTCCGGCTTCACCTCCATCGATGTCCTGGCCGAACTGGTCAACATCGGCACGCTGTTCGCGTTCGTGGTGGTCGCCGTCGGCGTCGTCATCCTGCGCCGCTCCCGCCCCGACCTCCCGCGCTCCTTCCGGACCCCGCTCGTCCCGCTGGTCCCGGTGCTGTCCGTGCTCGCCTCGGTGTGGCTGATGCTCAACCTGCCCGCCGAGACATGGGTCCGCTTCGCGATCTGGATGGTGATCGGCTTCGGCATCTACTTCGTGTACGGGCGCTCGCACAGCCGCCTCGGCAGCCGCCTCCGCACCCGCGCCAAGGAGGGCGAGGGCCCGGCAGCGCCCCGCACGTGACCCGCCCGTCCGATTCCCCCGGGCCCGTAACGGCATCCGCCGTACGGGCCCGTGTCACGCCGTGCCGCTCCCGCCGCGGACGGTCCGCGGCCCGGCGACCCGTGCGCCCAGCGCCTCGACCCGCGCGCGCAGACCACGGTCCGCGGTGATCACCAGGCAGTCCCGCCCCTGGCCCTCCGCGGCGACCAGTTCCACGATCCGGTCGTCCCCGCTGCCGTCCGCGGGCTCCACCCGCACGTCCTCGACGGACGTCACACCGCGCGCCGCGCCCTCGACGACCAGCACCAGTTCCAGGGGCGGTGCGGCCAGCCCCGGCAGCCCGCCGGCGGCGTAGGGCGGCAGCGTGTCGCGCAGCCGCTCCGCCGCCCCGTGCCGGTCCCGCCACCAGCCGTCCGGTACCGAGCCGACCACGTTCGCCGCATCGACGATGACCAAGCAGTCCATGGCGCCAGCCTGCCACGGCCCGGCATTGCCCGACCTGCCCGGGCACGGTCCCGGACACAGCGATGCGCGGGCCGCCCCACCGGGCCGGCCCGCGCATCTCGCCTCGTGAGGCCGCTTACGCGGGAACGCTCGCGACGCCCGGGGCGAGGAACTTCTTGCCCGTGACGCGCTCGGAGACGCCCGCCCGGTCCAGGTACGGCGTGATGCCGCCGAGGTGGAAGGGCCAGCCGGCACCGGTGATCAGGCACAGGTCGATGTCCTGGGCCTCGGCGACGACGCCCTCGTCGAGCATCAGGCCGATCTCCTGGGCGACCGCGTCCAGGACACGGTCACGGACCTGCTCCTCGGTCAGCACCGAGTCGCCCTGCTTGAGGAGCGCGGCGACCTCGGGGTCCAGCTCCGGCTTGCCGGAGTCGTAGACGTAGAAGCCGCGCTTGCCGGCCTCGACGACGGCCTTGAGGTTGGGGGAGACCGTGAAGCGGTCCGGGAAGGCGCCGTTGAGGGTCTCGGAGACGTGCAGACCGATCGCCGGGCCGACCAGCTCCAGCAGCACCAGCGGCGACATCGGCAGACCGAGCGGCTCGATGGCCTTCTCGGCGGTCTCGACCGGGGTGCCCTCGTCGATGACGTTCTGGATCTCGCCCATGAAGCGGGTGAGGATGCGGTTGACGACGAACGCCGGGGCGTCCTTCGTCAGCACGGCCGTCTTCTTCAGCGACTTGGCGACCGAGAAGGCGGTGGCCAGCGACGCGTCGTCGGTCTTCTCCGCCCGCACGATCTCCAGCAGCGGCAGGATCGCGACCGGGTTGAAGAAGTGGAAGCCCACGACCCGCTCGGGGTTCTTGAGCTTCGACGCCATCTCGGTGACCGAGAGGGAGGAGGTGTTCGTGGCGAGGATGGCGTGCTCCGGCACGACCGCCTCGACCTCGGCGAACACCTTCTGCTTGACGCCCATCTCCTCGAAGACGGCCTCGATGACGAAGTCCGCGTCACCGAAGGCGGTCGCCTTGTCGAGGTGACCGGAGACCAGGCCCTTGAGGCGGTTGGCCTTGTCCTGGTTCACCCGGCCCTTGAGCAGCAGCTTGTCGATCTCGCCGTGGACGTACTCCACGCCCTTGTCGATGCGGGCCTGGTCGATGTCCGTGAGGACGACCGGCACCTCCAGGCGGCGGGCGAACAGCAGCGCCAGCTGCGAGGCCATCAGACCGGCGCCGACGACGCCCACCTTGGTGACCGGGCGGGCCAGCTTCTTGTCCGGCGCGCCGGCCGGACGCTTGGCGCGCTTCTGCACCAGGTTGAACGCGTAGATGCCGCTGCGCAGTTCGCCGCCCATGATGAGGTCGGCCAGGGCCGCGTCCTCGGCGTCGAAGCCCTGCTGGCGGTCGCCGCTCTTGGCGGCGGCGATGATCTCCAGCGCACGGTAGGCGGCGGGGGCCGCGCCGTGCACCTTGCCGTCGGCGATGGCCTTGCCGCGCGCCACGGCCTCGTCCCAGGCGGCGCCGCGGTCGATCTCGGCCCGCACGACCTCGGTCTCGCCCTTCAGCACCGAGGCGGTCCAGATCAGCGACTGCTCGAGGAAGTCCGCGCCCTCGAAGATCGCGTCGGCGATCCCGAGCTCATGGACCTGCACGCCCTTGAGCTGCTTGTTCTGGTTGAGGGAGTTCTCGATGACGACCGAGACGGCACGGTCCGCGCCGATGAGGTTCGGCAGCAGGACGCAGCCGCCCCAGCCGGGCACCAGGCCGAGGAAGACCTCGGGCAGGGAGAAGGCGGGCAGCGCCTTGGAGACGGTGCGGTAGGTGCAGTGCAGACCGACCTCGACGCCGCCGCCCATCGCCGCGCCGTTGTAGTAGGCGAAGGTCGGCACGGCCAGGCCCGACAGCCGCTTGAAGACGTCGTGGCCGCCCTTGCCGATGGCCAGCGCGTCCTCGTGCCGGCCCAGGAGCTCGACGCCCTTGAGGTCGGCGCCGACCGCGAAGATGAACGGCTTGCCGGTGAGACCGATGCCGACGATCTTGCCGTCCGCGGCCTCCTTCTCGACCTGGTCGATGGCGGCGTTCAGGTTCGCCAGCGACTGGGGGCCGAAGGTGGTCGGCTTGGTGTGGTCCAGGCCGTTGTCCAGCGTGATGAGCGCGAACGTGCCCGCGCCCTGGGGGAGATCGAGGTGGCGTACGTGCGCCTGCGTCACGACCTCGTCGGGGAACAGCTCGGCCGCACCCTTCAACAGCTCAGCGGTGGTGGTCACTTGCCTGCTCCCTCGAAGTGCGGGTTCTCCCAGATCACGGTGCCGCCCATGCCGAATCCGACACACATGCTGGTGATGCCGTAACGGACCTGCGGCTGCTCCTCGAACTGCCGGGCCAGCTGGGTCATCAGCCGGACGCCGGAGGACGCGAGCGGGTGGCCGAAGGCGATCGCGCCGCCGTACTGGTTGACGCGCGGGTCGTCGTCGGCGATGCCGTAGTGGTCGAGCAGCGAGAGCACCTGGACGGCGAACGCCTCGTTGATCTCGAAGAGACCGATGTCATCGATCGTCAGACCGGCCTTGGCCAGCGCCTTCTCGGTCGCCGGGACCGGACCGATGCCCATCACCTCGGGCTCGACGCCGGCGAACGCGAAGTCCACCAGGCGCATCTTGACCGGCAGTTCCAGCTCGCGCGCCACGTCCTCGGCGGCGATCAGCGAAGCGGTCGCACCGTCGTTGAGACCGGCGGCGTTGCCCGCGGTCACCCGGCCGTGCGGACGGAACGGGGTCTTGAGGCCCGCGAGGTTCTCCAGGGTCGTCCCCGGGCGCATCGGCTCGTCGGCGGTGGCCAGGCCCCAGCCGGTCTCGCCCGCCTCGGCGTTGGTGCGGCGCACCGAGATCGGCACCAGGTCGGCCTGGATCTTGCCGTTGGCGTACGCCTTCGCGGCCTTCTCCTGGCTGCGCACGGCGTATTCGTCGGCGCGCTGCTTGGTGATGTGCGGCAGGCGGTCGTGGAGGTTCTCCGCCGTCATGCCCATGAACAGGGCGGACTGGTCGACCAGCTTCTCCGACACGAAGCGCGGGTTGGGGTCGACGCCCTCACCCATGGGGTGGCGGCCCATGTGCTCGACGCCACCGGCGAGGGCGATGTCGTACGCACCGAAGGCCACGCCGCCGGCCATGCTCGTCACGGCGGTCATCGCGCCGGCGCACATGCGGTCGATGGAGAAGCCGGGCACGGACTGCGGCAGGCCCGCCAGGATGCCGGCGGTACGACCCAGGGTCAGGCCCTGGTCGCCGATCTGGGTGGTGGCGGCGAGGGCGACCTCGTCGATCCGGGCCGGGTCCAGGTCCGGGTTGCGGCGCAGCAGCTCCCGGATGCACTTGACGACCAGGTCGTCGGCGCGGGTCTCGTGGTAGATGCCCTTCGGGCCCGCCTTGCCGAACGGGGTGCGGACGCCGTCGACGAAGACGACGTCCCTAGCGGTACGAGGCACGTTGGCTCTCCTCCAGGTGCGGGATGGCACTGCTGCGGGGCGCCCCGGGGGACGCTTCACACCCACATGCTACTTACGGGTAACCAAGCTGCACACCCCCACCGCCGGGAGCGGCGAACATCACACCCTCGGAGGCGTGGAATCGCGGTCCGACCGCGGGCGGCGGTGTCCGCCGCACCGCTCCGCCGAGGGGGCGGCACCCGGTGAGGCGTGGGTTTAAATTGCGCATAGCACACCTAAAGTACCTATATGGCGACTAAAAGGTATGGTTTCGTGACACAGGGTGGCGGGCGGGCAGGATGCCGGGCGATCGGCCTGGTGTGTGCCGTCGCCGCCACGGGTGCGCTGCTGGCGGGCTGCAGTGACGGCAACGGCAAGCAGTCCGGCGCGGCCCGGGCGGTCAAGGGCGCGTCCGCGTCCCCGAAGGACGAGGCGCCCGCGGCCGCGTCCCCGAGCGCGTCCCTCAACGAGGACCAGGCCCAGCGCAAGGACCTCTTCCCCAAGGCCAAGGTGAACTACGACCAGGCGCTGCGCGCCGCAGTGGCTGCCGTCCCCGGTACCAAGGCCGTCGGTGCCGACCTCGACGACGGCAACGGCAACGGGCCGGTCTGGGAGACCCGGGTCGCCACCGCCGGCGGCACGGTGAGCAACGTCCTGGTGGACGCGGTCTCCGGCAAGGCGGGCCGGCCGCACACCGATTCCGACGACGACCAGGACGACAAGAGCCGGCTGGCCGCCGCGCTCAAGAAGGCGACCGTCACACCGCAGCAGGCGGCCCAGACGGCCATGGCCAAGACGAAGGGCACCGTCGGCGCCATCGAGCTCGACGACCACGACGACGGTTCGCTGACGTGGTCCGTCGACGTGGTGAGCACCAGCGACTGGAACAAGACGACCTACGGCGTCGACGCCACCAACCGCAAGATCCTCTGGGATCACGTCGACACCGACTGAGCGTCCGGTGTGCCGGACCGGCCGGCCCCGGGGGGCCGGCCGGAAGGGTCACTCGCCGTTCGCCAGCAGTGCCTCGGTGAGGATCGGCGCCACCTGCTCGATCTGCCAGGCGCGCGCGCCGTGCCCGGCCAGCACCTCGGTGACCGACTCCTCGGTGGGCTCGGCCGGCGGCTCCCAGCACAGCCGGCGCACCGTGTCCGGGGTGATGAGGTTCTCCTGGGGGAGGTTGAGGCTCTCGGCGAGCGCCGTCACCGCGGTACGGGCGGCCGACAGCCGGGCCGCGGCCGCGGGGTCCTTGTCGGCCCACGAGCGGGGCGGCGGCGGGCCGTTGAGCGGCTGACCGGGCTGCGGCAGCTCGCTGTCCGGCAGCGCGCGGGCACGGTCCACGGCGGCCTGCCACTGCTCCAGCTGGCGCCGGCCCATCCGGTGGCCGAAGCCGGACAGCGCGGCGAGCGCCTGACTGTTCGGCGGAAGGTTCAGCGCCGCCTCCACGATCGCGCCGTCACCGAGCACCTTGCCCGGGGAGACGTCGCGCCGCTGGGCGACCTGGTCGCGGGCGGTCCACAGTTCGCGTACCACGGCCATCTGGCGGCGTCTGCGCACCTTGTGCATGCCGGATGTACGGCGCCAGGGGTCCTTGCGCGGCGGTGGCGGGGGCGCGGCGGCGATCGCCGTGAACTCCTGCCGGGCCCACTCCAGCTTCCCCTGCCGGGCCAGCTCCTCCTCCAGCGCGTCGCGCAGGTCCACCAGCAGCTCGACATCCAGCGCGGCGTAGCGCAGCCAGGGCTCGGGCAGTGGGCGGGTGGACCAGTCGACCGCGGAGTGTCCCTTCTCCAGGGCGAAGCCGAGGACGTTCTCGACCATCGCGCCGAGGCCGACCCGGGCGAAGCCGGCCAGCCGGCCGGCCAGCTCGGTGTCGAACAGTCGGGTGGGGACCATCCCTATGTCACGCAGACAGGGCAGGTCCTGGGTGGCGGCGTGCAGGACCCACTCGGTGTCGCCGATGGCCTCGCCCAGTGTCGTGAGGTCCGGGCAGCCGACCGGGTCGATCAGTACGCTGCCGGCGCCCTCACGGCGCAGCTGGACGAGGTAGGCACGCTGGCCGTAGCGATAGCCGGAGGCGCGCTCGGCGTCGACGGCGACCGGGCCGCGGCCCGCCGCGAAGGCCGCGACCACCTCGGCGAGCGCCGCGTCGGTCGCGGTCACCGGGGGGATGCCTTCGCGGGGCTCCAGGAGCGGGACCGGCGCCGGTCGGGGGTCCGGAGGCGAGTCTCCGGAGGCTCGCAGTGTCGTGTCTGCTGCGGTCTTTTGGGCGTCGGTCACCAGTCAAGGGTATCTGTGTATGCACGTCGCCCGTCGAGGGAACGTTCCCTCGACGGGCGGGACGGGTCGGACGGAGGGGTCAGTGGATGATGCCGGTGCGCAGCGCCACCGCCACCATCCCGGCGCGGTCACCGGTACCGAGCTTGCGTGCGATGCGGGCGAGGTGGCTCTTGACGGTCAGTGCCGACAGTCCCATCGAGACGCCGATGGCCTTGTTGGACTGGCCCTCCGCAACCAGCCGCAGGACCTCGACCTCCCGGCCGGACAGCTCGCGGTAGCCACCGGGGTGCCCGGGGGCACCCGGCGGCCGGCGCTGCATGCGGGCGGCGTTGGCACCGATCGGCGCGGCGCCCGGGCGTCCGGGCAGGCCGAGGTTGGTACGGGTGCCGGTGACGACGTAGCCCTTGACGCCGCCGGCCAGAGCGTTGCGGACCGCGCCGATGTCGTCGGCGGCGGACAGTGCGAGGCCGTTGGGCCAGCCTGCGGCCCGGGTCTCGGACAGCAGCGTGAGCCCGGAGCCGTCGGGAAGGTGCACGTCGGCGACGCAGATGTCGCGCGGGTTGCCGACGCGAGGGCGCGCCTCCGCGATGGACGACGCCTCGATGACGTCCCGTACACCGAGCGCCCACAGATGGCGGGTGACGGTGGAGCGGACGCGAGGGTCGGCCACGACGACCATGGCCGTCGGCTTGTTCGGCCGGTAGGCGACCAGGCTCGAAGGTTGCTCGAGGAGAACAGACACCGGGCCTCCTGGGGGGAGTGGCGGGGACGGAGCCGGCTGAGGGAAGCCGGGATGATCCGTGTTTGAAGGGTCACTGACCTCTTCGGCAGCAATCCGGCAGGACTTTAGACTTTGATCACGATTTAGTTAGGGGCAATTCGGGCAAATCGGATGCCTGAGCGATCAAGGGTGAACATCGAGTGAGCAGTGAATGCGCACGCGCCTTCACCCGGGCACGCCAAGCCGTCGATCATGCTCGAACATGATCGACGCGGTGGGGCGGAAAGTGCTCTCGGTGGAGCGGGGACGGCTCTCTCAGCGGGGCTGCGGACCGCGGCGCTGGGGCAGCGCCACCACCCCGCCGCGCGGGGCCGGGTCGAGCGTGTCCGGCGGCAGGCCCGCGATCTGGCACAGCAGATCGCACCAGGCCGCCAGGTGCGCCGCCATGTCCGGCACGCCGCCCGGGCCCTCGGCCGGGGTCCAGGACGCCCGGATCTCGATCTGCGTCGAGGGCTCCCGCGAGGCCAGCCCGCCGAAATAGTGCGAGCCGGCCCGGGTCACCGTGCCACTCGGCTCGCCGTAGGCCACCTCGCGCGCCTCCAGCGCACCGGTGAGCCACGACCAGGACACCTCGGGCAGCAGCGGATCGGCGCCCATCTCCGGCTCCAGTTCCGCCCGCGTCAGCGTCACCACGCGGAAGGTGCCCTGCCAGGTGTCCTCCCCGGCCGGGTTGTACAGCAGCACCAGCCGTCCGTCCGCCAGATCCGTGTCCACGCCGTCCGGGCCCGCGCCCGGTTCGACGACCGCGGCCTCCAGGGCGTACGCGAACGGGGCGAGCCGCTTGGGCGCCGGGGTCGGGTCGATCTCGATCTCCGGCCGCAGCCGTGCCGCGCGGAGCGCCTCGACCGCCTGACGGAAGGGGATCGGGGTCTCGTCCGCGCTGTCCGCGAGGTGTTCTTGAGCCGCAGCCATGCCCGGAAGATTAGGCGGAAGGAGGCCCTCATCCGGGGAGGACACCCGGTGCGCGCGTCGCCCATTCGGAGGTGTGCCCGCGCGCGCCGGTCATCGGGGACCACCTGCCGAAAACACCGGGTGGGTCCGCATGCGAAGATTTGGGGCGTGAGTGCCAACCAGGGCCCCGCGGGCCAGCAGCAGACCGGTACGTACGACTCGGCCTTCCTCAGGGCGTGCAGGCGCGAACCGGTGCCGCACACGCCCGTGTGGTTCATGCGTCAGGCCGGCCGCTCGCTGCCCGAGTACCGCAAGGTCCGCGAGGGCATCGCGATGCTCGACTCCTGCATGCGGCCCGAGCTCGTCACCGAGATCACGCTCCAGCCCGTCCGCCGCCACGGCGTCGACGCCGCCATCTACTTCAGCGACATCGTCGTCCCCCTCAAGGCCATCGGCATCGACCTCGACATCAAGCCGGGCGTCGGCCCGGTCGTCGAGAACCCGATCCGTACCCGCGCCGACCTCGCGCGGCTGCGTGCCCTGGAGCCCGGCGACGTCCCGTACGTGACCGAGGCCATCGGCATGCTGGTGCGCGAGCTGGGCGGCACTCCCCTCATCGGCTTCGCGGGCGCGCCCTTCACGCTCGCCAGCTATCTGGTCGAGGGCGGCCCGTCCCGCAACCACGAGCACACCAAGGCCATGATGTACGGCGACCCGCAGCTGTGGGCCGACCTCGTGGACCGCCTCGCCGACATCACCGCCGCCTTCCTCCGGGTGCAGATCGAGGCCGGGGCGAGCGCCGTCCAGCTCTTCGACTCCTGGGTCGGGGCGCTCTCGCCCGCCGACTACCGCCGCGCCGTGATGCCCGCCTCCGCCAAGGTCTTCCGGGCCGTCGAGGGCTACGGCGTCCCGCGCATCCACTTCGGCGTCGGCACCGGTGAACTCCTCGGCCTGATGGGCGAGGCGGGCGCGGACGTCGTCGGCGTCGACTGGCGGGTCCCGCTGGACGAGGCGGCCCGCCGGGTCGGCCCCGGCAGGGCGCTCCAGGGCAACATCGACCCGGCCGTGCTCTTCGCCCCCCGGGAGGCCGTCGAGACCAAGGCCCGCGAGGTCCTGGACGCGGCCGCCGGTCTGGAGGGCCACATCTTCAACCTCGGCCACGGCGTCCTGCCGGACACCGACCCGGAGTCGCTGACCCGCCTCGTCGAGTACGTGCACGAACAGACCGCGCGCTGAGCGGAACTTCGGCGGGCCGCCGGGCGTCATGGAGATCATGGACACGACGCCCGGCCCGAACTTCACCGAACCGCCCACCTCCAGGGAGCTGCTCGAGCGGCGCGCCCCGGCCGAGGTGCCGGACGCGGCCGTCCTCGAGAGCGCCCGCGCGCTTGCCGCCGACCCCGGCGGCGAGCGCGCCCACGACGAGGTCTACCGGCTGCTCTCGATGACCCGCTACGTGGCCACCAGGGCGGGTGACGAGGTGGCCCGCGAGGTCGTCGAGGCGCTGTTGGCCGCGGCCCGCGCCGTGGACGGTCCGCCGTGCGGCCACTCCGCACACGCCTATGAGCACGCCCTCGAGACCCTCTCGGACGAGGTCGAGCTGGCCGCCGCTGCGCCGGATCCGGCGCAGGAGGAGTACGGCTGCCCGGACGCCGTCGCGATGTTCGCGCGGATCGCCGCGGAGATCATCGCTCCTGGCACCGTGGAGGGCATCCCGGACCGCTTCCCGGCGTACCACGAGGACGCGATCGGGAACTTCGCGTCGGTGCTGCATCTGTATCCGAACAGCGATGAGCCGCAGTACGACCTCACGACCGGCATCTCCGAGTACCCCACCAAGGGGGAGCTCGCCGGAGACATCGTTCTGATCCGTGCCGCGTGCTGGCATGTCGCGTCGGGGATGATCCGGCAGCGCTGGGTGTTCGACGACACGATCGAGGCACTGGAACGCGTCCTGGCGCGACTGGGCGGGGCATCCTGCGCACACGCCGACGGCGAGCACCCGGAGCTCACGGAGGACGTGGACACCGACGCGGCGACCGGCTACTACCTCCGCACCCCGGGCGGCCGCGCCCGGCTCCAGAAGGAGTACGAGGAGGGTGAGCAGGAGGCCCCGGCGGCCGCCTGGACCTGTCCCGTCCTGCTGCGCGACCTCGCCCGCTCCGCCCACGCCCCTCTCGTCGAGGCGCGCGAGCGGTTCTTCGGAGAGCGGCGTACGGACCACCTGGACGCCGAATACCTGCTCGCGGACGGTGAGTTGGCGATAGCGAAGATCACTGAGCGGCTGGTGGCCACCAAGGGGAACCGGCCGTACGCCGAGGACCTCGCGGTGTGGGCCGCGCGCCGCCGCGCGCAGGGCACCGGCGACGACCGCGAGCGGCTCTTTCTCTTCCTGGCCGCGGCCCGCGGCCTGGACGTCGCCGATTCGGAGCTGCCGCCGGCCGTCTCCCGCGACCTGCGCCCGCTCCTCCAGGAGGTCCTCGCGGCGCCGCTGCCCGTGAGCTGCCCGCACCGGAGCGACCACCCGGGCACCGGCGCAGACCTGGGCGAAGCGGTCGGCGCCCACCTCGCCCACCTCGGTGATCCGCGGACCTTCCCCGCCCCGGAGGGCGCCCGCCCCTTCGATGCCTGGTCCTGTCCCCGTAACCTCGCCCCCGTCGCGGAGAAGTGGCTGGGGTGGGTGGACGAGTGGGACGAGGCGCCCTACTGAGTCGGGGGCGAGGTGGCGCGGGCGCGGCCCCCGGTCAGGCCCCCGCCGCCCGCACCGCCGCCGTCGCCTTGCGGGCCGCCACCAGCACCGGGTCCCAGACCGGGGAGAACGGCGGGGCGTAGCCCAGATCGAGCGCGGTCATCTGCTCCACCGTCATCCCGGCCGTCAGCGCGACCGCCGCGACGTCCACCCGCTTGCCCGCGCCCTCCCGGCCGACGATCTGCGTGCCCAGCAGCCGCCCCGTACGCCGCTCGGCGAGCATCTTGACGTGCATCGGGCGGGTGCCGGGGTAATAGCCGGCGCGGCTGGTGGACTCGACGGTGACGGTGACGAACCGCAGCCCGGCCGCGCGGGCCTGGCGTTCCAGCAGCCCCGTACGGGCGATCTCCAGGTCGCAGACCTTGCTGACGGCCGTACCGACGACACCGGGGAACGTCGCATAGCCGCCGCCCACGTTGGTGCCGATGACCTGGCCGTGCTTGTTGGCATGGGTGCCCAGCGCGATATGGCGTTCGCGCCCGGCGACCAGGTCGAAGACCTCGACGCAGTCGCCGCCCGCCCAGATGTTCTCGTGTCCACGGACCCGCATCGCCAGATCGGTCAGCAGCCCGCCGGAGTCGCCCAGCGGCAGCCCGGCCGCCGCGGCCAGCGACGTCTCGGGGCGTACGCCCATGCCCAGCACCACCACGTCCGCCGGATAGGTGCCGTCCTTCGTGGTGACCGCGCGGGCCCGCCCGTTCGGGGAGGTGCCCCCCTCGCCCGTCAGCACCGCGGTGACCGCCGCGCCGCGCACCGTCTCGATGCCCAGCTCGCACATCGCCTCGTGGACCAGCGCCCCCATGTCCGGGTCGAGGGTGGACATCGGCTGCTCGCGCTGCTCCAGGACCGTGACGTCGTAGCCGCGGTGGACGAGGGCCTCGGCCATCTCGACGCCGATGTAGCCGGCCCCGATGACCACGGCCCGCCGGCCCTCGGCCGCGGCCAAGCTGTCCAGCAGGGCCCGGCCGTCGTCGAGGTTCTGCACGCCGTGCACGCCCGGCGCGTCGATGCCGGGCAGCGGTGGCCGTATCGGCCGCGCGCCGGTCGCCAGGACCAGCTTGTCGAAGCCGGTCCACGACTCCCTGCCGCCGTTCTCCAGATCGCGGGTGCGCACCCGCCCGCCGTCCAGGTCGAGTTCGGTGACCTCGGTGCGCATCCGCAGATCGATGTCCCGGGCGCGGTGCTCCTCGGGCGTACGGGCGATCAGGGCGTCCGGCCCGTCCACCTCGCCGCCCACCCAGTAGGGGATGCCGCAGGCGGAGTACGAGGTGAAGTGGCTGCGCTCGAACGCGGTGATCGTCAGTTCGCCGGGCCGCTTCAGCCGCCGGGCCTGCGACGCGGCGGCCATGCCCGCCGCGTCGCCACCGACGATCACCAGTCGTTCCGCCGCCATGCCGGGTGTCCCTTCGCCGTCCCGGCCGTGTGCCGGTGCCTCACGTTACGTCGCGGGGGGTACCGCTGCCCGGCCGTCGCGCCGCCCGCTCACAGCTTTCCGCGCAGCCGCTCGAAGGCGGTGGGGGACGGGCGACGGGGCAGGAAATCCTTGATCTGCCGGGCGCAGTCGTCGGGGTCGGCGGCGGTCGTGTCGCACTCGATGTCGTAGACCCCGTGCGCATGGACCGCCGCCAGCTGCCGGGCGGCCAGCCCCGCGGGGCGGTTGCCGCGGGCCTGCTCGCGGCGCTGCAGCTCCTGGCGGGAACAGTGCACGCCCACCAGGACGACGTCCTCGGGGGCGAACAGGTCCAGGCAGTCGCGCAGCCGCCAGGGCTCGCTCAGGACATGGTCCACCACGACGTCATTGCCGCCCTCGGCCATCCCGGCGACCGCGCGATGGAAGCCGCGCCAGGTGCGTTCGAGGGTGGTACGGAGCGCTTCGGGCGTCAGCTCCTGCCGGGACCGCATGGCGTGGAAGGCGTCCACGGGCAGGTGGAAGCACGGCGCGTCGAGGGTGCGCAGCAGAGCCTGGGCGATGCTCGACTTCCCTGAACTCGACGTGCCGTTCAGGAAAATGATCAGCCCGCGCGGCGGCGCCGGGGACGGCGACCGCCCCGCGGGAGCGCCGAGTGCTGTGGGGCCGGGCACGCTAACGCTCCAGCACCAGGGCGAGTCCTTGGCCCACGCCGATGCACAGCGCGGCCAGGCCGGTGCCCGAGCCCCGTGCGGCGAGTTGATGGGCCACCGAGCCGGCGAGGCGGGCGCCGGACGCCCCCAGCGGGTGCCCGATGGCGAGGGCGCCGCCGCGGGGGTTCACCACCGAGGGGTCCAGCTCCGGCCACTGGCCGAGGCAGCCCAACGCCTGGGCGGCGAACGCCTCGTTGAGCTCGAAGGCCGACACCTCGCCGAAGCCGCGCCCGGACCGCTCCAGGGCGCGGCGCACCGCCTCCACCGGGCCGAGCCCGAACAGCTGCGGCTCGATACCGGTCACCGCGCTCGCGCCGATCCGGGCCAGCGGCTCGCGGCCGGTGGCCCGCAGGCCCTCCTCGTCGACCAGGAGCAGCGCGGCGGCACCGTCGTTCAGCGGCGAGGAGTTCCCGGCGGTGACCGTGCCGCCGGCCGTGCGGAAGACCGGCTTCAGCTTCGACAGCGACTCCAGTGAGGAGCCCTCCCGGATCGTCTCGTCGCGCTCCAGGTCGGTGCCCGGCAGCGGCACCACCTCGGCGTCGTATCCGCCCTCCCGCCAGGCTCGCGACGCTTTCTGGTGGCTGGCCAGCGCGAACACGTCCTGCTGCTCGCGGGTGATGCCGTGCCGGTCGGCGATCAGCTCGGCGCCCTCGCCCAGCGCCACTGTCCACTCCGGGGCCATCCGCGGATTGACCATCCGCCAGCCCAGCGTCGAGGAGAACAGCTCCTGATGGCCTGCCGGGAAGGCGCGTTCGGGCTTGCGCAGCACGTAGGGCGCTCGGCTCATCGACTCCACGCCGCCCGCCACCACGACGTGCGCGTCGCCGTGCGCGACGGCGCGGGCGCCCTGGATGACCGCCTCCAGGCCGGACCCGCACAGCCGGTTGACGGTCACGCCGGGGACGGTGACCGGCAGCCCGGCCAGCAGCACCGCCATCCGCGCGACGTTGCGGTTGTCCTCGCCCGCGCCGTTCGCGTCGCCGAAGCACACGTCGTCGATGCGTGCCGGGTCGAGGTCGGGGGTGCGGTCCACCAGGGCTCGGACCACATGGGCGGCCAGGTCGTCGGGCCGGACGCCGGCCAGGGCGCCGCCGTACTTGCCGACGGGGGTCCGTACGGCATCGACGATGTAGACATCCCGTAGGCGTGGGTCGGTCATCAGGCGCTGTCCTCGCTGTCCCGGCTCGGCGGTCGGTGGGGCCGGCGCACGACGACCGGTGGAAGATCGTCGCCGCCGGCCCCGAGTCTTTGCCCGCCGGTGCCCGGTGTCAACGGGTTCCCCGGTCACCTTCCGCCGCCGGCTCGGCCTGGGGCGCCGGGCGCGGCGCCTGCGGCGCACCCGCCGACGAGCCCTCGGCCGGGCCGTCCCCGGCGGCCCGCGCCGCCTCGGGGGCGGTGTCCCCGCCGGTCCGCCTGCGGGCCCGCGGGGACACCGGCAGCCGTCCGCGCAGCACCCGCCACAGCCCGTACAGCAGTCCCGCGGTCACCGCGAACGGCAGCAGCGCGCCGATCGCCACCAGCACCCAGCGCACGGCCGTCACAAAGGCGTGCCAGCCACCGGAGAGGGCGTCCGAGAAGGTCGTCGGCCCGTCCTGTGCCGGCTTGTCGGCGACGGCGTCCGGTTGCCGCAGCAGCAGCGTGACGGTGGCCGTGCCGCTCCGCTCCCGCAGCGACTTCAGCTCGGCCTCCAGCGACTCCAGGCTCGCCTGCCGGCTGCTCAGTTCGGACTCCAGGGAGACGATGTCGGAGATCGACGTCGCCTTGTCCATCAGCGCCCGCACCCTGCTGACGCTCGCCCGCTGGCTCTTGATGCGGCTGTCGGTGTCCACCACCCGGTCGGTGACGTCCTTCGCCGAGACCTGGCGCGAGACGAGCCTGCCGAGCCCGGCCAGCCGCGTCAGCACCGCGTCGTACTCCTTCGGCGGCACCCGCAGCACGATCCGCGAGCGGTCGTGACCGCCGGAGTCCCGGTCGCTGCTCTCGTCGGCGGCATAGCCGCCCGCGCCGTCCACCAGGCCGCGTGCCCGGGCCAGGGCGGCCGGTACGTCCTTGGTCTGCACGGTGAGGGTGGCCGTCCGGATGATCTGGTCCGGCACGGACCGTGCCGCCCGGCCGTCCGCGCCCCGGGCCGTGGCCGTCGCCCCGGAGCCGCCCTGCCCGCCGCCGGGGGCCCGGGACGGCGCCGCCGCCTCCTTGCCCGCACTCCGGTCGCTCGCCGAGCTCACCGCGCCGTCCGCGCTGCACCCGGCCACCGCCGGCGACACCGCGAGCAGCACGACCGCAGTCGCCGCCCGGCGCCCCCGCCCACCGGCCCGTGCCCCCCTTCCACTGCGTGCTCCTCGTGCTCCCCGTTCTCCCCGCATGAGTCGCCCGCCCTCCAAGTGGCCTGCCGATGGTGCTTCTTCGACGAGCCGCGCCCTGCCGGGGTTGCCGTCCGCAGATCGCGATCCGGTCACGGCCGCGGTGGCGGGCTCTGAGAGAGTGGAGACATGAGCGCAGCGCACAGCGGTACGGGCCGGGAACCCGGCAGTGTCGGCCACGTCGTCGTCATCGGTGGCGGCATCGCGGGCCTGGCGGCCGCGCACCGTCTGCTCGAAGGCGGCGCCCGGGTGACGGTCCTGGAAGCGGGGGACCGGCTCGGCGGCAAGCTGCGCGCGGGCGAGATCGCGGGCGTCGGGGTCGATCTGGGCGCCGAATCGATGCTGGCCAGGCGGCCGGAGGCGGTCGACCTCGCCCGTGCCGTCGGCATCGGCGACCGACTGCAGCCGCCCACCACCGCCACCGCCTCCCTGTGGACCCGCGGCGCGCTTCGCCCGATGCCCAAGGGACACGTCATGGGCGTGCCCGGGGATCTCACCCCGCTCGCGTCCGCCGGAGTGATCTCCGCGGCGGGGCTCACCCGTGTCGAGGAGGACCTCCGGCTGCCGCGCACCGAGGTCGGCGAGGACGTCGCCGTCGGCGAGTACGTCGCCCGGCGCCTGGGCCGCGAGGTCGTCGACCGGCTCGTCGAACCGCTGTTGGGCGGGGTGTACGCGGGCGACGCCTACCGCATCTCGATGCGGGCCGCCGTCCCCCAGCTCTTCGAGGCCGCCCGCACCGCACGCTCGCTCCTGGAGGGCGTCCGCGCCCTCCAGGAGCGCACGGCCGCCGCCACGCCGGTGGCCGGCCCGGTCTTCATGGGCATCGACGGCGGCATCGGGACGCTGCCGGGCGCGGTCGCCGACGCGGTGCGCGGCGCCGGCGGCGAGATCCTGCACCACTCGCCCGTGCAGGATCTGCGCTGGACCGGTGAGGGCGGCTGGGAGGTCCGCACCGGCGACCGGTCCCTCGGGGCGGACGCGGTGATCATGGCGGCGCCGGCGGACGCCGCGGCCCGCATCCTCCGGCACGGCTGCCCGGCCGCCGCCGCCGAGCTGGACACCGTCGACTACGCCTCGATGGCGCTGGTCACCATGGCCTTCCGCCGCGCCGACCTGGACCACGTACCCACCGGCAGCGGCTTCCTGGTCCCGCCCGTCGACGGCCACCGCATCAAGGCGTCGACCTTCGCCAGCCACAAATGGGGCTGGATCGGCGACGCCGACCCGGACCTCTTCGTGCTGCGCACCTCCCTCGGCCGCTATCAGGACGACGCCGACCTCAAGCGCGACGACTCCGAGCTGGTCGCCCTCTCGCTCGCCGACCTCGGCGAAGCGGTCGGCCTGGCCGCCCGCCCCGTGGCCGCCACGGTCACCCGCTGGTCCGACGGCCTGCCCCAGTACGACGTCGGACACCTGGACCGGGTGGCGCGGATCCGCGCCGCCGTCGCCGGGACGCCGGGACCGCTGCGGGTGTGCGGTGCGGTCTACGACGGCGTCGGCATCCCGGCCTGCATCGGCTCGGCCCGCCGGGCCGCGGACGAGATCCTCGGGACCCTGACGCCGCCCGCCGCCGGCGGCGAGTGAGAATGGACGGCATGACAGACGCTTCGACCCCCGCCACCGCTCCCGACAAGACCCCGAACGCCGGGAAGAAGGCGAAAGACCTCAACGAGGTCATCCGCTACACCCTCTGGTCGGTGTTCAAGCTGCGCGACGTCCTCCCCGAGGACCGTGGCGGCTACGCCGACGAGGTCGAGGAGCTGTTCGCGCAGCTCGCCGCCAAGGACGTCGTGGTGCGCGGCACGTACGACGTGTCCGGGCTGCGCGCGGACGCCGACATCATGATCTGGTGGCACTCGGAGAGCTCGGACGCCCTCCAGGAGGCGTACAACCTCTTCCGCCGTACCCGTCTGGGCCGTGCGCTGGAGCCGGTCTGGTCGAACATGGCGCTGCACCGTCCCGCCGAGTTCAACAAGTCGCACGTCCCGGCCTTCATGGCCGACGAGGAGCCCCGCGCCTATGTGAGCGTCTACCCCTTCGTGCGCTCCTACGAGTGGTACCTCCTCCCCGACGAGGACCGCCGCCGGATGCTCGCCGACCACGGCAAGATGGCCCGCGGCTTCCCGGACGTCCGCGCCAACACCGTGCCGTCCTTCTCGCTCGGCGACTACGAGTGGGTGCTGGCCTTCGAGGCCGATGAGCTCTACCGCATCGTCGACCTGATGCGCCATCTGCGCGGCTCCGAGGCCCGCATGCACGTCCGCGAGGAGGTCCCGTTCTACACGGGGCGGCGCAAGCCGGTCTCCGAGCTGGTCGCCGGTCTCGCCTGACCCGCACCGCGCCGAAACGCCACGGGCCGCCCCTCGGGGCGGCCCGTGCGCGCTCTGCGGCGAGGTCAGTGCGGCTTGCCGGCAGCCTGCTGGTTCGGCACCGTCTGCTGGTTCGGCACCGGCTCGGCGCGCGGCGCGCAGCTCACCGAGTGCGCCGGGGCCTTGCCGTCCAGCAGATACGCCTCGGTGTAGCGGTTCACACACTCGTTGGCGCCCAGCGCGATGCCGTGGGTACCCGCGCCGCGCTCGGTGACCAGCGAGGAGCCGGCCAGCCGCCGGTGCAGCTCCACCGCGCCCGCGTACGGGGTCGCCGCATCGCGCTCGGCCGCCAGCAGCAGCACCGGCGGCAGCGCGCCGGGCGCCGTACGGATGTCGAGCGGGCCGCTCCGCCCGAGGGCGCCGTCGGCCGCCGCCATCGCGGTGTCCCGCGAGGCGTCCGTCAATTCCTGCAGGGCACCGATCCCGGCGGCACCCACCCCGGCGGCCGCCCGCTCGGCCGCGGCGGCACCGGCGCCCATCCGCTCGGTCGCCGCATCGAGCTGGGCGGCGGCCGACTCCGCGTGGTCGGGCCAGAAGGCACACGGCAGATTCATCCAGGCGTTGTCCCAGGTCTCGAACGGCGCCGTCCGGGCGACCCTGGTGTTGTCCCGGTCCCAGGTCTGCCAGTCGCGCGGCCAGGGGGCGTCGTTGCACTCGACGGCGGTGTAGACCGCGTTGGTGTTCTCCTCGGCCTTCGCGCTGTCCGCCTTGGGCAGGGTCTGGGTGGCCAGCGCCTTCGTGTCGCCGCGCAGATACGTCGAGAGCGACTGGGCGCTGATCGGCCAGAAGGCGTCGTTGTAGCCGGTCTTCAGGAACGCCGACTGCAGCTGGGCCGGCCCGATCTTCCCGTTGATGGGCTTGCGGCGCACCCGCTCCAGCGCGGTGTCGTACGAGCCCTGCACCGCCTTCGGGGTCGTCCCGAGGTGGTAGGTGGCGTTGTGCGCGGCGACCCAGCGCAGCCAGTCGCCCCAGCGGCGCTCGAAGGCGACGTTCTGGTCCAGGTTGTTGCGGTACCAGACCTGCCGCGGGTCGGGGTTGACGACGCTGTCGAAGACCATCCGGCGGATGTGGCCGGGGAAGAGCGTCGCGTAGACGGCGCCGAAGTACGTCCCGTAGGACGCGCCCATGAACGTCAGTTTCTGCTCGCCCAGCCCGGCCCGCACCATGTCCAGGTCGCGGGCGTTGTTGACCGAGTTGTAGAAGGGCAGGTCGGCTCCGGCGCTGCGGGCGCAGCCCTGCGCGTACGCCCGTGCCTGGGCGACCTTCTGCCGTTTGAACGCCTCGGTGGGGTGGCGCTGGGTGTCGGTGGGCGCCTTGGCGAACTCGGCGGGGTCCTGGCAGGACAGCGGCGCCGAGCGGCCGACGCCGCGCGGCGCGTAGCCGACGAAGTCATAGGCGCGGGCGGTCCGGCGCCACTTGGGCAGTGCGCCGTAGAGCGGGAACTCCATGCTGGTCGCGCCGGGGCCGCCGGGGTTGAAGACCAGGGCGCCCTGCCGCTCCTGGGGCACGGTGGCGCGGATCCGGCTGACGGTGAGGGTGATCTTCTTGCCCTCGGGGCGTGCGTAGTCGAGCGGTACGGCGAGCTTGCCGCACTGCACGGAGGCGGGCAGGTGCTCCACCGGCGCACACCGGCCGAACACGATCCGCTGCGGCACCGGGGCGGGAGGTGCGGCGCGCGGCGCCGTGGCACCGCCCGCCGGGGCGGTGGCGAGGGCCGTCAGGACCAGCGACCCGATGGTGCCGTACAACGCAAGTGTTCTCACGAGCCGTCCCTTCGTGGGGTGCGGGATGCGTGGCGCACGACGAGAGGCTCGGTGCACTAGGCCGCACGGTGTGCATACAAAAGGGATAGTTGGGTCGGGCGTTGCGGATGTAAAGCACCGGACACCGGTGTCGGACGCTATGCCCCGGAAGAGTGGAGAGCGGCCCGCAGGGCCGGATCGGTGAGTGCGACCCGGCCCTGCAGGGCCAGTGCGGTGAGGGCCGGGGACCCCTCCCGGCCGTGCTGCCGCAGCAGTCGCTCGCCCGCCGCAGTGGCCCAGTCGGGGTACGGGTGGACCTCCCACCGCGCCATCGCCCATGTGCCGGCGGTCGCGACCAGCGGCAGCGCGAACCACGCCAGCATCGGCCCGCTCCGGGTGCCGGCGGGTGCCATCCAAACCGCCGCCCCGGCGGTCAGCAGCACCAGCAGTACGGCGGTCCGCACCTGGCGGACGGCGGCGCCGACTCCCGGGCGGCCGTGGGCGGGCAGGGCGAGGCCCGCTGCGACGAGCCCTTCGGCGAGCGCCCGCACCGCGCCGCCGGCGGCCAGAGTGCCGCGTATCGCCGTGATCCGGCGCTGGCCCTCGGGACCGATGGCGGCCAGCACGGCGCGTTCGACGGCGTCCCGACCGATCGGGTCGACGACCGAGGCCCAGCCGGTGTGTGCGAGCAGCAGTTGCTGTTCGCGGGCCATCGACACCAGGGCGACATCCGCGACCCGGCCCGGGCCGCCCGCCAGATAGGCGGTCTCGTACAGGGTGAGCTCCGCGGTCAGCCGGGCGTGCGCGGCAGGCGCCGGATGCGCGGCGGCCAGGGCCGCACGGCAGACACGTGCGCAGGACAGAGCCGCCGCCGCCCAGGCGGAGGCGAGAAAGAGGAGCCACATGGCGGTGGTTCTACTGGACGGGCCGTCGGGGCCGCCACGCAGTTTCTCAGAATCCGGGCAGGCGGCCGGCCGGCGTCAGCTTCCGCCGCCACCGCAGCCGCCGCCGCCCCCGCCCCCGCAGGACGACCCGCCCCCGCACGACGATCCGCCGCCCCCGCAGCTCGAACCGCCGCTCCCGCACGACGAACTGCTGCCGCCGCAGGACGAACTGCCGCAGCCGGACGACGACCCGCCGTCGGAGGAGCCGCACCAGGAGCCGCCGTCGCCGGGCGTCGTCCAGCCGCAGCTGCTTCCGGACGAGGAGGACGAGCCCGCCGGGCCGGCAGGGCCCGCGGAGGCGGACACCATGGAGCGCTGCGCCTCCGCCAGCTGCTCGCGCAGGGCCTCGTCCGCGATCAGCGCGGCGCCGCCGAGCGCCACCACCATGCCCGTGGCCACGGCGGCACCGCCGCTCACGCCGGGGCTGTGGTCCGCCCGCGCGGTCTTCAGGGCGCGGGCGCCCGCCCTGGTGACCCGTCGGCGCAGCGTCTGCCGGCAGGCCGAGGCGACGGCCAGGCCCACGACGATGCCGGGCGCGATGGCGATGACGGTCGGTGCCTCGTATGCGTCGTCCCCGGCGGCCCCCGACAGCGTCAGCACCAGGCCGACGAAGAAGAGCGCCGCGTAGCCCGCCATCTGGAACCCGGCCATCGTGCGCCAGAGCCGGCCGTGCCGCGGATGCCGCATCAGCCCGCGCAGCGCCAGCCGGTCGCCTATTTCCTGCACCGCCGGGCTCTGCATCACGGCGGTGCGGAGCCTGGGCAGCGCCCCGCCGGGCGTCCGGCCCACCGCGTCCAGGACGGCCGCCTCCACCGCGTGGTGGGCGGTGTACTGACGTACGGACACCACTCCGGGACCGCCGACCGCCAGCCGGCCGTCCTCGTGCATCACGGCGAACGCGGTGTCCGCCACCCGGCCCGGCCCACCGGCGAGAAACGCGGTCTCCCACAGGTCGTGGGTCCGCGCGTCCGCCGGCCGGATCCGCGGCGCCGACCGCACGACCACGACCGTCCCGATGACGAGCACCAGTGACGACACCAGGACCGCCAGGTAGACCCCCGTTGTGTACGACATGCTTCCTACCCCCTGTGCAGTGCGCGCCGGACGGCGCGCGCGAGTCGGGCCAGCGGCCCGTCGGACGGTGGCCTGGGTCCCGCGCGATCCCGCCACCACTGGGTCAACCGCCGTCGCGCGTCCGGGTCTTCGGGGAGGTCTTGGGCCAGCAGATGCGCCGCGAAGTCCAGGGCGTCCTGGCGGTAGCCGCCGGTCATGGGGCGGCTGCGCGCGTAGCCGAGGAACGCGGCCCGATAGTTCTCGCCCAGGATCCCGGGCAGCTCGGGCGCGACCTTGGCGACGACGGAGGCCCGCTTCGCGGTCAACGCCCGGCTCTGCACCCCCAGCCGGGTCCGGTCGAAGCCCTCGGGGGGCGGTGTCCCGGCGACCAGGGCCGACAGCAGTGCGGTCTGCGCGAGCGCCAGCCGCTGTCGCGCCGCGTCGGTGCCGGACTCCGCCGCGGCCGTGCCCCGAGCCGTCTCAGGCCGCCGGGACATGACGGGCCTCCTTCAGCACGGTGCGGATCGCGTCCAGCTCGCCGGCCAGTTCCGCGCCCTCGGGGAAGTCCTCGTCGCGCTCCAGCAGCACACCGGGCGGCGTCGTACGGGAGCAGAGCTCGGCGAGGACGTCCAGCACGGGCCGGGTCACCGGATGGGCGTGGCTGTCGTGCCACACCCCGTCCCGCTCCACGCCGCCCGCGACGTGGACGTAGGCGAGCGCGTCGAGCGGCAGTTCGGCCAGCGCGACGGCCGGGTCCTCGCCGCGGTTGATGTGGTTCGTGTGGAGGTTGGCGACATCGATGAGCAGCCGCACCCCCGTCCGCTCCACCAGTTCGGTCAGGAACTGGCCCTCGGTCAGCTCCTCGCCGGGCCAGTTGATGAGCGCGGCGATGTTCTCCAGGGCCAGCGGCACCGGAAGCGCGTCCTGGGCGATCCGGACGTTCTCGCAGAGCACGTCCAGCGCGTCGCGGGTGCGCGGCACCGGGAGCAGATGCCCGGCCTCCATCAGCGGTGAGGCGGTCAGCGGGCCGCCGGCCCGGACGAACGCGATGTGCTCGGTGACCAGCGGCGCCCCCAGCGCCTCGGCGCGCTCGGCCAGGGCGGTCAGCCGGCCCGCATCCGGCCGGTCCGCGCCGCCGAGGCCGAGCGAGACGCCGTGCGGCACGACGGTCGTGCCGCGCTCGCGCAACTCCTGCAGGGCCGGCGGAAGATGGCCGGGGCAGATGTTCTCGGCCACGACCTCCACCCAGTCGACACCGGGCAGCCGGGCGATCTCCGCGGCGATTTCCGGCCGCCAGCCGATCCCCGTACCAAGGCGCTCCATGGTTCCCCCTCTCACTCCGTGGTGAGGGTACTCATCGCCACTGACAGCCCGCCGAACCCTGCATCCAGGGTGTTCAGAGGTTCATTTGAGCTTCCTTCGCAGGCGCGCGGGGCCGCGTCCGACCGCCGTCGCCGGGCGCCGTCGCCGGGCGACGGTAGCCGGATCCCATCGCCGCGCACGGCGCGAGCGGCCCGCGGCCGGTGGCCTGTTCCGGCCGCGGGCCCGCCGAACGTCGGCCCTCCGGCGCGCGGGTCAGCCGTCCTGCGGCAGTGCCCGGCGCAGCGCCGGATGGTCGGCGACCACCGTGCACGAACCCGGGGCGATCTCCGTGAACCCGGCGTCGCGGACCACCGGCAGCCCGCTCCGGGTCAGCGCCTCCCAGGCCGCCGGTTCCGGGGACCGTACGGCCAGTGGGAACCCGGCCGCGCGCCAGGCCGCGCGCTCCTCGTCGGGCAGGTCCCACCAGGCCAGCTGCGCGCCGTGCCCGGCCTGCGCCATCTCCTTGCCCGCCGACATCTCCAGTGCGGGGTTGCACCACAGCACCGGCCGGCCCTCCCCGGGTGCGGCCGGCGGCCGGGGGTCGTCCAGTTCGGTGCCCGACACCTGGAGCCGCGCCAGGTCCTTGGGCCAGCCGTCCAGCGGCACCGGCGGGAAGACCCGCACCTCGGCGTGCTCGCCGGTCACGGTGATGCCGGGCAGCGCCTCGGCCCGCCGCCACTCCGCACCGCGTGCCCGGCGTACCACCTTGCGGATGCGGGCGTCCTGCCAGTCCCGTACCGCCTGGGCCCACTCGCCCTCGCCGGCCGCCCGCTCGTCCGACAGCAGCACCAGCACCGCCCGCGCCGCCGTCTCCAGCGCGTCCGTACGTGCCGGCGGCTCGGCCCGCTCGATCCGCGCGACCAGGGGCAGGACGAACTGGGGCGCCGCGTCCCGGTCGGTCTCTTCGTGGCGGAAGGGGCTGGTGGAGCCGGTGGTCTCGGTTCTTGTCACCGGACCAGTCTGCCAGCGCCCCTGAACGGGATACCGATACGGCCTAGCATCCTGACATGAACAGTGACCTCTTCTCCGCGGAGAACATGGCCGAGCAGGCCACGGTGCCCGGCATGACGCAGCAGAACGCAAAGTCGATCAAGTACGCGGTCAACGGCGAGTGTTACGCGCGGCAGGGCGCGATGATCGCCTACCGCGGCAACCTGCAGTTCGAGAAGCACGGCCAGGGGGTCGGCAAGTTCCTCAAGCGTGCCGTCACCGGCGAGGGCCTGGCGCTGATGACCGTACGGGGCCAGGGCGAGGTGTGGTTCGCGCACGAGGCCGCCAACTGCTTCATCATGGACCTCACCGCAGGTGACGGCATCACCGTCAACGGCCGCAACGTCCTGTGCTTCGACCCGTCCCTCTCCTACGAGATCAAGGTCGTCAAGGGCGCCGGCATGATCGGTGGCGGAATCTTCAACTCCGTCTTCACCGGGCAGGGCAGGCTCGGCGTGATGTGCGAGGGCAACCCCATCGTCATACCCGTCTCCGCCCAGGCCCCGGTCTTCGTCGACACCGACGCGGTGGTCGGCTGGAGCAGCGCCCTGCAGACCTCCCTGCACCGCTCGCAGAGCCTCGGGTCGATGATCCGCGGCGGCTCCGGCGAGGCCGTCCAGCTGCGCCTGGACGGCGAGGGGTTCGTGATCGTACGGCCGAGCGAGCTGCGTCCGGAGAAGGCCTCCGGGAACTGACCGGCGGCCGGGGCGGGAAATGCGTGGGCGGGAGCGGGAACCAACCGGGGTACGGGCGCAGTTGGTCCTGTGACGGGCATGGTTTCGGGGGGCGTGGAGAGATGCCGTACGGCATGCGGTTCGACGGGGTGGGGCGGCGCTACGGCGTCCGGGGCCCCTGGGTGCTGCGGGATGTGCAGCTCGACGTGCCGGCCCGCGCCCTGGTGCGCATCGAGGGGGCCAACGGCAGCGGCAAGTCCACCCTGCTGCGCCTGTTCGCGGGCATCGACCGGCCCAGCACCGGGCGCATCACGGGGCGCCCGCGCGCGGCGTATGTGCCCGAGCGGTTCCCGTCGGCGATGCCCTTCACCGCCGTCGGCTACCTCACCCACCTGGGACGCATCCACGGCCTCGGCGGCCCCGAAGCGGCCCGGCGCGCGAGCGCGTGGCTCGACCGCTTCGGGGCCGCAGGGCACGCCGCCACGCCGCTGGCCGAGCTCTCCAAGGGCACCAGCCAGAAGGTCGCGGTCGCCCAGGCGCTGCTCGCCGAGCCCGAACTCCTCGTCCTGGACGAGGCATGGACGGGCCTGGACCAGCAGGCCCGTGACGTCCTCGACCGCGCCGTCGCCGAGCGGCTCGCCGACGGCGGCTGCGTCGTCTTCGTCGACCACGACCCGCGCCGCCTGGCCGGCGCGGCCGACGTCCGCTACCGCGTCGCGGACGGCCGGCTGGTGCCGGAGGAGCGCGACCCGGCGGCGGGCACGGCACCGGCCGCGGGCCCACGGGTGATCATCGAGGCCGAGGGCGCGCCGGGCGGTGTGCCGCGGCCCGGGCCCGGCTCCGCCGCCCCGCAACTGCCCGGCGCGCCGCAGGTTTCGGCCGGCCCCGGCGACACGACTTTGCTGACCGTGCCGGCCGTCCACTCCGACGCCCTGCTGCGGGCCCTGCTCACCGCGCGCCCGCCCTGGCACATCCGCTCGGTCACCACCGCCCCGCCCCCGGGCGCCCCCGGCCCTGACACCGACCACTTCTCCACCGACCACTTCTCCACCGACCACTCCTCCGGCGAGGGACCCCGGCCGTGAACGCTCTCCTCCGCTATCAGGCGGCGCTGCTCATCGGCTCGCACCGCTGGCTGCCGCCGATCATCCTCTACGCGGCGTATCTGGCCGTCTGCATCGAGGCGGGCGGCCCGGTCCTCGACGGGTTCGGCGTCGCCGCGGGCGGGCTGCTGCCCCTCGCCGTGTGGCTGACCCGCATCTGCGTCACCAACGAGCCGCCAGCTGCCCGCAGTTGCTCGGCGGCCGCGGCGGGCCCCGGCCGGGTCCACCTCGCCTGCCTGCTGACGGCGATGTGCTCCGCGCTGCTGCTCGCCCTGCCGGGCACGGCGTTCGTCGCCCTGGTGTCCGCCCCGCGCTCCTCGGACCACCGGGTCGCCGTGCCGCTCCTGCCGGCCACCGTCGCCGGGCTGCTGGCCGCTCTGGCCTGTGTGCTGCTCGGCACCGCGATCGGCGCGGTGTGCAACTGGCCGGTCCTGCGCAGCCCCGGCGCTGCCGTGCCGGCCGGGCTGACCGCCGCGCTGCTGCTGCTCGTGGTGGGCGCCTCGCCCGCCAACGCCGCCGTGACGGGCCTGGTCACCGGCTCCCTGCACGGCACGGTCACCATGCCGTGGCTGCCGCTGGCCGGGACGGTCCCGATAGCGGTGGTGGCGGTCGCGGCCGCCTGCGCACTGAGCTCCCGGCGGACCTGACCTCCCGCCCGGGCGTACGCTCGGTGCCATGCCGGACACCGACCCCGCCCACAGCGACCCAGCGCGCGACGAGCTCGACCACGGCGATTCCGCCGATCCCGGCTACTGCGCCGACCACGGCGATTCCGCCGATCCCGGCTACTGCGCCGCTCCGGGCGCCGCGTTCGGCGGCCCCGCGGGGGGACCGCCGTACGCGGACTGTGTGCAGTGCGGCAGGCCGACCGAGTATCCGGCCGCGCGCCCCGGCATCGTGCTCTGCCCGGTCTGCGAGTGGCAGGAGGCCCAGCGCTCCGCCTGCTCCGGCTGACGCCCGCCGGCCGGCCGGCCACGGCCGCCCCACCCGCGAGCCGGTGATCAGTGCTGCCAGGGCCCCGTCACCGCGAACGTCGTCCCCGGCGTATAGCAGTTGACGTACATCGTCCGGTGGTCGGGCGCGAAGGTCACGCCCGCGAACTCGCCCCACTCCGGCTTGTCCGCGGTGCCGATGTTCTGGCGGCCGCGGGCCATCGCGTACACCTCGCCGCGCCGGGTGAGACCGAAGACGTGCTGGGCGCCCTCGCCGTCCTCGCAGACCATCAGCCCGCCGCTCGGCGCGAGGCAGATGTTGTCCGGTGACTCGCCCGGCAGTTGCAGGTCGGTGTTCGGGCCGAAGACGACGACCAGGCTGAGCCGGCGCAGCTTCGGGTCGTACTTCCACACCTGGCCGTAGTGGTCGGCCGCCGAGCCGTCGTCGCGGTGCGCGAAGCTGGAGACGAAGTAGACGCAGGAGCCGCCCCAGTAGCAGCCCTCCAGCTTCTGGGCGTGGGTGATGCCCTGGGGGCCGAAGTCCTGGAAGCGGATCGGGGTCTTGCGCGCCAGCGGATCGGGGACGTCCACCCAGCTGACGTGGTCGAACACGGCGCCGGGCTGCTGGACCGTGGACAGGTCGGGCACACCGGGGACCCGGAGCGCCTGGAGCCGCCCGCCCGCGCGCAGCGAGCCACGGCCGCCCATCGGCTTCTCGGGCAGAAAGCGGTAGAAGAGGCCGAACGGCTTCTCGAAGGCGTCCTCGGTCTCGTAGACCGCGCCGGTGCCGGGGTCCACCGCGATGGCCTCGTGCTGGAAGCGGCCCATCGCGGTCAGCGGCACGGCGCCGGTGCGGCGGGGGTCGTAGGGGTCGACCTCGAAGATGAAGCCGTGGTCCTTGGTGTAGTTCTCCTCCCCGGCCCGCAGTTCGGTCTCCTCGCACGTCAGCCAGGTGTTCCAAGGGGTATGGCCGCCCGCGCAGTTGGTGGAGGTGCCGGCGATGGCGACCCGCTCGGAGCGCACCCGGTTGTCCCGGTCGAGTTCCAGCGCCGTACAGCCACCCTCACCACCGGGGTCGTATGTCAGGTCGCGGACGTGCGGGACGGCGGAACGGGAGTGCGTACGGTTCTCGTGGTTGCGGACGAGGCAGGTGCCGCCGCGGCGCCCGGGACCGGGGAAGGCGGCCATACCGTCGCAGTTGCTGGGCACCTTGCCCTCACCGGAGGGGAGTGGGTCGCCCTCGCGGGAGAGCACCCGGTAGCGGAACCCCTTGGGGAGGTCGAGCAGGCCGTCGGGGTCGGGGACCAGCGGTCCGTAACCGCTCTGGCCCATGCTCCGGGCGGTCGCGGTCCCCGCGAAGATCTCCGAGAGGCTGCCGGCGAAGGCGATGGATGCCCCCACTGCGCCGGTTCTTGCCAGGATCTGACGTCGTGTCGCGGACATGGGCAACTCCCTGTTGGCGGACAGGTGACGTGACCCGCCGTGTGTACCACGCACCCAGGCCCTGGGGAACCAGCGGCGCGTGCCCGTCGGCAATCCCGCCCGGGCGGGAAGGGCGGCAGCCCCGGCGGCCACGGTCGCGCCGGGGCGGGCGGAGCGGGGGAGAAGGGTCCGCGGCGGCAGCGACGTGCCGCGGACTCAGTGCGCGACCAGCGACCCCGCCTCGCGCGCCAGCGCCGTCAGCCGGGAGATGGCACGGAAGTACTTCTTGCGGTAGCCGCCGCTCAGCATCTCCTCGCTGAACAGCTCGTCGAAGGCCTTGCCGGAGGTCAGCACGGGAACCTCGCGGTCGTAGAGCCGGTCGGCGAGGACCACCAGGCGCAGCGCGGTGGACTGGTCGGGCACCGCCTGGACATCGGTCAGACAGACGGCCTGGATGCCGTCGCACATCGCGCCGTAGCGGCTGGGGTGCACCTTGGAGAGGTGGTCCAGCAGGGTGGGGAAGTCGTCGAGGGAGGCCCCGGGAGTGCGGTAGGCGACCCGGGTGACGGTCTCGTTGTCGTACGGGGCGGGCGCCTCGGGCAGGCCGCGGTGGCGGTAGTCCTCGCCGTCGATGCGCAGCGGGCGGAAGTGCGCGCTCAGGCCCTGGATCTCGCGCAGGAAGTCGGCGGCCGCGAACCGGCCCTCGCCGAGCTTGCCGGGCAGTGTGTTGGAGGAGGCGGCCAGCGCCACGCCGGCGTCCACCAGCTTGCCGAGCAGCGTGGAGACCAGGACCGTGTCACCCGGGTCGTCGAGCTCGAACTCGTCGATGCACAGCAGCTTGTGGTCGCCGAGGGTGCGGACGGTCTGCTGGAAGCCCAGCGCGCCGACGAGGTTCGTCAGCTCGACGAAGGTGCCGAACGCCTTGCGCTCGGGCGGGGCGGAGGTGGCGTGCCACAAAGAGGCGAGCAGGTGCGTCTTGCCGACGCCGTAGCCGCCGTCCAGATAGACGCCGCGCGGACCCGTGGGGGCCGCCGGCTTCCTGGCGAACCAGCGCCGCTTCGTCGTGCCACCGGCGCCCTGGTCGTGGATGCCCGCGGCGAACGCGCTCAGGACCTGGACGGCCTCGGCCTGGCTGGGCCGGTCCGGGTCGGGGAGGTACGTGTCGAAGCGGGCGCCCTGGAAGCGCGGTGGTGGCACCATCTCGGCGACCAGGCGGTCGGCCGGGACGTGCGGTGCGCGTGCGGTGAGCGCGGCGGGCGCCGCGTCGTCACCGGGAGCCGACGCTCCGGCTATCGGGGCGGGCTGGGAGGACGAGGGCTGGGAGGACGACACAACCGTCCAGCCTAGTCGCTCCGCGAGACTCCTCGGCCCCGTGAGCGAGGCATGTCACACTGCCGCCATGCGACGCCTGTATCCACCATTCGCTCAGCAAACCGCACCGCCCGCAGCGCCCGGTGACACCGACAACCCCACGTCGGGGCCGGTGACGGCCGCTGCCGCCGATCGCGAGTGGACGCTGGACGAGCTGGCCGACGCCTATGCGTACCCGGCGACGGACGACCCCGCACGGGTCGGCCGCGCCGGCTGGCTGCGCGCGAACATGGTCTCTTCCCTGGACGGCGCGGCCCATCACGAGGGCCGCTCCCAGCCGCTGTCCGGAGCCGCCGACATGCGGATCTTCGGCGTCCTGCGCGGCCTCGCCGACGCCGTGGTGGCCGGCGCCGAAACGGTGCGGCAGGAGGGCTACCGGCCGGCTCGCGCGCGCGAGGCGTTCGCGGCCCGGCGGGCCGCCGCGGGGCAGGGCCCGGCCCCCGCCATCGCCGTGGTGACCGCCGGCCTCGGGCTTGATTTCACCCTGCCGCTGTTCACCTCGCCGCTGGTACCCACCCTCGTCCTGACCGGTGCGGGTGCCCCGGCGGACCGGGTGAAAGAGGCGCGCGCCGCGGGCGCCGAGGTGCTCTTCGCCGGCGAGGGGCTGGGCGTGGATCCCGCACGGGTGGCCGGCGTGCTCGCCGAGCGGGGGCACACCCGGCTGCTCACCGAGGGCGGGCCGTCGCTCCTGGGGCAGTTCGCGGCGGCCGGGGCGCTGGACGAGATGTGTCTGTCGCTGGCGCCGGTGGTCGCGGTCGGCGGTGCGCCGAGGATCATGAACGGCCCTGCGGTGCCGGTCCCGGAGCGGTTCGCACTGGCGTCCGTTCTGGAGGAGGCCGGGTTCCTGTTCACCCGATACCGTCGGTCCTGACAATGAACGGAATTAGCAGTTCCGCTTAGCTTCCGCTGGGCACACTAAATCCAGACAGGCCCCGTGTGGCGACGGGGCAGGATGGTTTCTGTGGGTCCCGTGCCCTGCGGGCCCGAAGAGGAGAAGGGCGTCCGTCGTGTTCACGAGCGTATTGATGATCGAGAAGCCGCTGGCGCCCGCCGACGTCGAGTTCGTAAGCACCCTGCACGGCGATGAACCGGGGTCGTTCGTCGTCCTGATGCAACCGCGCGGCAAGCAGGACGTGCTGCTGCGCGCGATCGACGACGTCGCGCTGGGGGAGTTCGACGACGCGGTGCGCGAGGGGGAGGAGACCACGGCCGAGCTCCCCGTCGAGCGCGCCCTGACCCACACCCTGGCCTCGCTGCGCGCCACTGGGGCGGAGGCCGTGGGGCAGGTCGTCGAGGAGCATCCGCTCGACCTGCTGCGGTCCATCGTCGACCAGACCCGCGCGGACGAGGTGATCGTGCTGACCGCGCCGCACTTCGTCGAGGAGTTCTTCCACCGGGACTGGGCCTCCCGCGCCCGCCACAAGGTCGGCGTGCCGGTGCTCAAACTCTTCTCCCACGCGCCCGACGAACCACTCCGGGACGACAGTTAGTCGAGGGCGGGCCGCCCAGATCCGACGAGGGGGTCCGCCCGGACGCGAGCGCCCGCCCGGTCACGCCGGGCGGGCGCGGGCACGTCCAGGGCGGTCCTCAGGCCGGCAGCGCGGCGCTCAGCCGCCCGTCCAGCACCTCGGCGATCGCGTCCGCCGCCTCCAGATGCGAACGGTCATGGGTGACCAGCACCGTCGCGGTTGCGCGCTGCCGGGTGAGAGTGGTCAGGAGATCGAGCACCGCGGCACCCCGCTCGTGGTCCAGCGCACTGGTCGGCTCGTCCACCAGCAGCACGGCGGGCTCGTTCATCAGCGCCCGCGCGATGTTGACCCGCTGACGCTGACCGCCCGACAGCTGGTGGGGCCGCCGGCCGGCCTGGTCCGCCAGACCGACCGCCGCCAGCAGCTCCAGCGCGCGCGAGCGGGCCCGGCGCGGTGAGCGGCCGGCCAGGTGGGCCATGACCTGCAACTGCTCGGCGGCCGTCAGGGCCGGCAGCAGGTTCGGCTGCTGGAAGACCGTGCCGATCGTCGTGCGGCGCAGCGCCGTCAGCTCGGCCCTGCTCAGGCCCGTGGTGTCCGTGCCGTCGACCACCACCCGCCCCCGGTCCGGCGTGATCAACGTCGCGGCCACCGCCAGCAGGCTCGACTTGCCGGACCCGGAGGGGCCGATCACCGCGGTCAGCCGCCCGGGCGGCACCTCCAGCGAGACCGTGTCCAGGGCGGTCAGCCGGCCGCCACCGTCGGGGTAGGTGAGGGTGACATCGGTCAGTTCGAGGCTCATCGGGCGCTCCCCAAAGCGGTCAGCGGGTCTACGGACGTGATGCGGCGGATGGACAGCGCGGCACCGACGGCACCCAGCGCGATCATGATCAGGGCCGGGAGCAGCACGGTGGCCGGATCGAGGACGAACGGCACGCCGCCCCCGACGACGGCGCCCACCCCGGCCGCCAGCGCGGTCCCCAGGCCGGTACCGGCGACCAAGAGGACGACGGCCTGGCCGAGCGCGTCCTTCAGCAGTGAGCGGGTCGACGCACCCAGCGCCTTCAGGACCGCGACATCGCCACTGCGCTGGATCGTCCACACCGTGAAGAAGGCGCCGATGACCAGCGCGGATATCGCGAAGAGGAACCCGCGCATCAGCTGGAGGGAGCCGTTCTCGGCGCTGTAGGAGCCGATGGCCGCAAGGGCGTCGCCGGCCGCGACGGTCCTGGTTTCGAGCTGCTCGTCGGCGGCGGCCAGATCGGCCGCGTCGGTGGTGGTCAGGGCCAGTACGGTCGCGCCACCGGAACCGCCGGACAGCCGCCGCCAGTCCGTGAGCGACGTCCAGATCACGGGCGTATGGCTGTACATCGCCGCCCCCGACACCGCCGCCACCTTTACGCGGTGGCCGCCCAGCGTGAGCGACCCGCCGGCGCGCACGCCCAGGGCCTGGGCGGCCTTCTCGGACAACACCACCGCACCGTCCCCGACCGGGGTGCCACCCGGCTCCAGCGGCGACCCGGAGCGCACCCCGAAGGCGGACAACGCCGCGGTCCGGCTCCCGGCCGCGGCCTTCGTCGTGGCGATCCCCAGCGGCTCGGCACCGCGTACGCCCGGCACCCGCGCCCACTCCCGCGCGGTGCGCTCCGGCAGCCGGGAATCGGTGAAGGAGACGGTACTGCCCTCGGGGGGCGCCGAGAACACCAGGTGGTCGGCGGGCAGCGCGGTGATCGCCGAGGTGTTCTCCCGGCCCAGTCCCGCCGTCAGGCCCGACAGCAGGCCCACCAGAACCGTGATCAGCACGATGACGGTGCCCATCAGGGCGAACCGCCCCTTGGCGAACCGCAGGTCTCTCCAGGCGACGAACACAGCCTCTGCCATCCTCGGATCGGGTGCGCCGGACCCGGTGCCCGGCGGCTGGTCCCCACACTCGCCCGCCACCGCGGCCCCCGGCATCGCGCCGGGGAGTGGTCCGCCCGTGTCGAAAGGTGCGCCCTGCGCTCCACCTTTCGGTTGATGCCGCAGGTCGGACCGCTCGTTAGCCTGAAGGAGCCGTGATCGAGAACGCCGGGAGCGCTCACTCCCTCACCCCCGTGCTGCGGGTGCTGCGCACCTGCCTCCACCTGATGGTGGCCGCGCTGCTCGCGCTCGCGTGCGTCCGGGCCGTCGCCGGCCGGGCCCCCGACGCCCCGGCCGTCGTCGCCACCGCCGTCGCCCTCTTCGCCCTCTACGCCGCGGGCCCCTCGCTGCCCCGCATCCGCACCTCCACCGCCGCCGCCGGACTCTGGCTGGGCGCGGTCGCGCTGGTGTGGGTGGTGCTGCTCGCCCTCACCCCGGACGGCGTCTGGCTGGCCTTCCCGCTCTTCTTCGTCCAGCTGCACCTGCTGCCGCTGCGCGCGGCGCTGCCCACCGTCGCCGCCACCACCGTCGTCGCCATCGCCGGATTCGCCTGGCACACCCACACGCTCGGCGTCGGTGTCGTCATCGGTCCCGCGCTCGGCGCGGCCGTAGCGGTCGCCGTCGTCCTCGGCTACGAAGCGCTCTACCGCGAGAGCGAGGCCCGCCGCCGCCTCATCGAGGAGCTCACCGCCGCCCGCAGCGACCTCGCCACCGCCGAACACGCCGCGGGCGTCCTCGCCGAGCGCGAACGGCTGGCCCGCGAGATCCACGACACCCTCGCGCAGGGCCTCTCCAGCATCCAGCTGCTGCTCCGGGCCGCCGAGCGGGCCCTGCCGGAGCGGCCCGGCACGGCCCTCGGCCACGTCCGCCAGGCCCGGGTCGCCGCCGTCGACAACCTCGCCGAGGCCCGCCGCTTCGTCCGCGCCCTCAGCCCGCCCGACCTCGAGGCCGGCTCGCTGCCCGCGGCCCTGGAGCGGCTCTGCGCCACCACCGCCCGCACCTCGGGTCTCGCCGTGCACTGTCACGTCTTCGGCGCCGCCACCGAACTCCCCACCCCGCACGAGGTCGCCCTGCTGCGCATCGCCCAGTCCGCGCTGGCCAACACCGTCCAGCACGCCGCCGCCGACCGCGTCGAGCTGACCCTCAGCTACATGGACACCGAGGTCGCCCTGGACGTCGTCGACGACGGCGCCGGCTTCGTCCCCGCCCGGCTCCCCGCGCCCGGCTCGGCGGCCGCCTCCGGGACCGGGTTCGGGCTGGCGGCCATGCGCGCCCGGGCCCGCGCCCTGCACGGCACCCTCGCCGTCGAGTCCGCCCCCGGCGAAGGCACCGCCGTCGCCGTCACCCTGCCCTGCCCCGCCGCACCGGAGGCCACCCCGTGACCGCCTCGGACTCCCCCGAACTCTCGACCTCGTTCCAGGAGGGTGGGGGCGCCCCCGGCGGTAGCTGGGGGAGCGCCCCCACCATCCGGCTGCTGCTCGCCGACGACCACCCCGTCGTGCGCGCCGGGCTGCGCGCCGTCCTGGAGACCGAACCCGACTTCGAGGTCGTCGCCGACGTCCCCACCGCCGAGGAGGCCGTCGGCCTCGCCGCGCGGCTCGACGTGGACGTGGTCCTCATGGACCTCCAGTTCGGCGGCAAGATGCTCGGCTCCCGGGCCACCGCCGCCATCACCGCCCACGAGGGCGCCCCTCGCGTCCTGGTCCTGACCACGTACGACACCGACGTCGACATCCTCGCCGCCATCGAGGCCGGCGCCACCGGCTACCTCCTGAAGGACGCCCCGCCCGAGGAACTCGCCGCCGCGGTCCGCACCGCCGCCGCCGGGAAGTCCGCGCTCGCGCCCACCATCGCGCTGCGTCTGATGGACCGCATGCGCACCCCCGCCACCGCCCTCTCCCGCCGCGAGACCGAGGTCCTCCAGCTCGTCGCCGACGGTCTGTCGAACGCGCAGATCAGCAAACAGCTCTTCCTGAGCCAGGCGACCGTCAAGTCCCACCTCGTCCACATCTACGCCAAACTGGGAGTCGACTCCCGCACCTCCGCGGTCGCCGCCGCCACCGGGCAGGGCCTGATCCGCCGCTGAGCGACCGCGACGACGCGGACCGGCGGCGCCGGGTGCGAGAATCACCGACAGCACACGAGCACGACCGGCACGACAGCCCGCGACGATTCAGGGAGACCCACCCATGGCACCCGCCATCCCAGCCTCGATGGACCGGCCGCACTTCATCGGTATCGGCGGCGCCGGCATGTCGGGCATCGCCAAGATCCTCGCGCAGCGCGGCGCCCAGGTCGCGGGCAGCGACGCCAAGGACTCCGCGACCGCCCAGGCGCTGCGCGACCTCGGCGCCACCGTCCACATCGGCCACGCCGCCGGCCATCTCGCCGCGGACGCCACCTGCGTCGTCGTCTCCTCCGCGATCCGCCCCGACAACCCCGAGCTGGCCGCCGCCCAGGAGCGCGGCATCCCGGTCGTCCACCGCTCCGACGCCCTCGCGGCCCTGATGGACGGCCTGCGCCCCATCGCCGTGGCGGGCACCCACGGCAAGACGACCACCACCTCGATGTTGGCCGTCTCGCTGACCTCGCTCGGCCTCAAGCCGTCGTACGCCATCGGCGGCGACCTGGACGCCCCCGGCTCCAACGCCGACCACGGCGACGGCGAGATCTTCGTCGCCGAGGCGGACGAGAGCGACCGCAGCTTCCACAAGTACGCGCCCGAGGTCGCCATCGTCCTCAACGTCGAGCTGGACCACCACGCCAACTACGCCTCGATGGACGAGATCTACGAGTCCTTCGAGACCTTCGTCGGCCGTATCCGTCCCGGCGGCACCCTCGTCATCTCCGCCGACCACCCCGGTGCCCGTGAGCTGACCGAGAGGGTCTCCGGCCGCCACGACATCGAGGTCGTCACCTACGGCGAGTCCAAGGATGCCGACGTGCGCATCCTGAAGGTCAATCCCCGCGGCCTGACCAGCGACGTCACCGTCACGCTCACCAGCGGCAAGATCCTCACCTTCACCGTTTCGGTCCCCGGCCGGCACTACGCCGGCAACGCCGTCGCCGCCCTCGCCGCGGGCGTCGCCCTCGACCTGCCGCCGCACAACCTCGCCTCCGCCCTCGGCACCTACACCGGCGTCAAGCGCCGCCTCCAGCTCCAGGGCGAGGCGGCCGGCGTCCAGGTCATCGACTCCTACGCGCACCACCCCACGGAGATGACCGCCGACCTCGAAGCCATCCGGGGCGCCGCGGAGGACGCGCGGGTCCTGGTCGTCTTCCAGCCGCACCTGTTCTCCCGCACCCAGGAGCTCGGCGCGGAGATGGGGCAGGCGCTCGCGCTCGCCGACTCCTCCGTCGTCCTGGACATCTATCCGGCCCGCGAGGACCCGATTCCGGGCGTCACCAGCGCCCTGATCATCGACGCGGCACGCACCGCCGGTGCCGACGTCACCCCCGAGAGCGACCAGTCCGCAGTCCCGGACGTCATCGCAGGAATGGCCAAGCCCGGTGACCTTGTTCTCACCATGGGCGCGGGCGATGTGACCGACCTCGGCCCCGCCATCCTGACCCGCCTGGGCAGCTGAGCTGAGGAGGCCCCAGATGCCGTACGAGATCGACAAGCCCGACGAGGAGTGGCGCAGCGAGCTGACGCCCGCCGAGTACCACGTCCTGCGCGAGGCCGGCACCGAGCCCGCCTTCGTCGGCGAGTACACCGACACCAAGGCCGCGGGTGTCTACTCCTGCCGCGCGTGCGGCGCCGAACTCTTCCGCTCCGACACCAAGTTCGAGAGCCACTGCGGCTGGCCGTCCTTCTACGACCCCAAGGACTCCGACGCCGTGGAGCTCATCGAGGACCGCTCCCACGGCATGCTCCGCACCGAGGTCCGCTGCCGCCGTTGCGGCTCCCACCTGGGCCATGTCTTCGCGGGCGAGGGCTATCCGACGCCCACGGACCAGCGGTACTGCATCAACTCGATCTCGCTGCGGCTGGCGGCGGACGGCTGACCGGCGGCGGCAACGGCTGACGTGGCAGCGGGGCGGGCCCGGGTGTGATCCGGGCCCGCCCCGCTCCCGTCCGGGCGCTCCCGGGGGCTTCCCCTACCGCTCCACCACGATCGCCGTCACCACCAGCCCCGAGCCGATCAGCCACCGGCCGCCGAATTCCGTGACCTCGCTGCCGTCGACCACCGGCCCCGGGACCAGGAGGCGGGCGGTGAAGGTGGCGTCGGTGGGGTCCAGGGTGATGCGGGCCTCCTCGAAGTCGAGCCAGCGGCCGGTGAGGGGGTACCACGCCTTGTAGACGGACTCCTTGGCGCTGAAGATCAGGCGGTCCCAGCTGATGTCGGGCTGCAGGGCGGCCAGCCGGGGGAGTTGGGCGCGTTCCTCGGGGAGGGTGACGAGGTCGATGACGCCGGGGTCGCCGATGGGCTCGTTGGGCTCCGCGTCCAGGCCGATGGACGCCACGTCCGTCGCACGGGCCACCGCGGCGGCGCGGTAACCGGTGCAGTGGGTCATCGCGCCGACGATGCCGTCCGGCCACTGGGGGGCGCGGCCGGGGCCGGGGAGTATGGGGGCCGGGGCTCTGCCGAGTTCGGCGAGTGCGGTGCGGGCGCAGCCGCGTACGGTGCCGAATTCGCGCTGACGGTGCGCGACCGCGCTCGCCACCAGCGCCCGTTCCTCGGGGTACATCATGGACAGCGGGTCGTCCTCGAACGCCTCGGCGGTCGCTATGGGCGCCGGCAGCAGTTTGCCGATCATGTGGGTGTCCTGGTGGTGTCGGCGGCGACCGCGGTGGTCGCGGGCAGGATCTGGACCGGCCGACCCGGTTCGCTGGAGCGGCGGTGCCACTCGCGAGGGTAACCGAGCGAGACCTCCTGATGGGGCACGCCGTCGCAGACCAGCAGCCGGGGGATGTGGAGATGGCCGTAAACCACCGTCGCGGCCCGGAAGCGGCGGGGCCAGTCGGCGGTCGCCTCGGTGCCGCACCACAGGGCGAACTCCGGGTACCACAGGGGTCGGGTGGGCTCGCGGACCAGCGGGAAATGGTTGACGAGCACGGTGGGCAACTCCTCGGGCACGGCGGCGAGTCTGGCCTCGGTCGCCGCCACCCGGGCCCGGCACCACTCCTCGCGCGTCGGATACGGGTCGGGGTGCAGGAAGAACTCGTCGGTGCAGACCACCCCGGCCTCCTTCGCGGCGGCCAGTGCCGCCTCCGTGGAGGTCAGGCCCGGCATCCGGAAGGAGTAGTCGTACAGGAGGAAGAGGGGTGCGATGACGACGGGGCCGCCCTCGCCCTCCCAGACCGGATAGGGGTCCTCGGGTGTGACGACCCCCAACTCCCGGCACATGGCGACGAGATGCTCGTAGCGGGCGACGCCGCGCAGCTGCACCGGGTCGTCGGTCGGCGTCCACAGCTCGTGGTTGCCCGGTACCCACACCACCTTGGCGAAGCGCTCGCTGAGGAGGGCCAGCGCCCAGCGGATGTCGGCGACGAACTCGCCGATGTCGCCGGCGATCAGCAGCCAGTCGTCGTCGGACTCGGGGCGCAGCCGCTCGACGATGTCGCGGTTCTCCTCGTACCGGACGTGCAGATCGCTGACCGCCACCAGTGCGCCGCGCCCGCGCCGTGGTCCGGCGTCGGGGGCCGGGGGCGTGTCCGGGGTGGGCGGCGCGGCGCTCTCCGGGGGGATGCTGCGGATCTCGTAGGCCATGACGGAAGTAAAGACGGTGGCGGGGCGAGAGTGAAGAGCGGGCGGAATTCGGCGCGTTGCGGCCAGGGGTGCCGTCGGGGCCACGGCTGCCGGGGCGGCCGGCCGAGTTATTCGGTCGCGCGGGCCGGGTGTCCGGAGCTATCTTCCGAGCATGACAGTAGGCATCTTTTTCCTCTGACGAGGTCCTTCGACAGGTGCGGTACGCGCGTGGCCCAGTGGCCCGGTGCCGGCTGCGCCGATGCGTCTCGTCCCGTGGCCGTGCCCGAACGTGGCGTGCCCGAACGCGGCCGTGCCGCCCGTGGACGATCCTCCTCGACCTCCGTGCAGAGAAGTGAGCTCGACACATGCCTGACCACGCTTCCTCCCCTGGCCTGCTTGCCGACTGGTTCCGTGAGCACGCCACCGAACTGACCACGCTCGACCCGCACCGGCCGCTCGACGACCTCGAACCGCTCACGGAGATCGTCGGCGACGCCCGTGTCGTCGCCGTGGGCGAGGGCGCGCACTTCGTCGAGGAGTTCTCCCGCGCCCGCCGGCGAGTGCTGCGGTTCCTCGCCGAGCGGTGCGGATTCACCGTCCTCGCCTACGAGTTCGGCTTCAGCGAAGCCTTCGCCGTCGACCGGTGGCTGCAGGGCGAGGGGGACGACGACCTCGCGAAGGTGAGCAGGGCCGCCGCCGAATGGGGCGCCGCGGACCTCATGCACTGGCTGCGCCACCACAACCGCACCAGCGGGCACCCCTTGCGTTTCGCAGGCATCGACATCTCCGAAGCCGGTGGGGCGCTGCGGCCCGACCTGGACCCGGTGGCCGACTACCTGCGCGAGGCCGACCCCGACGCGCTGCCCCTCGTGGACGTGGCGCTGGAGATCAGCGACCGGTTCCTCGACGGCGCCGGCTCCGCCGCCGCGGCAGCACCGGCGTGGGGCCGCCTGGAGCCCGGCGAGCAGAACGCGCTGACCGCCGCACTGGCGCGGCTCCTGCTGCGGCTACGGGCGACCGAACTGCTGTGCGTGGCCCGCACCGACCAGACCCGCTTCGACATCGCCCGACGCCGGGTGGAGGCCGCCTGCCACGCCGACTACATGTTCCAGGCGATGAACGCCCTGCTGTCCGGTCACGGCAACGGCGCGGACCTGACGGTCCGGGAGATCTACCTGGCCGAGTCGGTGCGCTGGCATCTGGACCACGCCGCACCGGGGACCCGTATCGTGCTCGCGGCGCACAACAGTCACATCCAAAAGACGACCCTGGAGTTCGGCGGGGCCCTCACGGCGCCGCCCATGGGCCGGCATCTGCACCGCATGTTCGGCCGGGACTACCGCTCGGTCGCCCTCACCCACACTGCGGACCATGTGCCCGAGATGTATCCCGACCAGGCCGCCAAGGTCGGCTTCACCCTCGAGGACGCCCGTCTTGAGCCGCCCGGCCCCGGCAGCGTCGAGGCGGCCCTCATCGACGCGGGGCTCGGCGACCGGACCACCCTGACCGACCTGCGTCGGTCGCCGCGGGACGCTCACGGGGAGCCGCTGCTGAACGGCATACGGGCGCAGAGCGCCAGCGTGTCCACCCCGGTTCCCCTGGCGTTCGATGCGGTGCTCACCGTTCCCACCGTCACCCGGGATGCGTCGGTGCACTTCTGACCACCCGAAACCGGCAGGCCGGGGTCTCCGCCGAGGAGGCTCCGGCCGCCCATGGTCCCGTCGGGGCCATGCGCCCACTCGCCAACGCGTAAGGACATGACGCCTGATGCCAGCAGTTCCCGCTGATCCGACCGTGGTGCACCCGATGCCCGATCAACCTCGTGTGGTGCTGCTCAAGCCGCTGGTCACCTCGCCGCTGATCGAGGTCGGGGAGTTCTCCTACTACGACGATCCGGACGATCCCACCGCGTTCGAGCGTCGCAACGTGCTGTATCACTACGGACCCGAGAAGCTGGTCATCGGCAAGTTCTGCGCGTTGGGCGAGGGGGTGCGGTTCATCATGAACGGCGCCAACCACCGGATGGACGGCCCCTCCACGTTCCCCTTCCCGATCATGGGCGGCTCGTGGGCCGAGCACTTCGACCTGATCAGCGGCCTGCCCGGCCGGGGCGACACCGTGGTCGGCCACGACGTCTGGTGCGGATACCGGACCATGATCATGCCTGGCGTCCGCATCGGCCACGGTGCGGTCGTCGCCTCCGGTTCCGTGGTCGTCGACGATGTCCCGGACTACGGCGTCGTCGGCGGCAACCCGGCCCGACCGATCCGCCGTCGCTTCGACGATGCGACCATCGCCCGCCTGCTGGCCGTGGCCTGGTGGGACTGGCCCGTCCAGCACATCACCGAGCACCTCCCCACGATCATGTCCGGCAGCATCGACGACCTCGAGGCCGCGGCTCCCCCGCCGCAGTGACCATGTGCCGGGCCCGCCGGCCCAGGGCCTCGGGTGGGGATCAGGCAGGGCCGGCGGCGCCGGCGGAAGAGGTGCCGCCGCGCCGGATACGGGTGGCCAGCCACAGGTCGAAGCGGTCGTCGGGGTCGTCCAGACGGCGGCCGGTGAGGTCCATGGCCTTGTCGAGGCGGTTGCGTACGGTGTGCCGGTGCACGCCGAGCCGCCGGCTGGTGGCGTCCCAGGCGCCCCCGGTCTCCAGCCAGGCCGCCAGGGTCGCGATCAACTCCTCGCCGTTGTCGGCCAGATCGAGCGGGCCGAGCACCGTGTCGGCGTATCCGTGCAGCGTCCGGCGGTCGCCCAGGTCGAGCAGCAGCTTGCTGGCCTCGCTCTGCCGGGCCTCGGCCGGTGCGCCGCCGGCCCGGCTGACGGCGAGCAGCCCGGTGGCCTGACGCAGCGAGACCCGCACCGCCTCGGGGGCGGTGGCCGGACCGATGCCGGCCGCGCACCGCGGTGCGAACCGACCGAGCACCTCGCGGATGTCCAGATCCTCGCCGACGACCGCCTCGATGACCCCGCCCGTTTCCCTTACCAGCCCGCCGGGCATCGCCAACGCCAGATCGGCGGCCATCTCCTGGGCGGCGCCCTCGGCGGGCCCGGCGGTGGGCCCCGTGCGCCCCGTACCGCTCTTCGGGCTCCCGACGGCCTCCACCACGACGGCCCGCACCCGCTCGGCGGTCAGACCGGCCGACGCCAGCATGTCGCGGGCCCGCACGCCCGACAGCTCCTCGTCGGCCAGCAGCTCCGACAGCAGGGACGACCGGCGCCGGCGCTCCGGCTCGTCGCGCAGATGACGCCGCTCCAGCTCCAGAGACAGCAGCGAGACCAGACCGGGGACGACCGAACGGGCGGCATCGTCCGGGCGGCCGGTGAGCAGCAGCAGACCGCGCAGCCGTCGGGCGCCGAGCGGCTGCACCTCCAGCTGCCGCCCCGCCGCCGTGCTGGACGCGCTGCCGCGCAGCCCCCGCGCCGCGACCCGTTCGATCAGGTCCCGCGCCTCCTCCAGCGGCGGCTGCGCCGCACGCTCGCCCGCCGCGAGCAGCCGCCCCAGCGGGTCCAGCACCGCCGCGCCCACCCCGGTGGCGGCCGTCCACTCCTCCAGCATCGGCCGCAGCCCGTCCCCGGCCGCGGCCGCCGTCAGCCGCCGCTGGGTCGCGAAGGCCCGGTGCAGGGCCTCGCGCCGCTCGTCCGCCCGCGCGTCGAAGACCGCCTTGGTCACGGCGATGAACGGCACCTCGTCCGGGACCGTCAGCAGCGGCAGTCCGGCTTCCTCGGCCGCTCGTACCAGTGGCTCCGGCGCCTCCTGGTAGGGCAGCCCCTGCCCCAGTCCGAGAGCCAGACACGCTGCCCCGCCCTCGGCCACATCGCGGACGTACGCCCGGCACGCGGCCGGCTCCCTCGGCAGCAGCAGGCCGATCGTCATCAGCAGTTCGCCGCCGTGCAGCCACTTCCCCGGGACCGGCAGATCCGACACGGTCGCCGCCTCGACGGTGCGCGCCAGCAGTGCGGGCGGCACGTCGTAGGTGACCGAGAGATTCAGGTCGGGCCGGGCCAGGAGATCGGAGATATGCAGCGGCATAGACATAGTGTCCATCACATATCTATGGAGTGGACGATCGGGCGATCGAGTCCCGCCGTCACGGCGCCTACCTTCGCACCACCGCAACAGCGACGACGCTGCTGCGCAGGCAGCACCACCGAAGCACCTCCGCAGATCCGCCGCCACGGGGCGTGCCCGCCCCCGGGACCCCGCCCGGCCGCCGTGGATCTGTCGCTACGCCCCGAGGAGAGCCCATGGACCCCCAGCCCGCCAGGGAAGGCACGAGCGAGGGGCGCGGATCCCGTGTGATCGAGGTCCGCTCCATCGACTACGTGCCCGTCCGCGAACGGCACGGGAAGGTGTGGCACCAGGGACCCTTCTGGTTCACCGGGAACTTCGTGCTGACCACCATGGTCACCGGCTTCCTCGGTCCCGCGCTCGGCCTGAGCCTGCTCGCCTCCGTCGCGGCCGTCGTCCTCGGTGCGGGCTTCGGCACCTTCTTCATGGCCTTCCACGCCAACCAGGGCCCGCGGATGGGCCTGCCGCAGATGATCCAGTCGCGTGCCCAGTTCGGCATCCGCGGCGCCATCGTCCCCTTCGCCGCGGTCGTCTTCGTCTACGTCGGCTTCAACGTCTTCAACGTCGTGCTCGCCGCCCAGGGCCTGCGCACCGTCTTCCCCGGCGGCACCACCCTCTGGTACGTGCTGATCATCGGCGTCGCCATCGTGCTCGCCGTCGTCGGCCACGACCTGCTGCACCTGGTCCAGCGCTGGCTGACCTACGTCCTGATCGTCGTCTTCGGCGTGCTGACCGTCGGCGCCCTCGTCCAGCTCGACCCGCATTCCGCGGCCGGCGCCGCGCACCCCGCGCACGGCTCCTGGACGTCCTTCCTGGTGGTCTTCTCCGCCGCGGCCGGCTACCAGATCAGCTACGCCGTGTACGTCTCGGACTACTCCCGCTACCTGCCCCGCGACGTCTCCGCCCGCAAGGTCATCCGGTGGACGTACGCGGGCGCGGCGGGCTCGGCGGCCTGGCTGATGTCGCTGGGCGCGCTGCTCGCCTCGGCGCTGCCCCACCCGGACGCGATCACCGGCATCCGGCAGGTCGGCAACGCCGTCTTCCCCGGGTTCGGCACCTTCGCCGTCGTCGTCTCCTCCGTCGCCCTGATCGGCATCATGGCCGTCAACGCGTACGGCGCGATGCTCACCACCACCAGTGCGGTGGACGCCTTCCGCAGCGTCACGCCGACCGTCCGCGTCCGCATCGCCGGCATCGTCGTCATCGGGCTGATCATCTTCGCCGTGGCCATGTTGCTCCCGGAGAACTACCTGGAGAGCTTCAACACCTTCGTGCTGATGATGCTGTACTTCCTGATCCCGTGGACCGCGGTCAACCTCGTCGACTTCTACTGGGTCCGGCGCGGCCACTACGCCGTCACTGCCATCTTCGACGTGTCCGGCATCTACGGCCTCTGGGCCTGGCGGGGCATCGTCGCCTATGTCGCGGGCTTCGCCGCGATGATCCCGTTCTTCGCGACGTCCTTCTACACCGGCCCGGTCACCGAGGCGCTGGGCGGCGCGGACCTCTCCTTCGTGCCCGGCCTGCTGGTCGGCGGCGGTCTGTACTACCTGCTCAACCGCAACCTGGACCGGGTGGCCGAGGAGGCGGCGGTCGCCGCCAGCGAGCGGGAGCTGGAGGGCGCGGACGCGGCGGGGGCCGCCGCGCCGGGCGGCGCCGCGTAGCGGATGAGTGTTCGGGCGCGGGCCGTTATGGTCGGTGGGTGAGGAGAGGCGGTTCTGCGCCCCCTCACCCCCTCACCCACCGACGTGAACGGATGGGAGTGCACTATGCAGGTGGCGTTCCTGGTGGCCCCTTTGGGCACCGAACAGGTCGAGCTGACCGCTCCGTGGCAGGCGGTGAGCGACGCGGGCGGCACTCCGAAGCTGGTCTCCACGGCGGCGGGGAAGGTGCAGGCGTTCGACCACCTGGACCGGGCCGACAGCTTCCCCGTCGACCTGACCGTGGGGGAGGCGGCCGCGGCCCGCTTCGACGCGCTGGTGCTGCCGGGCGGGGTGGCCAATCCGGACGCGCTGCGGCTGGACGACAAGGCGGTGGCCTTCGTCAAGTCGTTCTTCACCGCGGGCAAGCCGGTGGCCGCCATCTGTCACGCGCCGTGGACCCTGATCGAGGCCGACGTGGTCCGCGGCCGGACCCTGACGTCCTGGCCGAGCCTGCGGACCGACATCCGCAACGCCGGCGGCACGTGGGTCGACGAACAGGTCGTCATCTGCACGGCCGGCCCGAACACCCTGATCACCAGCCGCAAGCCGGCGGATCTGGAGGCGTTCAACGCGGCCGTGGTGGCGGAGTTCGCCGCCTAGAGGAGCGAACGGCCGGCGGCGCTGGTGGGTCGACCTGTCGTCCTGGTTCTTGGCCGCCGCTCGCTCTTCGGGCCGCGGCGACGATGTCCTGCAGTGCCGTGATGTGACCGGCCAGGGCCTTGGCCCACGGGGGTGAGGGACAGCCAGGTCCGGGGGCGCTTGCCCACGTGACCCTTGCGGACGTGCAGGTACCCGGCGGCCTCCAGCGCGGACGCGGTCTTGCTGAGCACCGAGTCGGACACCTCGCAGCCGTCGCGCACGGCGGCGAACTCGGCCTCTTCGCACGCGGAGAGAAAGGCGACCACGGCCAACCGGGTCGGATGCTGGATGGTGTCGTCCAGGACCGCCCTCTCCTGCCTCGGTGGGCGGCCGGTCATGTGCGTTCCCGCAGCGTGCGCCTGATCGCCGAGTTGCGGGCCGTGCACGCGCCCCACACACCGAGCCCCCACACGGTGAACGCCGCAAACCGGGTTGCGGCCTCGCCCGCTCCGCCCACCCGGCACAGCGCTCCGGCCAGCAGGCCCGCCACGAAGACGACCGGAAGCACGACCCGGCTCCGTCGCAGGCGCAGGGACCAGGACTGTGTCACCAACACTCCGGACTCCCTCCTCGCGGCCCGCACGAGCGCGAGGACGAGGGCGAGGCCCACGAACGACACGAGGGGTGCCACCAGGGTCGTCTGGCCGCCCCTGCCCTGGCTCCAGACCCGCACCAGGGTCGGCAGCACCAAGGCCGCCGCCACGGCCGGTCCGTACCACGCCGGAGTCAGCCCTGCCTTGAGACGGGCGCGCGCCTGGGCCGCTTGCACGTCCCGCTCAAGGCGCCTCACCCAGCACGGCCGCGGACTCCCCGCTCACCCGTACCACCCCGCCCGCCGCCGGCCCGTCGCCCTCGCTCCAGGCGGCCAACACCCGCAGTTCCGGGGCGGATTCGCCGTCCGTGCGGACCGGGACGGCCTGCGTGTGCCGCGCCAGGTTGACCGCCACTCGGACCGTTCCGCGCCGCAGGATCAGCCACCGCGCCCCCTCGTCGTAGGTGACCTCGGTACGGCCCGGAGCCGGGTCCGTCAGGTCGGGCAGGCCACGGCGCAGGGAGAGCAGCGTCCGGTGCCAGGCCAGCAGCGCGGCGTGCGGCTCGTCTTCGGGTTCGGACCAGTTCAGGACGGAGCGGGCGCGGGTCGCCGGATCCTGCGGGTCCGGCCAGTCTGCCGCCGCCGCTCCCCAGGCGTGGGCGGCGAACTCCCGGCGGCGGCCGTCCCGTACGGCCTGCGCCAGATCGGGGTCCTGGTGGTCGGTGAAGTACTGCCACGGCGTCCGGGCGCCCCACTCCTCGCCCATGAAGAGCATCGGCGTGCCGGGCGCGGCCAATACCAGCGCGGCGGCGCAGGCCAGGAGGCCGGGGGAGAGGGTGGCCGTGAGGCGGTCGCCGAGGGCGCGGTTGCCGATCTGGTCGTGGGTCTGGGCGTAGGCCAGCAGCCGGTAGGGGGGTGTGCGGTGCGGGTCGAGCGGGGCGCCGTGGCTGCGGCCGCGAAAGCTGGAGTACGTACCGTCGTGGAAGAAGCCACCGGTCAGGGTCTTGGCGAGGGCAGCCATCGGGGCGCGCGCGAAGTCGGCGTAGTAGCCCTGGGTTTCGCCGGTGAGGGTGGTGTGCAGGGCGTGGTGGAAGTCGTCGTTCCACTGCGCGTGCACGCCGTGGCCGCCGCTCGCGCGCGATGCGGTGGTCTGCGGATCGTTGCGGTCCGACTCGGCGATCAGGAACAGCGGCCGCCGCAGACGACCGGCCAACGCATCCACCTCGGCGGACAGTTCGGCCAGAAAGTGTCGGGCCCGGGAGTCGTGCAGCGCGTGGACGGCGTCCAGCCGGAGCCCGTCCATCCGGTAGTCGCGCAGCCAGGTGAGCGCGCTGTCGAGGAGATAGCGGCGCACCTCGTCGGAACCGGGGGCGTCGAGATTGACGGCCGTCCCCCAGGGCGTGTGGTGGGTGTCGGTGAAGTACGGCCCGAACGCGGGCAGATGGTTGCCGGAGGGGCCGAGATGGTTGTGGACGACGTCGAGCACGACCCCGAGCCCGTGGCCGTGCGCGGCGTCCACGAAGCGCTTCAGCCCGGCCGGCCCGCCGTACGGCTCGTGCACCGCCCACGGCGCGATGCCGTCGTACCCCCAGCCGTGTGTACCGGGGAACGGGCACACGGGCATCAGGGAGACATGGGTGATCCCCAGCCGGGCGAGATGGTGCAGGCGCCCGGCGGCGGCGTCGAACGTGCCTTCGGCCGTGTACGTCCCGATGTGCAGCTCATAGAGGACCGCGCCGGGCAGCGGGCGGCCGGCCCATGGGCGCCGCCAGGCGAACCGGCCGTGATCGACGACCGCGCCGGGCCCGCCGGGGCCGTCCGGGAGCCGGGCGGCGCGCGGATCGGGCAGCGGCGGGCCGTCGTCCAGGCGGAAGGCGTAGCGGTCGCCGTCGCGGGCCGCCGCCTCGGCGCGCCACCAGCCGTCGCGGTCCGCGGCCCGCTCCAGCGGGAGCGGCGGTTCGCCGGTCCGCTCGCCCGCCCACTGGAGCGTGACCCGCCCGGCGCTCGGCGCCCAGACCTCGAACAGCACGGCTGCCTCCCTCGGCCCACGCTCCCGAAGGGCGTGGATTCGCTCCCGTTTCCCGACCTGCCCCGCGCCAACGGGGTGTGACGTCGCGCGCACCGGGCCGTGGACCTTCCCGGGCGCCCCGCATGCACGAAGAATGCACGCCGCCGCCCCGTACGCCACCCCGACGTGGCGACATGGCGTCACCGCAGGCCGGCAATTGCGCCATTCCGCCGCCCGGGCGAACGGCCCACCGACCCGGCCGACGGCCACCGCCCTCTCCCGCCCCGCTCGTGACGCATACCCCGCCTGGACAGCGGGTCACGGTGGCCGGAGAATCACGTCATGACTTCGCTCGAGTTCCCCGCGGTGCCGGCGCGCCCGTCGGACGCCGACCGGGAACGCGCCCTCGATCTGCTGCGCGAGGGCGCGGCGCAGGGACGCCTGTCCCAGGACACCTTCCTGCGCCGGCTGGAACTCGTCCTCACGGCCAAGCAGCACTCCGATCTCGCCCTGGCCACGGTCGACTTGGAGAGCCGCGGCAAGGTCCAGGGGACCCTTCTGCGGATGGTCGGCCGGGCCTCGTCGTTCCACCTCCGGGTGCGCCGGGCGTGGCGTACCGAGCGGCTGCCCAAGCTGCTGCTGCCCGCACCGGGCCCCTTCCCGCTGCTCATCGGACGGGCCCCCGGTGTGGGGCTGCGCCTCAACCACGAGACCGTCTCCCGCGCCCATGCCGAACTGCGCAGCTCGGGCAGCGGCTGGGTGCTGCGCGACCTCGGCTCCACCAACGGCACCTGCGTGAACGGGCGCCGTGTGGTGGGTGAGATCCCGGTCGGGCCGGGCGACCACATCACCTTCGGCCAGGTCGACTACGTCCTGACGGAGCGCTGAGCGGAGCCCGCCGGCCGCTCCCCGGCCGCAGCCTCACGCCCGGCCGCTCTCGGCGGGCGCGTCCCGCACCGGACGGTCGCCCGAGGGGTGCGAACTCCACACCCCCTCGCCGTGCGTCAGGCCCGGCAGCGCCCCTTCCGCTTCCTGGACGCGGCGAGCCGGGAGCACCCCGCGCAGCAGCCAGGTGTGCCGTCCGCCGGACGTCTCGGTGAACTCCGCGCCCAGCGCGCCGAGCCGGGCGGTGACCGCGGCCGGCGCATCGAGCGGCAGCTCCGCCTCGAAGGCGTGATACGGCTCGTAGGCCCGGGTCCCGGCCCGCCGCAGCGCGCGCAGCAGCACGTCGGGCGTGACCGCACGGAAGTCCCCGGCCGTGCTCATCGGGCCGATGAAGCCGGAGCGGGTCAGCACCACGCGGCAGTCCGTCACCGCCAGTCCCCGCGGCCCCTGCCGCAGCGTCGCCAGCACGGTCTCCTCGATGGCCTGGTGGAAGCCGTGCGGCAGCGCGCCCAGTTCGGTCTCGTAGCCGAAGACCGGGCCGGAGCCGCGGGTGCCCGGCTCGACGCGCAGCCCGACGGTCGCCCAGTGGCCGGTGTGGCCCCGCCCGGCGATCTCGTGGCACGCCTCGCCGACCCCGCACGGCCGCTCCACGCACACCACCCGGCTCGGTGCGAACTCCGCCTCGATACCGTGCGCGTCGCGGAGGGTGGCCGCGATGATCTCCTTCTGCACCTCGCCGTGCAGCAGCACCGAGGTGGCGCCGTCGACCGCGGGGCGCGCCTGCAGCAGCGGATCCTGGTCGGCCAGCGCCAGCAGCGCGGCCCGCAGGGCGGCGGCGCGCGCCGGATCGTGGGCGCGGACGACGGTTTCCAGGGTGGGGGAGGCGAACAGGGCCTCGGGCGCGCCGCCCGCGGGCCCCAGGCGGTCACCGGTGCGGATGCCGGGCAGCCCGCGGAGCACGGCGATATGGCCCGGGGTGAGCCGGCCCGCGCCACCGGGCGGCCGGCCGACGACGTCGAGCGAGGTGATCCGGCCGGTCAGCGAGTCCCACCCGCCGTCCGGGGCGCGCCGGTGCAGCTCGATCTGCTGCCGGGGCCGCAACTCACCCTCGTAGAGCCGGATATGGGCCGTACGTTCCCCGCCCGGCGGGTGCTGGACGGCGAAGACCGTGCCGCGCGGCGCGCCGCCCGCGGCCACCGGCGCCGGCGGGATCAGCCCGGCCATCCCCTCGATGAGCGCGCCGACGCCCTGTCCGCCGAGCGCGGATCCGAAGTACACCGGGTGCAGCGACCCGTCGGCGGTACGGGCGGCCAGCGCGGCGCGTACCTGGTCCGCGGTCGGTGGCGGGCCCTCGACCACCCGGGCGAGCAGTGTGTCGTCCGCCTCGGCCACCGTCTCGGCGAGGCGTTCGCGGGCGACCGGGTCGGACAGCCGGTACGGCGCCACGCGCGCCCGGGAGGTGCCGAGCCCGGTCACGGACGCCATCGGCACGGCGACGGGGGCCAGCAGCCGTCGGACGTCCGCGAGCAGCGCATCGCCCCGGGCGCCGGCCCGGTCGATCTTGTTGATGAACAGCAGCGTGGGCAGCCGCAGTCGCCGCAGCGTCCTCATCAGGACGCGGGTCCTGGCCTGGACGCCCTCCACCGCGGAGAGCAGCAGCACGGCACCGTCGAGCACGCCCAGGGCGCGTTCGACCTCCGCGACGAAGTCGGAGTGGCCGGGGGTGTCGATCAGATTGACCTGGGCGTCGCCGACGGTGAAGGAGGCGACCGCGGAGCGGATGGTGATACCGCGCTGCCGCTCCAGATCGCCGGTGTCCGTACGGGTGTCACCGGCGTCGACGCTGCCCAGCCGGTCGATGACGCCGGTGTCGAACAGCAGCCGCTCGGTGAGGCTGGTCTTACCCGCGTCGACGTGGGCGAGAATCCCGATGTTCAGGGTGCGCGAAGGGAGCATGGAAGGTGGATTCCTCGAGAACTGTCGTCCGAATGGGGCGGTGAGTAGTTCCGAGGAATCGGCGCATTCGGGGCTCCTTGGCGCGGAAAGCGGTCGTAGGGGGGCGGAAGGCCGGTCGTACGTGGCCATGCTGCGCAGCGGCACGTCCGGCCGCAACCGAATTAGCCACTCGCCCCTTGGGCGTCGACAGGCGGCGCGGACGTCAGTTCACGTCCACGTGGTCGAAGAGTGCGAGCATCTGCGTCAGGACCCGCACGCAGGCGGTCAGGTCGGCGTCCCGGGCGCGGGCCTCCGCCTCGGTCAGCCCCACCGAGGCGCACCGGCCTCGACTGTGCCCAGGTCCCCACCGACCCGCCCTGGCGCCGCGACATCACGGTCTTCTCACAGGTCGAACCGACCGGCGCCGCCGCGCGGTTCACCGAGCTGCTGCGCGCGGCGGGGCAGCAGTGACCGGCTTGCGGCGAGGGTCACCCGGCCGCGAACAGCGCCACCGGTGACTCCGCCAGGAGCTCGTTCAGCCCCACCGCCGCACCCCCCTCCACCGTCCGGCCGGTCAGCAGTTCGCGCCAGGGGCCGCCCGGCGGCAGCCGTAGCACCGTGTCCCACCAGCCACCGGTCTCCACCAGGCGCAGCGACAGGCGCGTCGCGACCGCCACCACCTGCCCGCCGCGGCCGAACGCCACGCAGTGCTCGGCCGCGGGCCCCTCGGCGCCCAGTGGTGTGTACGCGCCGAACCACTCCGGGTGCGCGCGCCGCAGCCGCAGCGCCACCGCCGTCAGCCGGAGCTTCTCGGCGGACAGGTCGCGCGGCGCGGCCCCGCCGTCCAGATCCGCCAGCAGCTCGGGCCCCAGCCGGGCCGGCCGCCGGTTGTCCGGGTCCACCAGCGCCGCGTACTCCCGCTCGGTGCCCTGATAGAGGTCGGGCACCCCCGGCATGGTCAGGTGCAGCAGCGTCGCCCCCAGCACGTTCGCGCGGACGAACGGGGCGAGTTCGTCGTCCAGCGCGGCGAGCGGGGCGGCCGGCGGACCGCAGGGACCGCTGCGCACGAACTCCGCCACCGCCTCCTCGTACTCCGGGTTCTGCTCCGTCCAGGAGGTCCGCAGCCCCGCCTCGCGTACGGCCTTGAGGACGGCGGGGGCCACGCGTTCGGCGGTCGCCGCGCCGTCGGCGGGCCGGCCGCCCAGCCCGAACACCGTCTGCCAGGCCGGCCACGCCACCATCGGGTCCGTCGCCCCGTCCACCATGACGTCCCCGACCGCCCCCTCGCTCACCTGCGCCAGCACGTCGCGCCACCGGTCCGGGCACTCCGACAGCACGGCGATCCGCGCGCGGACATCGCCGCTGCGCTTGGTGTCGTGCGTGGAGAGCACCGTCGCGGTCGCCGGCCAGTCGCGCTGCACCCGGGCGCAGAAGTCGTGGAACGCCTGCGGGCCGAGCGCGGGCGTGCCGGGGTCGCCGCCCACCTCGCAGGCCGACAGCAGCACCGGGTAGCGGTAGAAGGCGGTGTCCTCCACGGACTTGGCGTGCAGCGCGGAGGCGGTCTGTGCGAACCGGGCGGCGAAGCCGTCGTGGTCCGGGGCGCCGTGGTGCCCGTCCCCGGTGCCGTCGCCGGGGTCGTCGGAGCCGCCCTCGTACCGTCCCAGCGCCAGATCGTGGACGAGGTCCACCGCCCGCGCCTCCTCCGGCACCGCGAACGTCGCCCGCGCCCGCGCCGCCGCCTCGCCCAACATCGCCGCGTCGTGCCCGGCCCGGCCCGCGTCCGCGGTGTACGGGCGGTAGACCGGCAGCCGGACCAGCAGTTCGCGGACCGCCTGGCGCAGCGCCCAGGGCGCGTGGTCGCCCGGCCGCGGCGCCCGCTCGCTGATCCGTGTCGCCGTCCGTACCAGCCGCTCGACCTCCGCCGCCAGATCGTGGGTGACGACCTCGTAGGAGGCCCGGCGCACCGTCTCCTCCCAGTCGCCGCCCTCGTCGGCGAGCGGGGTGACGAAGTCGCGGTAGTGGGAGAAGAGGCGGCCGACGCCCTGCGGGCAGACGAACAGCGCGTCGATGTGGCGCAGCGCGTCATAGCCCGTGGTGCCCGCGCAGGCCCAGCCGTCCGGCAGCCGCTCGTCGCCGGTGAGGATCTTCTCGACGACCGTCCAGCGGCCCCCGGTGGCGGCGCGCAGCCGGTCCAGATAGCCGCCGGGGTCCACCAGGCCGTCGGGGTGGTCGACACGCAGCCCCTCGACGACACCCTCGCGGATCAGCCGCAGCAGCGTGCCGTGCGTCGCGTCGAAGACCTCCGGATCCTCGACGCGCACTCCGATCAGTTCCGAAATGGTGAAGAAGCGGCGGTAGTTGAGCTCGCTGCGGGCCAGCCGCCACCAGGCGAGGCGGTACCACTGGGCCTCCACCAGGCGCTCCATCGGCAGCTCTTCGGTACCGGGGCGCAGCGGGAAGGAGTGCTCGCCGTAGCGCAGCACCCCGTCCCGGACCCGGAAGTGCTGCAGTTCGTCGCCCAGCCGTCCGCCGAGCACCGGCAGCAGCATCCGCCCGCCGTGCCCGCCGTCCCAGTCGATGTCGAACCACCGGGCGTACGGCGATGTCGGGCCGTCCCGCAGGACCTCCCACAGCGGTCCGTTCAGCGACGCCGGAGCCGGCAGCGCCATGTGGTTCGGCACGATGTCGACGACCAGGCCCAGGCCGTGCGACCGCGCCGTCGACGCCAGGGCCCGCAGCCCTTCCTCGCCGCCGAGCTCGGCCCGTACCGCCGTGTGGTCGACCACGTCATAGCCGTGGGTGGACCGCGGCACCGCCTCCAGGACGGGGGAGAGGTGCAGATGGGAGATGCCGAGCGCGGCGAGCTGCGGCACTGCCCGCTCGGCGGCGGCGAACGGGAAGTCCGGCTGGAGCTGCAGCCGGTAGGTGGCGGTCGGCGACGGTCTCGAAGGCTGCGTCATGGGAACACCCGTACCCCGTTGGCGGTGCGTTGTGTCCTCCACCGGGCATCGGCATTGGGGTTTCCTCCGAGCCGGCCGGCCGGTGCGCCGCATCCCTTCGTATGTCCTGCCCCTACGGTGCGCCGGCCCACCCGGATAGCGTCGCCCGATGAGCGCTGCAACGGCCACCTACCGCCGGGTGATCGCACTGGGCGGGCCGCTGCTGCCCGTCGTCTCGTTCCTCGGCAGACTCCCCACCGCCATGTGCCAGCTGGGCAGCCTGCTGCTGGTGGCCGAGACCAGCGGCTCGCTCACCACCGCGGGCGTGGTGGGCGGTGCGCTGGCAGCGGGGCAGACCGTCGCCGGGCCGCTGATCGGCCGCCTCGCCGACCGGCACGGGCAGCGCCCCGTCGTGCTGACCGCCTGCTGGCTCAACGCGGTGGCCGTGGCCGTCCTGGTGGCGGCCGCCCTGGCGCGGACCGCGACGCCGCAACTGGCTCTGGCCGGGCTGCTGGCCGGCGCCAGCGTGCCGCAGATCGGGCCGCTGGCCCGTACCCGGCTGGTGGCCCTCGCCCGCCGCGCGGGGGCCGACGAGCGGACCGTCGCCGCCGCGCTGTCCTTCGAAGGCACCCTGGACGAGGTGTCGTTCGTGCTGGGCCCGGCCCTGGTGGGCCTGGCCGCCGCGGTCGCCCATCCGGCCGTCGCGCTCGCGCTGGCCGCGCTGCTGCTCGCCGTCTGCGGCTCGGCCTTCGCCCTGCACCGCACGGCAACCGTTCAGGGGCCCGCCACGACGTCGACCGCCGCCCGCCCGGCCCGCTCCCGGCTGCCCGCCGGCGTGTACGGGATGCGGGCCTCGATGGCACTGCAGGGTGCCATGTTCGGCGCCTGCCAGGCGGGCATCACTGCACTCACCGGACGCCTCCACCAGCCCGAGCAGGCCGGCCTGGTCTACGCGGCGATGGGCGTGATGAGCGCCGTCGTGGGCCTCTCGCTGGCCCTGGTACCCGCCCGCATCGGGCTGTTGACCCGGTGGCGGGCGGCGGGCGCCGCACTGATCGTGCTGTCGGCGCCGCTGCTGTTCGTCGGGACGCTGGGGGCGCTCTATCTCGTCGTGGTGGCCCTCGGCGTGGCCTTCGCCCCGCATCTGATCACCGTCTTCGCCCTCACCGAACGGGCGGTGCCCGCCCACCGGCTGGCCGAGTCGATGGCCTTTCTCACCAGCGCGGTGGTCGGCGGCCAGGCCCTGGCCCTGGCCGCCTCGGGACGGCTCGCCGAGGCGCACGGGCCGTCCGCCGCGTTCGCGGTCGCCGTCGGTGCCGCCGTGGCGATCCTGGCCATCGCGGTCACCGCCCGGACGACGAGCCGGTCCGGCCGCATCAGCCCGGGCGCTGCAGCACCAGCAGACTCCGTCCCGTCAGCGTCAGCAGATCACCGGCCTTGACCTTGGCGCCCCGGCCGTCCGCCGCCGCGCGCGGACGATCGGTGTCCACCACCACCTGCCACTGCCGGCCGTGGTGCGCCGGAACGGTGAACTCCATGTCCTGCTCGTGCGCGTTGAACATGAGCAGGAAGGAGTCGTCGGAGACCGGCTCCCCGTGCGGCCCCGGCTCGGAGATGGAGCTGCCGTTCAGGAAGACCGTCAGCGCCTTGGCATGCACCGACTGCCAGTCGCGCGTCCCCATCTCCTCCCCCTCGGCCGTGAACCAGGCGATGTCGGACAGCTCGTCCGCCGTCCCCTCGGCCGGCTGCCCCTGGAAGAACCGCCGCCGCCGGAACACCGGGTGATCGCGCCGCAGCCACACCATCTGCCGCACGAACGCCAGCAGCTCCCGCTCCTCGTCCGGCGCCGCCTCCACCGGACCGCCCTCGTCGGCCTCGGCCCGGTCACCGGCGTCGCGCTGCGGCCATCGCACCCACGACAGCTCGTTGTCCTGGCAGTAGGCGTTGTTGTTGCCGTCCTGGCTGCGCCCGAACTCGTCGCCGTGGCTGAGCATCGGCACGCCCTGCGACAGCATCAGCGTCGCCAGGAAGTTCCGCATCTGCCGGGCCCGCAGCCGCCGCACCGAAGGGTCGTCGGTCGGCCCCTCCACCCCGCAGTTCCACGACCGGTTGAAGCGCTCGCCGTCCTCGTTGGCCTCGCCGTTGGCGGCGTTGTGCTTGTCGTTGTACGCGACCAGATCGTGCAGCGTGAAGCCGTCGTGGCAGGTCACGAAGTTCACCGAGGCCAGCGGCCGGCGCCCGTCGCCCTGATAGAGGTCCGACGAGCCGGTCAGCCGGGACGCGAATTCCGCCAGCGTCCGCGGCTCCCCGCGCCACAGATCCCGCACCGTGTCGCGGTACTTGCCGTTCCACTCCGTCCACAGCGGCGGGAAGTTCCCCACCTGATAGCCGCCCTCACCCAGATCCCACGGCTCCGCGATCAGCTTCACCCGGCTGACCACCGGGTCCTGATGCACCAGATCGAAGAACGACGACAGCCGGTCCACCTCGTGGAACTGCCGGGCCAGCGTGGCCGCCAGATCGAACCGGAACCCGTCCACATGCATCTCCTGCACCCAGTAGCGCAGCGAGTCCATCACCAGCTGGAGCACGTGCGGGCTGCGCATCAGCAGGGAGTTACCGGTCCCGGTGGTGTCCATGTAGTACCGCTTGTCATCCGTCAGGCGGTAGTACGAGGCGTTGTCCAGTCCCCGGAACGACAGTGTCGGGCCGAGGTGGTTGCCCTCCGCCGTGTGGTTGTAGACCACGTCCAGGATCACCTCGATCCCGGCCCGGTGCAGCGCCCGCACCGCGGTCTTGAACTCCAGCACCTGTTGCCCGCGGTCCCCCCAGGACGCGTACGCGTTGTGGGGGGCGAAGAACCCGATGGTGTTGTAGCCCCAGTAGTTCGTCATTCCCGCGTCCACCAGCCGGTGGTCCTGCACGAACTGATGCACCGGCATCAGTTCCAGGGCGGTCACCCCGAGCTTCGTCAGATGGTCGATGATCGCCGGATGCGCCAGTGCCGCGTAGGTCCCGCGCAGCTCGTCCGGCAGCTCCGGGTGCAGCATCGTCAGCCCCTTGACATGGGCCTCGTAGAGCACCGTCTCGTGGTACGCGGTGCGCGGCGGGCGGTCGTCCCCCCAGTCGAAATAGGGGTTGACCACCACCGAGGCCATGCTGTGCGGCGCCGAGTCGAGGTCGTTGCGCGCCTCCGGCCGCCCGAAGTGGTAGCCGTAGACCGCCTCTCCCCACTCGATCCGGCCGCTCATCGCCCGCGCGTACGGGTCCAGCAGCAGCTTCGCGGAATTGCAGCGGTGCCCGTGCCCCGGGTCGTGGGGGCCGTGCACCCGGAAGCCGTAGCGCTGCCCCGGCATCACCCCCGGAAGATACGCGTGCCGTACAAAGGCGTCGCTCTCGCGCAGCTCGACGGCGGTCTCCGAACCGTCGTCGTGCAGCAGACACAACTCGATGCGTCTCGCGGTTTCGGAGAACACCGCGAAGTTGGTGCCCGCCCCGTCGTAGGTGGCACCCAGCGGATACATCTGTCCCGGCCAGACCTGCATACTCAGACTCTTCCATCTTCGCGGCGGGGGCAGGGGCGACTCCACGGCAGTGGTGGGCAATCGCCGCGATGTTGGATCGTCGTACTAAGACCGTCGTCGGGGGATGCCGTGTGGCGAGACGTACCGCGGGTGCCGGAGAGGAAGCCGATGACCCTGCGGACACCGAGCGGCCGGTGCATCGCTCCTCCCGCCCGTGTGCGGTGCGCGACCCCTGGGACGACGTCCCCGCCACCGTCCCCGTCACCGTCGAGAGCCGGTATCAGCAGGTACCCGTACGTCATACGCGACGCCGTCGACCGCATCCTCGCGGGTCTCGCGGAGGGCATTGCGCCCGAGGACATCGGGGCATCGTTGCGCCACGGGTGAAGTGATCACCGCCCCGGACCCCGGCACCGACCGCCGGACGCGCCCCGGGTCAACGGCCGGCCACGGAAACACCCCATCGCGTGGGCCGGCATCGGCCCCGCCCGGCTCCCCACGACGTCACGGCTATGAATCCGCTCACTCCCCTCCCGCTTCTCGGGGGCAACGGGCCCGGAGTTGCTGGGGAGTTGGCAGCCGACTCGATCCATCCTGCTGCACCACCTCCCGCACCGCAGTAGTCTGCCTTGATCGTTGGCACGGGGGTTCGGAAGGCGGTGGCAGGTGAGTGGCGGGCTGGAGTTGCCCCCTGGTGACGAGAGTCATGAGGGTCATGAGGGCGGCTCCGTCGATGCACCGCCCGGTGCGGTGTCCCTGGCACGGCCGCTGGAGATCGGCGCGGAGCTCGACTGGGGCGCCGATGCCTGGAGCGAGGTGCGCACCCGCGCCCGCCGGGCCGGGCGTGCCTACATCTGGCTGAATCTGGTCGAACAGCGGCTGCGGGCCGTCGTGGCGGCCGTGCTGCGCCCCATCTACGAGCCGGTGCACGGTGACGAGTGGGTCATCGCCGCGGCCGGGCCCGCCGGGCAGGAATGGGTGCAACGCGCGGTCGCGGTCCGGGAGGTCAGCCGACGCAAGGGCTATCTCCTCGATCCCGCCGACGACAACATCGTCAGCTTTCTGACTCTGCCTCAGTTGCGGGAACTGATGGTCCAGCACTGGCCCTGCTTCGAGCCGTACTTCGACGACCGCCGCGAGGTCGAGCTGGCCCTCGACGAGCTGGAGGTCGCCCGCAACATCGTCTCCCGCAACCGCGCCCTGTCCCAGACGGTGCTCGCCCAGGCGGAGCGGGCGTCCGCCCGGCTGCTCGACATATTGGGTTCCGGCGCCGGCACCCGGATCTCCGGCCGGCTGCCCATCGACGCCGTGGAGGACCTCGTCGGAGACCGCTACGCCGATGTCATCGGCGTCCACTCCGACCGGGTGCGGCTGCAGCGCCAGCTCCCCGCCGAGGACCTCTTCGGCAACGCCCGACGCCTCGACGCGGTGGGCATCGGGCTGAACCTCCTCGTGCAGAACTACTCCGGCCGCCGCCTGGTCCGGCTCGCCGAATCCGGCTGCCGGATCCGTCTGCTCTTCCTCAACCCCGCGAGCAGCGCGGTCCGCCGCCGGGAGCGCGAAATCGGCCTGAAAAAGGGCGAGATGAGCCGTTCCATCGAGATGAACATCCTCCACATGCGGCGGGTGCGGGCCCGGCTGCGCGACCCCGGGGCCTTCGAGATCCAGGTCTTCGACGAGACCCCGCGCTTCACCGCCTATCTCGTCGACGGTGACGGCCAGGACGGCCTGGCCGTAGTGCAGAGCTATCTGCGCAAGAGCCGCGGGATGGAGTCGCCGGTCCTGGTGCTGCGCGGCGGTGGCCGCGACATCGTCCGGACGGACGGCCGGGACGGCGAACACGGGCTCTTCGAGACCTACCGTGAGGAGTTCGAGAGCGTGTGGGCGGACTCGCGGCCCGTGTCGTGAGGGCCGCCGCCGTGCCCCGGGGCGAGCGGGGCGGTCGGGAGCGTCTCCGGCCTACGGGGTCCCGACCGGGCCGCCGTCCACGTGGAGCTCGATCCCGTTGACGAAATCGGCGAGCGGGCTGGCCAGGTAGGCGACCGCGGCGGCGACGTCCTCGGGGCGTCCGTGCCGACCGTCCGCCGGCGCGCCGGTACGGTCCTCGTCCGTGACGATGAGGCCCGGCAGCACGCAGTTCGCGGTCACACCCGTGCCGACGAGATGGTGTGCCAGGCTCGTGGTCATGTTCACCACGGCCGCGGTGGCCGCGGCGCGGGCGGCCGTCCCGGGCGGCGCCGCCGGTACGGTCCGGCCGCCGACGGTGATGATCCGGCCCCAGCCGTGCCGGCGCAGCGAGGGCAGCAGGGTCTGGGAGACCCGTACCGTCGGCAGGACGTCGCCCTCGAACGAGGCCCGCCAGTCGGCCGGGCCCGAGCCGTCCCAGCCGCGCCCGGCGAACGGCCCGGCGCTGTTGACCAGGATGTCGGCCCCGAATCCGCGTGCGGTGATCGCGACCTCCTCGGCGACGCCGGGCTCCGTCAGATCGCCCAGGACCACTTCGGCACGCACCCCCCGGGCCGTGACCCGTTCGGCGACGGCCGCGGCGGCTGCCGCGTCCCGCCCGTGCACGAGGACCTCGCACCCTTCGCCCGCCAGTGCCTCGGCGACGGCCGCACCGATCGCCGAGCTGCCGCCCGTCACCAGCGCGCCGCGTCCTGCCAGCCGTAGGTCCATGCGGTCAGCCTAGAGGAGCGGACCCGAAGTCCCGCCGGGTTCCGCCCGGCCGACGGGCCCGTGGCGAGGGGCGGCTGCCCCCTGCCGTGACGGGGCCGGGGGGATTGTCAGTGGTGCGTGCGAGAGTGAATCGGCAACGGGGGATGTACCACCGAAGGAGGGGCCGCATGAGCGAGCGTAGCGAGAGAATCCACGAAGGGTGCGCGCCGAGCGAGTGCGAGGCCGAGCGAAGCGAGGTTTCGGCATGAGCTGGCATCAGGAGCTGTTGGTCGGCTTCGATCTGGAGACCACGGGCACCGACGTCGAGCGGGACCGTATCGTCACCGCCGCGCTGATCCGGCTGGAGGGGGACGGGCGGGCGGCCGGGAAGCGGTCGTGGCTGCTCGATCCGGGTGTGCCGATTCCCGAGGAAGCGGCGGCGATTCATGGCATGACGACCGCATATGTCCGAGAGCATGGCCGTCCCCCGGCCGCCGCGATAGAGGACATCACCGAGGCCCTGGCCGAGGCCCTGCGCGCGGACATCCCGCTGGTGGTGATGAACGCGCGGTACGACCTCTCCCTCCTGGACCGCGAGTGCCGGCGGCACGGCGTACGCACCTTGACGGACCGCCTCGGGCGCGCACCCGGGCCGGTCATCGACCCCCTGGTCCTGGACAAGCACGTGGACCGCTACCGCAAGGGGAAGCGCGCGCTGCAGGCGCTCTGCGGGCACTACGGCGTGCGGCTGGACGGCGCGCACGAGGCGGGTGCCGACGCGGCCGCCGCGGCGGGTGTCGCCCGGCGCATCGGGGAGAAGTACCCGGACGTCGCGATCCCGTCGCCGCGTGCCCTGCATGCCCTTCAGGAGGAGGCCGCCGCCGCACAGGCCGCCTCGTTCCAGGCGTACTTGCGCCGCTCGGGCGACCCCGGGGCGATAGTCGAGCCGGCCTGGCCGCTCATTCCCTTCCAGGTCTGACGGACACCCGAGCCGGGGCACGCGCCGGGCAGGGTTGTGCGGGGAGCCGTCGGAGCAGGGCGACATCCGTGCCGGGAGTCGTCGCTGCCGGGGCGGCACCGGAGGACACCGGGGCGGCGCCGCCGACACCCGGTGGCAGCAATCGCGCCGTGGCCGTGCCGGCGGGCCCATGCACGCCGTTCACCGGGCCCCGGGGAGCCTCGCGGCGCTTCAGAACGGATACCAGCGCACCGTCGCGTCCTTCTCGCGCAGCGACGCGATCCGGCGGCGGAATTCCGCCAGGGCTGCCGGGTTGCCGGGTGCGTGCTGGGAGACCCAGGCGCAGCTCGCCGTCTCCCGGGAGCCGCGCAGCACAGCACAGCCCGCCCAGTCCCGTACGTCCCAGCCGTAGGCCGCCACGAAGGTGTCGTAGGCGTCCGCGGCCAGGCCGTAGCGGTCCCGGCTCAGCGCCATCACCACGAGGTCGTGTTCCCGCAGATCGGAGGAGAAGGTCTCCAGATCGACCAGCACCGGTCCGTCGGGCCCGACATGGACGTTTCGGGGCAGCGCGTCGCCGTGGATGGGGCCGCGGCCCAGATGCGGCTCCAGCGCCGACGCGGCCGCCGCGAACGCGTCCCGCCGACCGCGCAGATACTCCACGTCCTGCGCCGAGACGGCCTCGCCCGCCAGCCGCAGCCAGCGCTCGACGCCGCCGAGGAGTTCACGCCGCGGAAGGGCGAACGGCGGTTCCGGCAGCGCGTGGACGACCTTCAGCAGCTCGGCCAGATCGCCCGGCCCGGCAGGCCGGACGGCTTCCGGGAGCCGCTGCCAGTACGTCACGGGATGCCCGTCCACCAGCGAGGCCACGGGCTCGGCGGCCCGTACCGCGGGCACGCCCCGGGCCTCCAGCCACCGGGCCACGCCCAGTTCCCGCTCGGCGCGCTCCAGGAGTTCGGCGCTGCGGCCCACCCGGACGACCGCACCGCGCTCGCCGAGGGCGAAGACGGCGTTCTCGCCGAGCGAGAGCAGCCGGGCGTCCGCCGCCGCGCCGGGGTGCCCGGCTGCGGCCAGCACGTCCCGGGCGCGCGCCTCCGTGAAGGCGGCGGGGCTCGGTTCGGTCATCGTGGTGCCTCCTGCGGTGCGTGATCGCGACCAGTGTCGCAGGTCCCTCCGGCGAGGCCGGAAGACGTCCCAGGTGGACGGCCGGGCGGAGATCTCGTACGGAATCGGACGGGAGGCTTGACGGCGGGGGCGGCCGTCACGACGATGACGGCGGCCGACTGCCCGGGGGCGTGCTCCCACGGACCGGCGGCCGGCCGGTCCGACCGCCCCGCAGCACGCGGCCCGCCGCGCCGGCGGGGGCGGCCGACGGGGCGCGGACAACGGGCCGCGAGCAACGGTGCGCGAACAACGGGGGAGAGGTGGCGCGCGATGCCAGCAGTGCCGACGGCGGGAACACCGCGCGAGGAGCCACTGTCGTGACCCTCGCGACCGCGCCACCGCGGTCCACCGCACCGTCCGCGCGCCGCACCGCCGGTCCCCGGCGCGATCACGGCGCCTGGTTCCTCGTACTGCCCGCGCTGATCCCGATCCTCGTGCTGAGCGTCGGACCGCTCCTGTACGGCATCGGACTGGCGTTCACCGACGCCCAGTCGGGCCGCACCCAGGCCACCGGATTCGTCGGGGCGCTGAACTTCACCGACCTGCTCCACGACACCCTCTTCTGGGACTCGTTCCGGATCGGCCTGGTCTGGGCCCTCGGCGTCACCGTCCCGCAGTTCTTCCTCGCCCTGGGCCTCGCCCTGCTGCTCCATCTCGACCTGCGACTGCGCTGGCTGGCCCGCGCGCTGGCGATCATCCCGTGGGCGATGCCGGAGGTCGTCGTCGGCATCATGTGGCGGCTGGTCTACCACCCGGACGCCGGCATCCTGAACGAGACGCTGCGCAGTCTGGGCGCGGCCGGGCCGGGCGGCAGTCGGGACTGGCTGAGCGGCCTGGCCACCGCGCTGCCGGCGGTCGTCGTGGTCGGCGTCTGGGCGGGCATGCCGCAGACCACCGTCTCGCTCCTGGCCGGTCTGCAGAACGTCCCCAAGGAACTGCACGAGGCCGCGGCCATGGACGGCGCGGGCGCCTGGCGGCGCTTTCGCACGGTCACCTGGCCCGCCATCCGGCCCGTCGCCCTCGCGATCACCGCCCTCAACTTCATCTGGAACTTCAACTCCTTCGCCCTGGTCTTCGTGCTGACCGACGGCGGCCCCGGCGGCCGGACGCGCCTGCCCATGCTCTTCGCGTACGAAGAAGCCTTCCGCTACGGACAGTTCGGCTACGCCGCCGCGATGGGCCTGGCGATGGTCGCGGTGATCTCGGTCCTGCTGGCCGTCTATCTGGCCGGTCGGCTGAAGGGGGACGACGACAGGTGAGCCACCCCGATCCGGTGCGCCGAGGAAGCCTGCGCCCGGCCGCGCGGCGCACCGCCACCCGCACCGCCACCCGCACCGGCCAGTACGCCGCCCTGCTCTGCTATCTGGCCTTCCTCGCCTTCCCGTTCCTCTGGCTGGTGTCCACCGCCTTCAAGCCGCCGCGCGAACTGGGCAGCATCCATCCCACCTGGATCCCCGAGGCGCCCACCCTGGACAACTTCCGGCAGGCGTTCGCGCAGCAGCCGCTGCTGGAGGCGGCCGGCAACAGCCTGCTCGCCGCGGCCGTCTCCGCGGTGATCGCGATCGTGCTGGCGACGCCGATGGCGTACGTCCTGGCCCGCTACCGCACCCGCCTGGCACGGGCGGCCACCGGCTGGGTCGTCGTCAGCCAGGCGTTCCCCCTGGTCCTGGTGATCATCCCGCTGTTCCTGATCCTGAAGACCCTGCATCTGGTCGACTCCCGGACCGGCCTGGTCATGGTCTATGTGGTGTGGTCGCTGCCGTTCGCCCTGTGGATGCTGACCGGCTATGTCCGCGCCGTACCGCCCGAGTTGGAGGAGGCCGCGGCCGTCGACGGCGCCGGCCGGCTCCGCACCCTCGTCTCGGTCACCGCACCGCTGCTCGCGCCCGGCATCGTCGCCACCGGGCTCTTCGCCTTCATCACCGCCTGGAACGAGTTCTTCTTCGCCCTGGTCCTGCTCAAGTCTCCCGAGAAACAGACGCTGCCGGTCGTGCTGACCCACTTCATCGGGACGGAGGGCGTCGCCGACCTGGGCCCGCTCGCCGCCGCCGCGCTGCTCGCCACTCTCCCGAGCCTGCTCGTGTTCGCCGTCGTCCAGCGGCGCATCACGGGCGGGATGCTGACCGGGGCGGTGAAGAGCTGATGAGCCCTCGGAGCACCGGGGCGCCACCGGCCCGCCTCTCCCGACGGCGGCTGCTCGCGGCCGCCGCCACCCTCCCCGCCGCGGCCCTGCTGCCCGGCTGCTCCGCCGGGCCCCGCCGGGCGTCCGGCGGCACGATCACGCTGCGCTTCCAGTCGCTGGCCTGGCAGCAGGACTCCATCAGGGTCAACAAGCAGCTGGTCGCCGAGTGGAACGCACACCATCCCCGCGTCCAGGTCCGTTACGTCCAGGGTGCCTGGCCCACCGTCCACGACCAGCTGCTCACCTCCTTCGAGGGCGGCGAGGCGCCGGACATCATCCACGACGCCACCGACGACCTCGCGGACTTCGCCTACGGCGGCGATCTCGCCGATCTGACCGCCCTGCTGCCGGCCCGCCTCAAGGCGGACATCCCGCGGCAGAGCTGGCGGACCGCGACCTTCGGCGGCCGGATCCACGGCGTTCCCTTCCTCCAGGAACCACGGATCCTGATCGCCAACCGGACGAAGCTGGCGCACTCCGGCGTCCGGATCCCGACCCCCGAGAGCCCCTGGTCCTGGGAGGAGTTCGCGGACGCCGCGCGACGGCTGACCCACCGCGGCACCTACGGCGTCGCCTGGCCGCTGAAGGAACCGGTCTCCGCCACCCTCAATCTCGCGCTGTCCACCGGGGGCGAGGTGTTCCACCGGCACCCGGACGGCAAGGTGGAGGTCCGCTTCGACGCCGTCGACCAGGTGGTCCCGCGCGCCATCCACGACCAGGTCAACGTCGCCCGTACGGCCTCCCGTTCGACGCTGGGCATGGGGGGCTCCGACACCCTGCCCGGGTTCTTCGCCGGGCGGTACGCGATGGTCCCGCTCGGGTTCTCCTACCGTCAGCAGATCGTTCAACAGGCGCCCAAGGGCTTCGACTGGACGGTGCTGCCCGCCCCCAAGGGCACCGCCCTGGACCAGGGGGTGAGCCCGCAGACCCTGTCGGTGGCCGAGGACTGCCCGTACAAGGAGGAGGCGATGGCCTTCATCGACTTCCTGCTGCGCCCGCCGAACATGGTCCGGCTGGCCCTGGGCGACTGGCTGCTGCCGACCGGCCGGGAGGCCCTCAAGGACCCGGCGCTGCGCTCGGCCACCCACGACTGGGCCACCGGCACCGCATTGGCGGGCACCCTGCGCTCGGCCCCGGCGCAGTCCGTACGCGGTTATCCGGAGTGGAAGGACAAGATCGCGACGCCGGGCCTTCAGGAGTACTACAGCGGCGCGATCGGCCTGAAGGAGCTGCGCCGGCGGCTGGTCGAGGACGGCAATCTGGTGCTGGCGCGCTATCAGAGGTGAGTAGGCCCGCGGCGACGGCGGCAGGTTCTGTGCGGACCGTCTGCGGAGCTCGTACGGAGCTCGTACGGAGCTCGTGCGGAGGGGCCGGGGAGTCGAACTGCCGCCCCGCGCAGGGGGAGTGGCGAACGGGCCGGGGATCTTGCGAGGCGCGAGCCTGGCACATCCCGGTGAACGACCGGGGGCGGGCCGACGACAGACAGTCCCCTTCTATTGCTGGAAAGTAAACGGAGTTGAGCCTCTCCACTTCAACTCGGCGGCCCTTTTTTGCCCTTTTCTGAATGCTTTTGCATTTATACAAGCTTGTTGCTTATCTCACACGGCCGGGCGGCCCTTGAATTGAACCCATCAATCCGACAGGGTTTCGAGCCAGCCCGCGGAGATCTTGCGGTCTCTGCGAGCTATTGCGCAACGCTTTCCCCCCACACCACGAACGAGGAGAACCCTCGCAATGGATCACAAGCGTTCCAGCAAGAAGCGGCTCGTCACGGCGATAGCCGCCGCTGTCGCCGCAACGGGCATCGCCACGGTCACCGCGGTCACCGCCGGCGCGTCCCCCGCTCCCGCCGAGGGCAAGATCTACGGCGCCCAGGCCAAGGGCGCTGTGAGCGACAGCTACATCGTCATGCTGAAGAAGTCGGTCCGTACCGCCGCGAGCAACGACCTCGCCACCAAGTACGGGGGCGAGGTCAAGCGGAACTACTCCTCCGTCGACGGCTTCTCGACGAGTGGCCTGGACGAGGCGGAGGCCAAGAAGCTCGCCGCCGACCCGGCCGTCGACAAGGTCGTGCAGAACAAGAAGTTCCACATCGACGGCACCCAGGCCAACCCGCCGTCGTGGGGCCTGGACCGCATCGACCAGGCGGACACCAAGGGCGACAAGAAGTACAACTACCCCGACAGTGCGGGCGAGGGCGTCACCGCCTACGTCATCGACACCGGCGTCCACATCAGCCACAAGGACTTCGGCGGCCGCGCGTCGTACGGCTTCAACGCCATCGACAACAGCGACAAGGCCGAGGACGACAACGGCCACGGCACCCACGTCTCGGGCACCATCGCCGGCGAGGCGCACGGCGTCGCCAAGAAGGCCAAGATCGTGGGCGTCAAGGTCCTCGACGGCCAGGGTTCCGGCACCACCGAGCAGGTCGTGGCGGGCATCGACTGGGTCACCAAGAACCACAAGGGCCCGTCGGTCGCCAACATGTCGCTCGGCGGCGGCGCGGACGAGGCACTGGACGCGGCCGTGAAGAAGGCCGTCGACTCCGGTGTCACCTTCGGTGTCGCGGCGGGCAACGAGTCCACCGACGCGGGCCAGGGCTCCCCGGCGCGCGTGAAGGAGGCCATCACGGTCGCCTCCAGCACCGACAAGGACGAGCAGTCGGACTTCTCCAACTACGGCAGCGTGGTGGACCTCTACGCTCCCGGCTCCGACATCACCTCGGACTGGAACAACAGCGACGACGCGACCAAGACGATCTCCGGGACGTCCATGGCGACCCCGCACGTCGTCGGTGCCGCCGCGGTCTACCTGGCCGGTCACAAGGACGCCAAGCCCGCCGACGTCGAGAAGGCGCTGACCGGCGGTGCCACGCCCGACAAGATCAGCAACCCGGGTGACGGCACGCCCAACAAGCTCCTGAAGGTCGTCGAGTGATCGGCTGACCCCAGCGCTCGGCCGCCGGCCGTCATGCCCTCCCCCACGGGGCGTGACGGCCGGCGGTTTTGTGTGCGCCGAGCCCGTCCTGTGCGCACACCTCAACTGGGCGCCGATTCAAGGGGTTTGGCGGAGGCGCGACGCATGACGCGGTGGACGGCGGAGCGGAGTTTTCCACAGGAGGTCGCCTCCGGAACCGCTCGGCGGCCGGTCTCGCTACGGTCGGTGACATGCACGGAGGCCTGCCGTTCATCGGCATCAGCACCATCGTCTACGGCGCGGTCGCACTGGTCATGTTCGTGGCCGGCGCCATCCGCTCAACAGGGGGAGCCCATCATGCACACCGTCACCGTCATCGTGCCGGCACACAACGAGGAGGAGGGACTGCCGGCCACCCTGCAATCCCTCGCGCGTCAAACGGCCCCGCCTGACCGGATCCTGGTCGTGGACGACGCCTCCACCGACCGCACGGGAGAGGTGGCGGCGGCACACGGAGTGGGCGTGCTCCGCCCGCCGCGCAATCTCGGCAGCAAGGCCAAGGCGCAGAACTACGCCCTTCCGCACTGCACCACCGACCTCGTACTCGCCGTCGACGCGGACACCGTTCTCGCGCCCGACTACATCGAGACGGTCGTGCCCGTCTTCGACGACCCGGACGTCGCGGTCGCCGCGGGCACGGTCCGCACCCGCCGTACGCGGACGGTCTGGGAGCGCGGGCGGTCCACCGAATACCTCTTCGGCTTCCATTGGCACCGTCCCATCCAGGCCCGCGCCAACAGCCCCATGGTCTGCTCGGGTTGCTGTTCCGTCTTTCGGCGGGACGACCTGGTGGCCTTCGGCGGATTTCCCGAACGCACCATCGTGGAGGACATGGACTTCACGTGGTCGCAGCAGATCGCGGGCAGAAGGGCGGTCTATGTCTCCGACGCGGTCGCCCTGGCCGCGGATCCGGAAGACCTCACCTATCTGCGCAAGCAGGTCTGGCGCTGGATGGCCGGCTTCTGCCAGAACGTACGGCTGCACCTCGGGCGGCTGGTGGTGCACAAACCGCTCCTGGCGGTCTGGGTGTTGCTCGCCCTGCTGGAGATCCTCACCGCGCCCCTGTGGTGGGCCACGCCGTTCCTGGTCGTCGCCACGACGGACCAGCCACCGGCGTCGGCCTTCGCCTGGTGGGCGGGAGCCGAACTGGCGCTGACGGCGCCACCCCTGATCTACGCCGCCCGCCGCCGCGGACTCTCCCTCTCCGGCGTCCTGTTGAACCTCCCCTGCGTCTATGCGACGAAGGCGGTCAACCTCGTCTACGCCTGGAAGGCCCTCGTCGTCGAGCTGCTGCTGGTGCCGCTGCACCTGTCGCGGGGCCTGACGGTCTACGAAAAGGGCCGGGCCGACACCCCACCGCCCCACAGCCGACCGCCCCACGCCCCACCGCCCCACAGTCGACCGCCCCGCACCCCGCTCGCCGGTAGCGCATGACGAGTGGCCCAACCCCGCCGACCGCCCCGCCGCCGACTCCTTGACCGGGCCGCGTCGGCGACGAACGCCGACGGACCGGGCGGCCGAACCCATCGGCCGCCCGGCGCAGTCGGATCGGTTCCGCTACGGCAGCCCGACCGGCGTCGGCTCGTCGAAGCGGTCACCAGGGCCGATCCCCTAGGAAGTGCGCGTCCGGCCCGCCCACAAAGCGCTCCCACCCACACGCCGCTCCCGCCCACACACCGCTGCCGCCCACCACAGCGGTCCCACCGGTCGCATCCGCCGGAGCCGCGTGGCGACGAACCGGGAGATCGCCCCGCCCCCGTCGAACATCCGATCCTTATGCTGACGGCATGATCGATGTACCTCTTTCAGCCCTGGAAGTCGCGATGGTCCAAACGGGCACCCGAGCCGTGGAGACCCTGCGCGACACCGCGGCCTTCGCGCAGGGAGTGGAACGGCTGGGCTACCACCGGGTCTGGTACGCCGAGCATCACCACTCGCCCGCCATCGGCGCGTTCCCACCGGTCGTGCTGGCCGCGCACTCCGCCGCCACGACCTCAGCCATCCGTCTCGGTTCGGGCGGAGTACTGGCACCCAACCACGCACCCATCATGCTGGCGGAGCAGTTCGGAACGCTGGCGGCCTTGCACGGGGGCCGCATCGACCTGGGTATCGGCCGTGGCCCCGGCACCTTCGACGAGGCCACCGCACGGGCACTGCGCCGCGGAGTCGGACCGACGACGGATGCGGACTACCACGCCGACGTGGCCGCGATCCTGTCCTTCCTGGTCGACGAAGTCGCCCTCGACCCGCTGCCGGAGCCATGGCTGCTGTCCTCCAGTACCGCAGGTGCCGCGCTCGCCGCACGGCTCGGCCTGCCGATGGCCCTCGCCCACCACATCCGGCCGGACAACACCCTTGCGGCGCTGGAGCGTTACCGGGCGGCGTTCATCCCGTCCCGGTGGTGCGAGCAGCCTCGGGTGCTGGTGTGCGTGGAGACGGTGTGTGCCGAGACGGAGGAGGAATCCGCGCGGCGAGTCGGGCCGATGGACGTCGTCAAAGCCGGGCTGCTCAAGGGCCTGAGCGAGATCCCCTTCCCCACGCCCGCGGACGCGGCCGCCCACCCCTTCACCGCGGAGGAGCGACATGCGCTGGCCGGCTTCCGCGCACAGCAAGCCGTGGGGACACCCGAGACCGTCGTACGCCGGCTTGCGCAACTGGCTGCTGAGACCGGAGCGGACGAACTGATGCTGACCACGCCCGTCCACGACCTCCACGACCGCATCCGCTCCTACGAACTCATCAAGAAGTACACGGAGGCCGCGACGGCGTCGTAGGAACTCGGCGCCGTAGGAAGTCCAAGGGCCCGTCGGCTGACGGCACGTTCCCACCGCCGGTCACCTCTCGCGGGGGCCGAAGAGGACCAGCGTGTCACCCTCCGCCGGAGCGGGCCCCTGTACATCGGTGACCGGTTCGAGCCGGCCGTCGGTCCGGACGACGAAGAGGATCTCGTGGCCCGGTGGCACCGGTTGTGAGGCGGGCTGCACCAGAAAGCGGGCCCCCCGCTCGTGCCGGTCCACCAGGGTGTGCCGGAGCAGGTCGGGGCCGAAGAGGATGCCGCCACCGGTGAACGGGGCGACGACGCCCTGGCTGTCCGGCGGCGGACCGACACGGTGGACGGGTCCCTGGACGCTGTCCCGCACGACGACCGAGGCGAGCGCGTTGAAGTCGTCGTCGTCCGTCAGCAGGAGTACCGCCGTGACTCCCTCCAGCCGGGCTTCCGGTTCGGTCGCCGCGGCCAGGAATTCCCCGGCGGCCAGCTCGATCCCCGCCTCCCGGATCCGGTCCCGCTCCTGCGCCGGTCCGGCCCACATCAGCACATCGATCCCCGCAGCCCGCAACGACCGCGAGAGGTCGACCACCCACGGGGTGCCGCCCACCAGCAGGGGTCGGGTGCGCGCGGACCTGATGACGCCCAGCCTGGCGGCCACCGGCCTGGCCGTCAGGGCGTAGACCAGGACGGTTCCGACGATCACCAGGAAGGTGACCGGCAGGATCCGGTCGGCGGCGTGCAGACCGTCGTCGACGAGGGCGGCCGAGAACGTGGTGGCCGTCGAGGCGGCGACGATGCCGCGGGGCGCCATCCAGCCGATGAAGGCACGCTCTCCGGCGCCGAGATCGGTCCGTGCGGTGGAGACGAGGGCGACCACCGGCCGCACCACCAGGACGAGCACGGCGACGAGTACGAGGGTGGGCAGCAGCACCGGAACGACGGACTTCGGTGTCACCGTCGCCGAGAGGGAGACGAACAGCAGGCCGATGATCAGCTGCACCAGCGTCTCGAAGAACGGCCGGCGTGCGGGCATGTCGAATCCCGGGAGGTTCGCCACAGCCATCCCCGTGACGATCGCGGCGATCAGCCCCGTGTCATCGAGCACCATGTCGCACCCCGCGGCCACCGTGACCACGGTGGCCAGCTGGGCGAGGGTGCCCAGTGTCCCGCCGAGCCCGAGCACACGGAGGGCGAACCACAACAGCGCGGTGCCGACCAGGCCGCCCGCGAGCCCGACGGCGATGCCGGCGAAGAGGTCGGCGAACCGGGTGCCGTGGCCGGTCCGGAATCCGCCGGACACGACGGAGTGGAAGGCGACGGCGCCGAGGATGCCCCCGACCGGGTCGATCAGGGATCCCTCCCAGATCAGCATCCGCCGCACCTTGTCCGAGGGCCGCACGTGGTCGAGCAGCGGACCGACGACCGTCGGCCCGGACACGACGAGGATCACGCCGAGCATGCAGGCCACGGCGAGCGGCACGCCGAACAGGGCGGGTCCCAGTGCCAGGACGGCCCCCCAGGTGACCAGCACGCCGAGCAGGATGAGCCGGACGACGACGTTCCTGGTCGCGCCCTTGAGATGGCGCAGGTCCAGCCCCAGCCCGGCGTCGTAGAGGATCACCGCGACCGACAGGGACACCAGGGTGGAGAAGTTCTGCCCCGCCAGCTTCTCGGGGTCGACGACGTCCGTCAGGGCCCCGGCGGCGAAACCCGCCGGGAGGAGCACCACGAGGGCCGGGACCCGCAGCCGGCTCGCCAGGATCTGGGAGCCCACGGCGAGTGCGACGGTCAGGCCGATGCCCAGCAGGATCTCGTCCTCGGTCATGGCCGCTCACCTCCCGTGGCCCCGCACGTCACGGGGACCCCGAGGTCAGCCTTCGTCCCGCGCACCACTGCGCCCCAGGTCGGCGTCGGTGAGGGAGTCCAGCTCACCATGGGTGTCGAGCCAGTACAGGAGGGCGACTGCCGGGAAGACCAGCACGAGGGCGACGAGGCTGATGAGCATCAGCCAGCGCAGTGTGGTGGGGGCGCCGGCGCCCTCGGCGACGGTCAGTGAGGTCGGGACGAGATACGGGCGCTGCGCCACACCCCATGCGATGACGGCCGAGGCGACCACACCGACGGCGGCGCACCGCGACCAGGCGGCAGAGGGGCGCAGCAGCAGCCAGGCGGTCGCGACCGTGGCCACTGCGGCCACGATGACGAAGAGGAGGCCCGGACCGTGGGTGAGTCCGCGCCATACGTGCGGGGCGTCGTCGTGGGTGACGAACAGGGTGAGCACGGCGAGCGAGGCGAGGACGGCGAGGGCGGCGAGCGCTCGCCGGCGGAAGTAGCCGTCGAGATCGGATGCGTCGAACCGGCGGGCGTCCGCGGCCAGGAACACGGCACCGAGGAAGGCCGTGGTGGCGACGGCGAGGAGACCGAAGAGGATCGAGGTGGGATTGGACCAGGCCGCCGCCGACGGCTCCGTGCCGGGTGCCGCCCTGCCGGAGGCGATCCCCCCGGCGGCGGCGCCGAGGAAGAACGGCGTGAGGAGTGAGGAGACCGCGAACACGGCCCCGTAGAGGCGCCGGCCGGCCGGCCGGCGGCTGGGCTTGCGCAGGGCGAACCCGGCGCCGCGCAGCACGGTGCCGACTGCGGCCAGTGCCAGGGGCAACCACATCGCGGTGAAGACGGTCTGGAACAGCACGGGGAACCCGGACCACATGATGACGAAGACGAAGATCAGCCAGACGTTGTTGACCTCCCACACCGGGGCCATGGCGTGGTCGATCAGCCACCGGGGGCGCCTGCCGCGCTCCGCTCCGCCCGCGGCCAGGTCCCAGAACCCGGCCCCGTAGTCGGTACCGCCCGCGCAGGCGTAGGCGGCGACCGCGAGCAGCAGGACGAGGGCGACGAGAGAGGCGGTCATGGCCGGCCCCTCCCCGTCGGTGCCGGGCCGTCGTCGCGGGAGGCCGGGGCGCCACCGGCCGGAACCGTGGAGCGGGGCCCGTAAGGGGTGTCCGTCTCCGGTGGCTCCCTTGTTCCGCCCTCCCCGCACTGCCCATCGGCGAGTCGCCAGCGGGTTCGCATCTTGGACAGCACGGCGAGGAACGAGCCGAAGACGAACACGTACACCACGACGACCAGGCCCAGCATGGCCCACAGCGTGGTGGAACGGGTCGAGGTGACCGCCTCGGCGACCCGCATGTTCTGGTAGACGATCCAGGGCTGGCGGCCCACCTCGGTGGTGATCCAGCCGCATTCGACGGCGACGACGGAGGCGACACCCGCGCAGGCGGCACTCCGGAAGAACCACTTCGACTCGGGCAGCCGCCGGCGCCGCAGCCGGACGAGGCCGTACCAGAGGGCGAGGAGCACCAGCGCGGAGCCGATCCCGGCCATGATGTCGAAGGCCCAGTGGGCGATGGTGGCCTGAGCGGCCGTCGGCCGGTCACTCGCCGGGACCGACGTCAGCCCGGTCACCCTCGTGTCCGTACGGAAGCCGGCGAGGAGGGAGTCGAGCTGGGGGACCTTGATGCCGCCGGAGATGCTCCCATCCGGGTGAAGGCGGCCGAACAGGTACTCCGGTACGTGGGTGTCGGTCTTCCAGACGATCTCCGTCGCCGCGAACTTCAGCGGCTGCTTGTGGAAGACGGCACGGGCAATGGCGTCACCCAGCACGAGCTGGACGGGGGTGAGGACCGCGGCGACGGAGAAGGGAACGGTGAAACCGAGTCGGTGGTAGCGGTCCCGGCGGCCACGCACCCAGCCGGCGGCATAGACCCCGGCGACGACGTAGCCGGCGGTCACCAGCATCGCCACCACGAAGTGCCAGTACTGGGGCCCGAGCATCGGGGTGAAGAGGGCCTTCCAGATGTGCACGTCGGTGGGGTTGCCCGCCGAGTCGAGAGTGAAGCCCTGCGGGGTGTTCATCCAGGAGTTGGCGGCCAGGATGCCGAAGGCCCCGAGCAGGGCGACGGCGGGCAGCGGCAGCCCCAGCAGGAGGTGGGTGCGGGGCTTCAGCCTGCGCCAGCCGTAGAGGTAGATGGCGATGAGTACCGCTTCGAGGAAGAAGGCCCACGCCTCGATACCGAAACCGATACCGAAGACGTCGCCCCACCTGCCCATCAGACCGGGCCACAGGAGGCCGAACTCGAAGGACAGGACGGTGCCGGTGACGACGCCGATCGCGAACTGCACTGCCATGACCGCCGACCAGCGCCGCGCGAGCAGCAGGGCGGTCGCGTCGTCATGCCGCAGTCCGTAGGCGTGCATGATGAGGGTGATGAGCGGGAGCGCCACGCCCAGGGGCACCAGGATGATGTGCGAGGCGAGGGTGAAGGCCATGAGCGATCTGGCCGGCAGCATTTGGGGCGGCGCGTCCGCCAGCAAGTGCATCGCGGTGTGCATACGTGGTTCCCCCGGTGGTCGACGCAGGTCACAGAATCACCACTGGGGGGAGGGGGCAGCCAGGGCGTGCTGACGTTACGCCGCCTGGCTGAGGATCTTCGTCCGGTCGGAGGCCGCCCGTCGCAGGCCGCGCTCACCGGCCGTCGGCCCGGGCGCGCCAGGAGGTGGTCGCCCGCCCGCCCGGAGGGCGTGCGCGAGGGCCGTCAGGGGCGAGTTGACCACGCCGGTGCCGGGGGAGGGGCGCGTGTCGCGCCCATAGGGATCGTCCGGGCCGCGGGCCTTGCGGTGGAGCAGTCGTTAGTGAGGCGTTACCACGTCGGTAGGAGCGCCGGGCAACGTGGTTCCCGCACCGCCAGTGGGTCACCAGGGCTCTTGACGGACGCCGGGACGCACCAGGACCCAGGGCACCTCGAAGTGCCTTGGGAGCGAGGCGAGTTGGGCGTGCGCGGGATGCGCGAGGCAGTGGTGACGTGGGCCCCTCGTCCTTCCCTCCCTGGTCGGCTCTCCCCTCCCTCGTCCCCCCCGGCCGAGGCGGGCGGACCGCCACCGGCCACCGGGGGGTGAGGGCGGGGGCGGGTGAGGACGCAGGGGGTCGGAGAACGGCCGGGAGAGCCCGGCTGGAACGGAATTCGAGGAGTAACCGCATGAAGCGCAGCATCATCATCGCCCTGGCCGTGGTCGCCGTACTGGCGGCAGGCGGGGTAACCGCGTGGAACATGACGGCCGACGGGTCGGTCGCCACCGCGAGCGGAGCGGAGCATGCGGTGCCGCGCGAAGACGTGGAAGCGCACGCCGAGGAGGACTTCGGCCGTCCCTTCTCCGGCGACGCGCCGGATTCGGTGAGCTGTCCGCGCGGGTTGCGTGCGGAGAAGGACGACAGCGTGCGCTGCAGCGCCGTCTTCAAGGGCGAGCGCAAGCCGATGCTGATCTCCGTGACCGGAGTGCACGGCGACGACGTGACGATCGGCTACGCCGTACTGGAGAAGGGCTCGGCAGGCGGCACCCGGGGGACCGAGGGCGGAGCCGGGAAGGGCGATTAGCGGCCCGTCGGCCGCTGGGCGGCGAGACCGATGACCGCGAGCCGCACGCGGTCGCATACGGGACCGGCCGTCTCCGGCACCGTCCCGCCGCGGCCGCGCGGACCACAGGTCTGCCGTCCGACGCGAGGCGACCGTGCCGGCCGCACTCCTCAACCAGCCTCTCCGGGCGGCATGTTCCCCACGGGCCGGAGGTCCTCGGACGGTCATGGTGGGCGTCAACCCGCCCAGCCGCCGCCGTTCGGCTGCTCGGGTAGCATCGACGGCCTCAACTGAGCGGCGCGGGGGGGAAGTCGGAATGGTCGCGAGGTACTTCGTCTCGCCGCAGGGCGGCCGTCGCGCATACCCGAACATCACGGCCGCTCTCGCGGCTGCGGCCGGACGGGGCCGGGCGGCGCTCGTCGAGATCGCGCCCGGCCGCTACGAGGAGGCGCTCACCGTCCAGGGCGAGGTCCGGTTGGCCGCGATCGGCGGCCCGGGCACCGTCGTGGTGAGCCGGCCCCGCGGCACCGTACTCGACGCCTCCGGGGCGGTGCGCGTCCACGGCCTCGTGCTGACCGGCCGCGACGCCGACGTCGTCAGCTGCCGTGCGGGAACGCTCACGCTGGAGCACACGGAGATCCGCGCGCACAAGGGCGTCAGCGTGCACGCGCGACCGAACACCTCCGTGACGCTGCGGGACAGCGTGATCCTGCATGGCCGGACCCTCTTCGCCGGGTCCGACGGGCTCGTCGAACGATGCCGGTTCATCGACGCTGCCGACAACGCGGTCGCGGTGATCGAAGGCGCCGACGTCTCGGTCCGCGACAGCTGGATCGGGGGCAGCCGGATCCACGGAGTGCGCGTCAGCGATGCGCGTGCCCAGGTCACCGGGTGCGAGCTGACCGGTACCGGAAGGGCGGCCGTCATGGCGGACACCCGGGCCGAGCTCACCGTGACCGGCTGCACGATCAACGCCGTGCACGCAGAGGCGATCATGTTCATCGAGCAGTCCAGAGGCTCCGTGGACGGTGCGCGCGTCACCGATGCGCAACACGGGATCGGGGTGGCGAGTGGCGCCGATCCGGTGGTGCGCGGCTGCACGTTCACCGAGTGCCGCGACACCGGCATCAACGTCCAGACCTCGGGTCGTGGCAGGTTCGAGGACTGTGAGGTCTCCGACGCGGGCAACGTCGCCGTGTTCTCGACCAAGGGCGGCGCTCCGGAGGTCCACGGCTGCCGCATTTCGCGAGGCAACGTCGGCATCGCCGTCACCGACGCCGCCAGAGGGCGCTTCACCCGGGTCGAGATCGAGGATCTGACGAGTGCCGCACTGCGGGTCTTCGACGAGTCCGGGGCCGTGTTCGAGCAAGTCCGCGTGGCGCGCTGCCCGTCGGGCCTGGAGACCCGGGGCAACGGAGGCACCACGGCGGACGTCACCGACGCGGAGTTCCGTGACTTCGACATGGCCGCGGTGGCCGCCCTCGGCCAGTCCCGGGTCACGCTCAAAGGCGTGGTGGCGGAGCGCGGTGTGCTGGGCTTCGGCGTCGGCGAGGAGGCTCAGCTGCTCCTCCACGACTGTGACGTCACAGCGGTGAGCGCCGGTGGGGCCATCGGGTTCGGCGAGGCGAAGCTCGTCGCGAGGAACCTCACCGTGACCGGCTCGGAGGCATTCGGCCTCTGCGGAAAGGACTCCGCCTACCTGGATGTCGCGAACAGCGAATTCGCCGACTGCGCGGCCGCGGGGGCGAGTTTCGACGACACGTGCGGCGGCCGGCTGGTGGACTGTGCCGTGAACGGAACGCGGGGCGTGGCCGTGCAGGACAACGGCCGCGTCGACCTGGTCTCGCTCCGCACATCGCTGCCGGTCGTCAAGCAGGCCACCGAGCCGGCCGAGCTTCCGCCGACGATCGTCAACAACTACTACGGCCCGGTCTTCCACGCCGCGGTCCACGGTGCTCAGCTGGCGTGGAACAACAACAAGGCCATCCAGCAACAGACCAACGAGGACGGTTCCCGCTCATGAGCGACCCACAGAACGTCAACAACTACGACGGGCCGGTCTTCCACGCCGAGGTCTCCGGCACCCAGTTCGCCTGGAACAACGAGTCGGTCACCCAGAACCAGCAGAACCACAGCACGGTCGCCCCAGGCTTCGAGGCACTCGCCGAGCTGGTCACCGACCTGCTCCGGCAGCTGCCCCGGGCCGGGCTCGCCGATCAGGACCGCGAGGATGCCGAGTCCGCGGCCGGCCAGATCCTCGAGGCGATCACCCGGCCGAACCCTCACGAGGACGGCAGGCTCCGCCGCGCGCTCGCCCTGTTCAAGGGAGCGCTGGCCCCGGTCGCGACCGGAGTGGTGACCGGCACGGCGGTGGGGGCGCAGGACTGGGCCCGGACGGCGATCGAGGGATTGACCCATCTCGTCTGATCAGCGGCGGCAGCCGGATGAGCTGCCGCCCGCCCCGGGCCGCCTGCCCTCGCGCCGCCCGCCGGGGGTCCGTCAGGCGCTCAGGGCCGTCCACTCCTGCCGGCTGCGGACCTCGACCGCCTGGCTGTAGCGGCGGAGCAGCAGCCGCGCCAGCTCGGGTGCGGCGCCGAGCACCGGGGCGAGAACGTCCGCGCCGGCCTCGCGGGCCCCGGTGGCGATGCGGTCCGGGAGGAAGCCCGGGGCGATGACGTACGGGGCGACGGCGATGTGCTCGACGCCTTCGGCCCGCAGCTCCCGTACGGCATCCGCCGTACGGGGCAGAGATGCGGAGGCGAACGCAGGTCGCACGGCACACCAGTTGGCGGTGCGCCGCCACTCCCGCGCGATTTCAGCGATCACTGCGATCGCCTCCGGGTCACTGGAGCCCGCCGAGGCCAGTACGACCCCGGTCGAGCGGTGGTCGCCGGGCCGCAGCCCGGCCTCCGCCAGCCGCCGCTCCAGGGCGGCGGTCAGCAGGGAGGAGGGGCCGAGTACCTCGGCCCGGTGCACGGTCAGCAGGGGCAGCCGCCGCGCGGCCTCCCGCAGTACGGCAGGGATGTCGGACTTCGCGTGGAAGGCCCGGGTCAACAGGAGAGGCATCGCCACGACATCCCGTACGCCCTCGGCCGAGAGGCGTTCCAGCACCCTGGGCACGGTGGGCGCGTTGAAGTCGAGATAGCCGACCTCGACCCGCAGGCCCGGCCGCAGCGCCCGCACCCGCGCACAGAGCGCGGAGACGGTCGCCGCGTGCCGCGGGTCGCGGCTGCCGTGGGCGATGACGAGGAGAGTGGGGCGTGCGTCCATGGTTCAGCTCTTGACGAGAAGGCCGCGGCTGCGCAGTACCCGCCGCTCGATCGGCGCGAAGATCAGCAGCTCGATACCGATGCCGACGATGAGGATCAGCAGGATCGCGGACAGCACCCAGGACATGTCGCCGATCTCGCGGCCCTGTTCCAGCAGCTGGCCCAGGCCGGTGCCCAGGTCGGGTGCGTTGACGATGAGTTCGGCGGCCATCAGGGAGCGCCAGGAGAAGGCCCAGCCCTGCTTGAGCCCGGCGATGTAGCCGGGGAGCGCGGCCGGGAGGAGGACGTGCCGGATGCCCGCGAGGCCGGTGGCGCCGATGGTGCGGCCCGCCCGCAGGTAGAGGGGGGAGATCTGGTCGACGCCGGCCACCAGGCCGTTGGCGATGGAGGGGACGGCACCGAGCAGCACCACCGCGTAGATGGTGGCGTCGCTCAGACCGAACCAGATGATCGCCGCCGGGACCCAGGCCACCGAGGGGAGGGACTGCAGACCGCTCAGGATCGGGCCGATCGCGGCCCGTACGGCCTTGACGCGGGCGACGACCAGACCGAGGGGCGTACCGATGACGACCGAGGCCAGGAAGCCGAGGGCGCCGCGGGAGACGCTGGTCCACACGTAGTTCAGCAGCGTGCCCTCGAGCCACTTGTCCTGGAGGGAGCGGGCGACCTCCACCGGGCTCGGCAGCAGGTAGTGCGCCTTGAGCTGGAAGTGGTAGGCGAGCTGCCACAGCGCGAGCACGATGGCGATGGCGATGAGGGGCGGGAACGCCTTCGAGACGACCGTACGCAGCCAGGGCTGACGGGCGACGACGGTGGATTCCAGGGCGTCGAGCCCGGCCTCCAGGCCGGCGAGGTCGCCGGAGGTGTCGCGCGCGCCGGCGGGCTTCCCGGTCGCTTCGGCGGGCGTGCCGGCAGCCGGAGCGACGGCGGGTTCGCCGGTCGCTGCGGTGTCGGACGTGGTCTCAGTGCTGGCCATGGCGGCGGATCTCCCCACGGAGCTGTTCGGTGATCTCGACGGAAAGGTCGGCGACCGCGGCGTCCTCGATACGGCGCGGCTGCGGAATGTCCACCTGCCACTCGCGGGCGATCTTGCCGGGACGGGAGGAGAGCAGCACCACCCGCTGGGCGAGCCGTACGGCCTCACGCACGTTGTGGGTGACGAAGAGGACCGAGAGGTTCGTCTCGCGCCAGATGCGGGTCAGCTCGTCGTGCAGGACGTCGCGGGTGATCGCGTCGAGCGCGGCGAACGGCTCGTCCATCAGCAGCAGCTGGCTGTCCTGGGCGAGCGCGCGGGCCATGGCGACGCGCTGGCGCATACCGCCGGACAGCTCGTGCACGCGCTTGCCGTACGCACCGCGCAGCCGGACGAGTTCGAGCAGCCGCTCGGCCTCGGCACGGCGCTCGCCGCGGGGCACCCCGCGCAGCCGCAGCGCCAGTTCGATGTTGCGGCCCGCGGTCAGCCACGGGAACAGCGCATGCTCCTGGAACATCAGGGCGGGCCGGCCGCCCGGCGTCTCGATGCTGCCGGCGGACGGCGCATCGAGGCCGGCCACGAGGTTGAGCAGGGTGGACTTGCCGCAGCCCGAGGCCCCCAGGAGGCAGACGAATTCGCCCGGTGCGACATCGATGCTGATGTCGTCCAGCACATGCTGCTGCGCGCCGGGCCGACCGAACGACTTCGAGACGTGGTCGATGCGAGCGGCGTACGACGGACTGCCGGCCGGTGTCGCCGGGGCGGGCTGCTCGGTGAGTGTGGTGGTCGTCATCGGTGTCACCTCCTGGGGGACTGCGGTGCTACGGGAAGGGAGGGCTGTCAGCTGCCGAGACCGGCGTCGTCGACCGTCGGCCTGCCCTCGGACCTGAGCACCTTGTTCAGCAGGGTGAGGTCGTAGATGCCCTTGAGGTCGGGCTTCTTCAGCAGGCCCGCCTGCACGGCGTGGTCCGCCTCCTGCTGGAGCGTGGCGGCCAGCGGGTCATCGGTGATGTCGACGTTCTTGAACGCCGGGTCGATGACGTTGTCCGGCAGCGCCTTGCCCGCGAACTCCGGGTCGGCGAGCTGGTCGTTGAGGGCCTGCTTCGCCTCCGCCGGGTGCGACCGGATCCAGGCGTTGGTCCGCACCGAGCCGCGCAGCACGGCCTCGACCGCCTTGGGGTGTTTCTTGAGGAACTCCTGGGAGACGATCAGGTTCGTGATGACGAACTTGCCGTCCTTCCACAGCTTCTTCTCGTCCAGGAGCGGCTTGCCGCCGGCGGCGACGAGCTTGGCGGCCGTCGGCTCGGGCACCCAGGCTCCGTCGATGGAGCCCTGCTGGAAGGCGGTCGGCGTCACCTTGTTGTCGGTGCGCTGGACGGTGACGTCACCCTTGCCGGTGGTGGCGTCGACCTTGTAGCCCTTGCCGGCCAGGAAGTTCAGCAGCGCCACGTCCTGGGTGTTGCCCAGCTGCGGGGTCGCGATCGTCTTGCCCCTGAGATCGCTCAGGCTCTTGATCTTCTTGGGGTTGACGATCAGCGAGACACCGCCGGAGGCCGAGCCGCCGATGATCTTCAGGCTCTTGCCGTGCGACTTCACATAGCCGTTGATGGCGGGGGAGGGGCCGATCCAGCCGATGTCGATGGCGCGGGAGTTGAGCGCCTCGATCTCGGCGGGGCCCGCGTTGAAGACGGACGGCTTCACGGCCGTACCGCCCAGTTCCTTCTGGAACAGGCCCTTTTGGAGGCCGACCAGCGGAGTGGCGTGTGTGGTGTTGCCGAAGAGTCCGATCCGGACGTTGTCGAGCCCGTCGGTCTTGGGCCCCTTGGGGGCGACGTCGGCCGCGGTGTCCTTCTTGGCCTCGGAGCCGTAGCCGCAGGCACCCAGGACTCCCACCAGGAGCGGGAGGGAGACGGCGGCCGCCACCAGGCGGTGTCGAACGGCAGACACGGGAGGAGTTCCTCTCGGAGGGCCGGGACAGTACGCGCCCGTCTAAGGCGCGCCCGGCAGGTCGATCGATCTTCGGAAAGGGGGCGTGGGGGGTACGGAGTCGAGCATCGTCAGCGCACACATCGCCCGACTCCTCCCTGGCCACTGCCGAGGGCACCGCTGCCGATCCGGCCGCCCTCTATCGCGAAGGTGGAGAACATGTCTTTGGGCATGCTCAGAAGTCCCATCCGTCGTCGTCCGCCGGGGCGGCCTCCGCGGCCTCCGCCGCCGCCTCCGCGAAGGCGTTGCCCGCCATGCCCGCGGTCAGCGTCGTACCGTCCGCCGGGTCGATCAGCAGGAAGGAGCCGGTGCGGCGGGAGTCGGCGTACGCGTCCAGGGCCAGCGGCTCGGCCGTGCGCACCACGATCCGGCCGATGTCGTTGGCGGCCAGCTCGCCCGGCGCCGGGTGCTGGGAGAGGTCGTCCAGGGTCAGCCGGGAGGGGATGTCCTTGACGATCGCCTTGACCGTGCGGGTCGTGTGCTTGAGCAGCACCCGCTGGCCGACGGTCAGCGGACGGTCCGCGACGTGGCAGACCGTGGCCTCGACGTCCTGGGAGACCGACGGCGCCGAGGCGGTGGGGGCGATCAGGTCACCGCGCGAGATGTCCAGGTCGTCGCCGAGCCGGACGGTCACCGACTGCGGCGCCCACGCGGCCTCCACGGCCTGGCCCAGCGCGTCTATCGCCTCGATGGTGCTGGTGCGGCCCGAGGGCAGCACCGTCACCGGGTCGCCGACGCGCAGGACGCCGGAGGCGACCTGCCCTGCGTAGCCGCGGTAGTCGGGGTGTTCGGCGGTCTGCGGGCGGATGACGTACTGGACCGGGAAACGACCGGGGTCGTCGGCGGGATCGGCGACGACGGCGACGGTCTCCAGGTGCTCCAGGACGGTCGGGCCGCCGTACCAGTCCATGGCGGCCGACGGGGTCACGACGTTGTCGCCGGCCAGCGCCGAGATCGGGATCGCGGTGATCTCCGGAACACCCAGGGAAGCGGCGTAGCGCGTGAACTCCTCGGCGATGGCGGCGAAGACGGGCTCGGCGTAGTCGACGAGGTCCATCTTGTTGACCGCCAGGACGACGTGCGGGACCCGCAGCAGGGCGGCGACCGCCGCATGCCGGCGGGTCTGCTCGACGACGCCGTTGCGGGCGTCGACCAGCACCACCGCGAGCTCGGCGGTGGAGGCGCCGGTGACCATGTTGCGGGTGTACTGCACATGGCCCGGGGTGTCGGCGAGGATGAAGCGGCGCCGGGGCGTGGCGAAGTAGCGGTAGGCGACATCGATGGTGATGCCCTGCTCCCGCTCGGCACGCAGACCGTCGGTCAGCAGCGCCAGGTCGGGTGCCTCCTGGCCGCGGCCCAGCGACGCCCGCTCGACGGCCTCGAGCTGGTCGGCCAGGACGGACTTGGAGTCGTGCAGCAGCCGGCCGACCAGGGTCGACTTGCCGTCGTCGACGGATCCGGCGGTGGCGAACCGCAGCAGCGAGGTCGCGCCGGCGTCCAGTACGTCCTCAACAGTGTGGGTGGTGCTCATGGTTAGAAGTACCCCTCGCGCTTGCGGTCCTCCATGGCGGCCTCGGACATCTTGTCGTCGGCCCGGGTCGCGCCCCGCTCGGTGAGCCGGGAGGCGGCGATCTCCGCGATGACGGCCTCGATGGTGTCGGCGTCGGAGTCGACCGCGCCGGTGCACGACATGTCGCCGACCGTGCGGTAGCGCACCTGCCGGGTCTCCAGGGCCTCGCTGTCCTTGGGGCCGCCCCACTCGCCGGGGGACAGCCACATGCCGTTGCGGCCGAAGACCTCGCGCTCGTGGGCGTAGTAGATGGCGGGCAGCTCGATCTTCTCGCGGGCGATGTACTGCCACACGTCCAGCTCGGTCCAGTTGGACAGCGGGAAGACGCGGACGTGCTCGCCGGGCGAGTGCTTGCCGTTGTAGAGCTGCCACAGTTCGGGGCGCTGCCGGCGCGGGTCCCAGCCGCCGAACTCGTCTCGCAGCGAGAAGACCCGCTCCTTGGCGCGCGCCTTCTCCTCGTCCCGGCGGCCGCCGCCGAAGACCGCGTCGAAGCGGTTCGACTCGATGGCGTCCAGCAGCGGGACGGTCTGCAACGGGTTGCGGGTGCCGTCGGGGCGCTCGCGCAGCTCGCCGCGGTCGATGAAGTCCTGCACGGAGGCGACGTGCAGGCGCAGGCCGTGCCGTTCGACGGTGCGGTCGCGGTAGTCGAGGACCTCGGGGAAGTTGTGCCCGGTGTCGACGTGCAGCAGGGAGAACGGCACCGCGGCGGGCGCGAACGCCTTGAGCGCGAGGTGCAGCATGACGATGGAGTCCTTGCCGCCGGAGAAGAGGATCACCGGCCGCTCGAACTCACCCGCCACCTCGCGGAAGATGTGGACGGCCTCGGACTCCAGGGCGTCCAGGTGCGGCAGGGTGTACGGGCTGTCCCCGCCGGCCTCGGTCAGAACGGTCGCGGTGGTCACGCCAGTCCCCTTTCGACGAGCAGCCCGTAGAGCGCGGCTGCGGACTCCTGCACGGTCTGGGTGTGCGACTCGATGCGCAGGTCGGGCGATTCGGGCTGCTCGTAGGGGTCGTCCACGCCGGTCAGCCCGGATATCTCACCGGCCGCCTGCTTGGCGTACAGCCCCTTCACATCGCGTTCGGAGCACACCTCGACCGGAGTGGCGACGTGCACCTCGAGGTAGGCGGTGCCCTCGGTCTGGTGCCGCTTGCGCACCGCCTCCCGGGCGTCCGCGTAGGGCGCGATCACCGGCACCAGCGCGATGACTCCGTTGTCGGCCAGCAGTTCGGCGACGAAGCCGATCCGCTGGACGTTGGTGTGCCGGTCGGCGCGGGTGAAGCCCAGGCCGGCGGAGAGGAACTCGCGGATCTCGTCGCCGTCCAGGACCTCGACCCGGCGGCCCTCGCCGCGCAGTCGCTCCGCGAGCGCATACGCGATGGTGGTCTTGCCCGCGCTCGGCAGTCCGGTCAGCCACACCGTGGCGCCCGTCATCGGCTTCTCCTGAGCTTCCACAACGTCTCGAACATCTGTCGTGCCCTGCAAGGTGTCCTGAAAATCCTGAAGTTCGGCCATCAGTGCAGCCCGCACTCGGTCTTGTTGCTGCCCGCCCAGCGGCCCGCCCGCGCGTCCTCGCCCGCGAGGACCCGGCGGGTGCAGGGGGCACAACCGACGGAGGGGTAGCCGTCCATCAGCAGCGGGTTGGTGAGCACGCCGTGCTCGGCGACGTACGCGTCCACATCGGCCTGCGTCCAGCGGGCGATCGGCGAGATCTTGACCTTTTGGCGCTTGGCGTCCCAGCCGACCACCGGGGTGTTCGCGCGGGTCGGGGACTCGTCCCGGCGCAGCCCGGTCGCCCAGGCGTCATAGCCGCTCAGGCCCTCCTCCAGCGGCTGGACCTTGCGCAGCGCGCAGCACAGGTCGGGGTTGCGGTCGTGCAGCTTCGGCCCGTGCTCCGCGTCCTGCTCCGCGACCGTCTGGCGAGGCGTCAGCGTGATGACGTTGACGTCCATCACCTCGGCCACCGCGTCCCTGGTGCCGATGGTCTCCGGGAAGTGGTAGCCGGTGTCGAGGAACACCACGTCCACGCCCGGCATGGCGCGCGAGGCGAGGTGGGCGACGACCGCGTCCTCCATGGAGGAGGTCACGCAGAAGCGGGACCCGAACGTCTCGGCGGCCCAGGCCAGGATGTCGAGCGGGGACGCGTCCTCCAGGTCGCGGCCCGCGCGTTCGGCGAGTTGTGGAAGTTCGGTGGCAGTGGTCACGACGCACCTCCGGAAGAGGGTGACGGGGCGGCGGACAGCCCTTGGGAGAGCAGGCCCAGGAACTTCAGCCGGAACGCACGGCTGCACGACCGGCATTCCCAGGCGGCACCCTCGCCGCGGACCGAGCCCTCCTCGGAGGGCCGCAGGTCCTCGTCACCGCAGTACGGGCAGTAGAACGGGGCGGCGCGTTCGCTCACTTCAGTGCACCCTCTTCCGCACGGGTCGCCCACTGGGCGAACCGCTCGCCGTCGGTGCGCTGCTCCTGGAAGTTGCGCAGCACCCGCTCGACGTAGTCGGGGAGTTCGTCGGCGGTGACCTTCAGCCCGCGGACCTTGCGGCCGAACCCGGCCTCCAGGCCCAGCGCGCCGCCCAGGTGGACCTGGTAGCCCTCGACCTGGTTGCCGTCGTCGTCCAGCACCAGCTGGCCCTTGAGGCCGATGTCCGCGACCTGGATGCGGGCGCAGGCGTTGGGGCAGCCGTTGACGTTGATGGTGACCGGCTCGTCGAACTCCGGGAGACGGCGCTCCAGTTCGTCGATGAGCGAGGAGCCGCGGCCCTTGGTCTCGACGATCGCCAGCTTGCAGAACTCGATGCCGGTGCAGGCCATCGTGCCGCGCCGGAACGGGGACGGCGTGACCCGCAGGTCCAGCGCCTCCAGTCCGGAGACCAGCGAGTCCAGGCGCGACGCGTCGATGTCGAGCACGATCATCTTCTGCTCGGCGGTGGTCCGCAGCCGGCCCGAGCCGTGTTCCGCCGCCAGCTCGGCGATCTTGGTGAGGGTGGCGCCGTCGACCCGGCCGACGCGCGGGGCGAAGCCCACGTAGAAGCGGCCGTCCTGCTGCTTGTGCACGCCGACGTGGTCGCGCCACCGCTGGTCGGGCTGGGCCGGGGTGGGGCCGTCGGTGAGCTTCCGCTCGAGGTACTCGTCCTCCAGCACCTGGCGGAACTTCTCCGGGCCCCAGTCGGCGACCAGGAACTTCAGCCGGGCGCGGGTGCGCAGGCGGCGGTAGCCGTAGTCGCGGAAGATCGAGATGACGCCTTCGTAGACATCGGCGGCCTCCTCGCGGGAGACCCAGACGCCCAGGCGGACGCCGAGCTTGGGGTTGGTGGACAGGCCGCCGCCGACCCACACGTCGAAGCCGGGGCCGTGCTCGGGGTGCTCGACGCCGACGAACGAGATGTCGTTGATCTCGTGCGCCACGTCCAGCAGCGGCGAGCCGGACACCGCGGACTTGAACTTCCGCGGCAGGTTGGAGAACTCGGGGTTGCCGATGATCCGGCGCTGGATCTCCTCGATGACCGGCGTGCCGTCGATGATCTCGTTCTCGGCGATGCCGGCGACCGGCGAGCCGAGGATGACGCGCGGGGTGTCACCGCACGCCTCGGTGGTGGACAGGCCGACCTCTTCGAGGCGGCGCCAGATCTCCGGGACGTCCTCGATGCGGATCCAGTGGTACTGGACGTTCTGCCGGTCGGTGATGTCCGCGGTGCCGCGCGCGAACTCCTGCGAGATCTCGCCGATGACGCGCAGCTGGTCGGTGGTCAACCGGCCGCCGTCGATGCGGACGCGCAGCATGAAGTACTTGTCGTCCAGCTCCTCCGGCTCCAGGATCGCGGTCTTGCCGCCGTCGATCCCGGGCTTGCGCTGGGTGTAGAGGCCCCACCAGCGCATCCGCCCGCGCAGGTCATTGGGGTCGATGGAGTCGAATCCGGCCTTGGAGTAGATCGTCTCAATGCGTGTCCGCACATTGAGACCGTCGTCATCCTTCTTGAACTGCTCGTTGCCGTTGAGCGGCGTGAAGTGTCCAACGGCCCACTGGCCCTCGCCGCGGTGGCGGCCGGCCTTGCGGCGCGGCTTTGCGGCCCCGGCCGAGGGCTGGGGAGTTTCCGGGGTGTCGGCGGCCATGGGTGTACGTCCTTCTGGGCGGGCTCAAGGGTGCGGGCGGGCGCGGCGTACCCCGTGGTGACCTGCGTGGACACACCACATCGCGGCGCGTGGCGACGCGTCGGAGAAGGTGGGCCGAGGGTGGGGTGCCGGCGCGTCCGCGACGATGGGGACGGCGGGAAATCGGTGGTGCTGGCGGTGCTGTCCAGGGGCTCAGGGCCCCGGTCGGCGCTTCGTCAGCCTGCCCGACAAATGGCGCTGGACATGCGGCCGAGGTCGACGTGCCGCCGACTCACCAAGGCAATTCCAGCTCGAGACATGACGGAAGCCTGGCACGCCGTTCTCCGGCCAGTCCACCGTCATCCAATATTTGGACATGACTGTCTCGAATCGTGGACATGTGTGTCCTGGGTCACTCGCGTGCGACCGCCCGGGGTCAGGCTCCGGCGGGCGCGACCGGCCCCGCGCCCGGCCAGGGGCCCGGCATCGCGACCTGCGGCTCCTCGGTCACCGTGGTCTCGTAGACCCGGAAACCGCGTCGTTGGTAATTGGCCATCGCGTGCGGTCCGTCGTCGCTGCAGGTGTGCACCCACACCCGGCGCGTCGGCTCCCGCCGCGGCCACCGCTCCGCCAGGTCCCAGGCCCGCCCGATGCCGTACGCGAGCAGCTCACCGCCGATGCGCCGCCCCCGGAAGGCCGGCAGCAGCCCGAAGTAGGCGATCTCCACGGCGCCCTCCGGTGACGGGTTCAGCTCGATGAACCCGGCGGGCGTTCCCCGCTCGTACGCCACCCAGGTCTCCACCCCCGGCTGCCCCAGATGCTCCGCCCACTGCGCGAACGACCAGCCCAGCCGGTCGGTCCACAGGATGTCCCCGCCGACCGCGGTGTAGAGGAACCGGCTGAATTCCGGCGACGGCACCTGGGACCTGACGATGCGGACCCCCTGCTCGGCGGGCGGGCCCTCGGCGGCCACGAGGTCCGCGGGCGAGGTCTGCTCCAGATACCAGGTGGTGACCGTGACGCTGCTCATCGCGTCAGCACATCACACGACCGTTCGACGGCGGTCACCGGACCGGACCGTGGGACGGTCGCCTGGGATGATCCCGGTCATCCGGGCGAAGACCACCACGTTGCCCGCGTAGCCGCTGCTCGCGGAGTAGCCGCCGCCGCAGGTCAGCAGGCGCAGTTCGGGGCGCCCGGTGGAGCCGTAGACCCGCCGTGCCGGGAAGTGGCCCTTGGTGAAGACCTCGATGCCGTAGACCTCGAAGACGACGGTCCGCCCGTCCGCGCGGGTCACCTGGACCGTCTGGCCCTTCCTGAGCGAGCCCAGGCGGTAGAAGACCGCGGGGCCGGTGTAGGTGTCGACATGGCCGACGATGACGGCGGTGCCGTTCTCGCCCGGGGCCGGGGCGTCGGCGTACCAGCCCGCCAGGCGGGGGTTCCGGGACGGCGGGGAGGCTATCCAGCCGTCCTTGTCCAGGCCGAGCGGGACCACCGGGGCGGAAATCCGCAGGGCGGGGACGGTCACCCGGGAAACGGCGGAACGGGCGAGCGGGGGCGGCCCGGGGCGCCCGCCGACGGGGGAGAGCGTGGTGCCGCCGCCGGGCTGCGGCGGGCCGTCGGCCCCGTCGGCCAGCCCGCCGCGCAGCATGGCGAATCCGGTGAGGCCGACCAGGGCCAGCACACCCCAGTTGGGCCGGCGCGGTACGGGCTCCGCGCGCGGCTCCTCGGGCCGGCCCCACAGGCTCATCGCTCTCCTCCCTGGACCCGTGCCCCCGCGCGCGCGGTCCGCAGACGGCACGCTAGGCGCGCGCCGGGGAGGGGGCGAGAGCAGACGGTCGTTCGGGTGGCCCGCCCGGCGGACCCGGGCGGGGCCGCCGGGCGAACCCGCCAGGTCAGGCGCCGTCCGCCGCGAACACCGCCTCGGCGAGCCGGCCGACCTGGTCCGGGTCGGGCGACCAGCAGTACAGCATCACCTCGTCCGCGCCGATCGCCGTGTAGGCGGCCACCGCCTCGCGGATCCGCGCCGGGGTGGTGAGCAGCCCGTCCACGATGTGGTCGGTCCAGTCGCCCGGCCCGTAGTAGGCGCGCAGTTCCCGGCGGGCCCGGTCGATCACCGGCCGGGGGCCGAGGGCCGCGTTGACCTGGGCCACCAGCCGGGGGCGCCCGCTCCGGCCGGCCCGGTCCCAGGCGTCCTCCACCGCGCGGAACATGCCGTCCATCTTCTGGGACGGCAGCGCCGCGCCGAGGAAGCCGTCGCCCCAGCGGGCGACGCGTTCCACGACGGCGGGTACGAAACCGCCGAAGAGGACCTCGGGGCCGCCCGGCCGCGCCGGAGCGGGACCGATCGGGCCGACGTCCTCGGCGAACGGCTCACCGGCCCAGATCCGCCGCAGCTCGGCCATCTGGGTGTCGAGCCGGCGGCCCCGGGTGCGCAGGTCGACACCCGCGGCCCGGTAGTCGTCCTCGCGCCCGCCGATCCCGATGCCGAGCGTGAAGCGCCCGCCGGAGAGCAGATCGAGGGTGGCGGCCTGCTTGGCGAGCAGCGGCGTCCCGTGCAGCGGGGCGAGCAGCACCTCGGTCTGCACCCGGACGCGGGAGGTGGCGCCGGCCAGGGCGGCCAGGGTGATCAGTGGTTCGGGGTTGGCGAACACCAGCCGGTCGAGCAGGGCGACGGTGGTGAACGGAGTGGCGTCGGCGCGCCGGGCCCAGGTGAGCAGCTGTGCGGGGTCGGCGATGGGCAGGCCGAGACCTACGGACATGGAATCCTCCGGAAGGACGGGTGGGCTGCGACGGCATGCGGGCATGCGTCATCGCAGAGGGTCGTGTCGCCCACTCGTTCGGCCACGCGCCTGCCGTCCGGCGGCGCGCGCTGCTCCCCTTCTGCGACGTCCTTCTGAGGAGCTCTCTTCAGAGTGCGGTCAGTCTACGAAAGGGAACGGATGTCCGCACGGGAATATCGGCGCGCCCACCGCGCCCGCTCGCGCCGTGCCCGCTACCCCCGCCGGGCCGCCACCACCGCCGGCGCCGACGACTGCGGCAGCAGTCGGACCCGCCGGGACGGCAGCCGCAGCTCCACCTCCACCCCGTCCGCGAAGCGGTACGGCCGGTGCGCCAGCACTCCCGCGAGATGCCGCCGCAGCCGGGACAGCTCGGCGCGCACCGTCACCGTCCGGCCGCGGTCACCGAACAGGTCCTGGGCGAGCTCGGCGGCACTGCGGCCCTCCGGATGGTGCGTGGCGAGGACGAACAGCAGCTCGGCGTGGCGCGGGGACAGCTCGTGCGCCCAGTCGCCGGCCGGCCCGGTGACCGTCACCGTCGCGCTGTCGCGCCCGCTGACGTCCAGCAGCACCCGGCCGGGCCCGGCGGCCGGCTCCGCACGGCCGATCCGGATCAGCCAGCCCCCCGGCAACGGCTCCAGCGTGCACATGCCGTACCGCGGCAGCCACAGTGGCCCGGCCTGCGGCGCCTTGGGCAGCGCCACCCGGTCCGGCGGTGCCAGGCCGGTGACCCCGGCGGTCCAGCCGCTCGGGTCGACGGCCAGGGCGCGCCCGCCGATCCGCGCCAGCACCGGCGCCGCGGTCGACCGCAGCCGCTCCAGCAACGCATGGTGCCGGAGCCGCAGTTCCCCCTCCGCGAGCCGGGCGACCGTGGAGACCAGGGAAAGCGTCGTGGGATGGAAGGAGTGCGCCGGTCCGCTGAGGTCGACGGCGCCCAGCAGGCGGCCGTCGCGCGGGTCGTGCAGCGGCGCCGCGGCGCACGTCCACGGGTGATGGGTGCGGACGAAGTGCTCGGCGGAGTGCACCAGCACCGGGCGCCGGGCCACCAGGGCGGTGCCGATCGCGTTGGTGCCGACGACGTCCTCCGCCCAGTCGGCGCCCTTGTCGAAGCCGAGCCGGTCGGCCAGCCGCCGCACCGGCGCGCTGCCCTCCCGCCACAGCACCCGGCCCTCGGCGTCGGCGACGACCATGATCTGCTGCGCCGCGTCGGCGGCCGCCAGCAGCCCGTCATGGAGGACCGGCAGGACCGCCGTCAGCTGGGAAGCCTGCCGGCGGTGTTCCAACTCGGCGACGGAGAGCGGGTGTTGCGGTCGGTCCCGCTCGGGATCGACGCCGGAGGTGATGGCCCGCAGCCAGGACTCGCCGATGACCGGGCGGGGCACGCCTGCCGGTGCGTCGGGCGGGAGCTCGCCCGAGAGCGCGGCCTCCCGCACCGAGGCGAGGCGGCGCGCGGTCTCGCGGACGTCCTGGGCCGACCGGACGGCGCTGCCGATCGCTGTGTCCTTCACGCTGCTCCCCGTCGCGCACCCGTCACGGCCGCCGGAGCCGGCCGCCGGCTGCCGGCGGCCACCGCCCGGCCCGGTGCCCATCGTGCCCTCACCAGGGCGAAGGCGGGGGGCCATTGGGCAGATCCATGCAACCGGATGCAACGGTTGTGGCCTATGACGCGCTCCGGCAAATCTGGTCCCAGCGGCCGATGGAGTCTCGATGCCGAGGCTCGCCGGACACCCGCCGGCGAGCTCGCGGCTGTCCGCCGGGGATTCCGTCGGCCGCCGCCACGTCCGCAGGGCACGGTGCGGGAGGGGAGCTCACCATGGGGGCGATCGCGCCGCGCGTCGTGGTGATCGGAGCGACGGAGGGACTGCGGATCGCGCGCGCCGGACGGCTGGCCGCCCACTACGGGGTGCCCCGGCTGCCCGCGGTCGACGTCCTGATCAGACGTCAGCCGCTGCCCGCCGACGGCTATGTCATCGACGGTGCGCCCCAACTGCTCGGCCGGGTGGCCGGCATCGGCGGCCTGCTGCCCGCGCCCGCCTTCGCCGACCTCGTCGCGTATCTGCGCGAGCCGGGCCGGACGGAGGGGGAGGACGCCGGCCGGGTCCTTCGGTACTACGAGGCCCGGGGCGTACTGGTCGGGTTCCGGCCGGGCGCCCCCGACGCGGACCTCATCGTGGCCATCGATGCGGCGTTGCGCGGGCGGACCGCCGCGGACCCGCCCGGATGGCCCTGTTGACCGGGAACGGTGCCGAGTCGGCGCGGCACCGTTCCCAGGGGGTGTCGGCACACCCCCGGACCGGCGCGGCGGCGGTACCCCCTGTCCCCGTTCCCCCGGGGAACCCCCGCTCCTGCGGAGGGAACGGGGAACCGCCGCCGCGCCCCGCGGGGTTCAGTCGTCCGTCACCGGCCGCGCCCGGGCCACCAGCGAGGCCAGGTCCAGCGTGTGCGGCAGCGTCCCGAACGCGGCGCCCGCGTCGCCGCCCAGCCGGGAGGCGCAGAACGCGTCCGCCACCTCCGGCGGCGCGTGGCGCACCAGCAGCGAGCCCTGGAGAACCAGGGCCAGCCGTTCCACCAGCCGCCGGGCGCGCGCCTCGATGCCGTCCAGGTCGGCGAGTTCGGTCAGCAGGGCCTTGATCGCCCGGTCCAGCCGGTGGTCCGCGCCGCGGGCCGCGCCGATCTCCGTCAGGTACGCGTTCAGCGCGTCCGGCTCGCGTCGCAGCGCCCGCAGGGCGTCCAGCGCCTGGATGTTGCCCGAACCCTCCCAGATGGAGTTCAGCGGCGCCTCGCGCAGCAGCCGCGGCATCCCCGACTCCTCGATGTAGCCGTTGCCGCCCAGACACTCCAGCGCCTCGGTCGCCACCGGGGTGCAGCGCTTGGTCACCCAGTACTTGGCGGCCGGGACCGCCAGTCGCAGGAAGTGCCGGTCCTGTTCGCTGCCGCCGTCCGAGGCAGCCGCCAGCCGCAGCGCCAGCGTCGTCGCCGCCTCCGACTCCAGCGCCAGATCGGCCAGCACGTTGCGCATCAGCGGCTTGTCGATCAGCGGTCCGCCGAACGCCTCGCGGTGGGCGCAGTGGTGCACCGCCTGCGCCACCGCCTGTCGCATCACCGCGGCCGCTCCGGTCACACAGTCCAGCCGGGTGGCCGCGACCATCTCGAGGACGGTCGTCACCCCGTGCCCCTCCTCACCCACCCGGCGCGCCCAGCTCCGCCCGTCGAACTCGATCTCCGCCGAGGCGTTCGAGCGGTTGCCGAGCTTGTCCTTGAGCCGCTGGATGCGGAACGCGTTCCGGGTGCCGTCCGGCAGTACTCGGGGCAGCAGGAAGCAGGTCAGCCCTCCCGGGGCCTGCGCCAGCACCAGGAAGACGTCCGACATCGGCGCGGAGCAGAACCACTTGTGCCCGGTCAGGACGTACTCGCCGGGCGCGGCCAGTGGCTCGGCGTGGGTGGTGTTGGCCCGTACGTCGCTGCCGCCCTGCTTCTCGGTCATCGCCATCCCGGCCAGCGCGCCGCCCTTCTCGGTGGCCGGCCGCAGCCCCTGCTCGTACACCCGCGAGGTCAACAGCGGCTCCCAGACGGCTGCCAGCTCCGGGTCGGTGCGCAGGGTGGGCACCGCCGCGTGCGTCATCGACAGCGGGCAGGTGTGCCCCGCCTCGGCCTGCGTCCAGACCAGGAGGCCGGCGGTCCGCAGGACGTGCCCGTCCGGCCGCGTCCAGGCGCCGGTGAGGCCGGACGTGACGGCGTGGCCGAGCAGCCGGTGCCAGGCCGGGTGGAACTCGACCTCGTCGATGCGGTGCCCGTAGCGGTCATGGGTGCGCAGGACAGGCGGGTGGGCGTTGGCCTGTTCGCCCCACTGCTGGGCGTGGGCCGAGCCGGCCGCCTGCCCCAGCCTGCCCAGTTCCTCCCGTGCCGTGTCGAGGCGGGAGGCGCCGACGTACCGCGCGACGCCCTCGGTGAGTGCGGGGTCGGAGGCGAAGACGTCGTATCCGACCAGCGGCGGGGGCTGGTTCGTCACTGAATGAGTGCTTGCTGCCATGGCAGCTACGGTAAGGACGTGCCGCCAGCAAACGAACCAGTCGAACGGCCGGCGGGCCGTTTGACCAGGGCCCGGGTCCTGTACCGCAACGTCTCCAAGCGCCGCCTGGCCTGGCTGCTGCTCAAGGACGTCGTCAACTCCTGCATGGAGTACCGCGTCACCGGTCTGGCCGCCGAGGCCGCGTTCTTCTGCCTGCTGTCGCTGCCGCCGCTGCTGCTCGGCCTGATCGGCCTGCTCGGCTACATGGAGCAGTGGATCGGCCCCGCCACCATCGACAGCATCCGGCAGAACATCCTCAGCGCCTCGGGCACGGTCCTCTCCGGCAAGGGCGTGAACGAGATCGCCCGCCCGCTGCTGAACGACGTCTTCACCGGCCGCCGCCCCGACGTCATCTCCCTCGGCTTCGCCATCGCCCTGTGGTCCGGCTCCCGGGCGCTGAACGTCTTCGTCGACACCATCACGATCATGTACGGGCTGGACGGCCGGCGCGGCATCGTGCGGACCCGCCTGCTGGCCTTCGCGCTCTACCTCGCCGGCCTGGTCGTCGGTGCCGTCGCGCTGCCGCTGATGGTGGCCGGGCCGGACACGGTCGTCGGCTGGCTGCCGGCCAGCGCGGACATCATCCGGACGCTGTACTGGCCGGTCGTGCTGACCCTGTCCGTCGCCTTCCTGACCACCCTGTACCACGTGTCCGTGCCGGTGCGCTCGCCCTGGCCGGAGGACATCCCCGGGGCGGTCGTCGCGCTCGCGATGTGGGTCCTGGGCAGCCTTCTGCTGCGCATCTACCTCACCTCCACCATCGAAGGGCCCACCATTTACGGGTCGTTGGCCGCTCCGGTCGCGGTCCTGCTGTGGACCGGGGTGTCCGCCTTCGCGGTGCTGGTCGGGGCCGCGACGAACGCCGCCCTGGACCGGGTGTGGCCCTCGGTCGCCACGGCCGCGGCGCGCGCGGAGCGGGAACGGCGGGTGCACGCGGTGGGGGAGGGGCGGGCAACACGGGGCGGCGAGGACGGCTCCGGCGGCCGGAGCGGCTCCCGCAGCGAGGACGGCTCCCGCAGCAAGGACGGCTCCGGCGGTGAGGACGGCTCCGGCGGTGACGGCGGCGGAGGCGGCGACCGCGGTGAGGGTGACGGTCCCGGCGGGGGGCCGCCCGCCGGGTGACGGTCTGCGCGGGCCATTGACAGCCCCGGGGTGCGGGGAGAGGATCCTCGGCCAGCAAGGTGAACGAAAGTTCACCACGCGAACGTCCTGCGTGAACCTCCCGCACGCGCTTCACCGTACGCGCCTTCCCGCGAACAGCCCTTGTCGCGCGCCCACTCCGCACCGCTCGCCCGTCACCCGGACCGCTGTGAATCCGAGGCCGCCATGTCGCCCACCGGCACGCCCGCGTCCCCCGCCGGCACCTCCGCCGCCCCCGCCCCCGCGCGCCACACCTTCCGCTCGGTCGCGCCCGTCCTCGCGCTGTGCTGGCTCGCCGTCTTCTTCGACGGCATGGACGTCAACGTCTACGGCGCCGTCCTGCCGCACATGCTTGACGACCCGTCACTGGCGCTCACTCCCGGCACGGCCGGCACGATCGGCAGCTGGACCACCTTCGGCATGCTCGTCGGCGCCCTCGGCGCCGGCACCCTCACCGACTGGCTCGGCCGCCGTCCGGTCCTGGTCACCAGCGTGCTGCTGTTCTCCGCGGGTTCGGCGGTCTGCGCCCTGGCCGCCGCGCCCGCCCCGTTCGGCGCCGGGCGCTTCCTCGCCGGGCTCGGCCTCGGCGGCCTGATGCCCCTGTGCCTGTCGATGGTGATGGAGTTCGCGCCACCGGGCCGGGCCGCGCTCGCCACCGGCCTGCTGATGACCTCGTACCACGCGGGCGGCATGGCGGCGACCGGCCTCGGCCTCACCCTCGCCCCCGCGTTCGGCTGGCGCTGGGTGTTCTGGGTCGGGGTGCTGCCCGCGGTCGTCGCCGCGCCGCTGCTGCTGAGGCTGCTGCCGGAGTCCCCCGGGGTCCTCCTCGCCCGGGGGCGCGCGGCCGAGGCCGCCGCGCTCGCCGACCGCTACGGCATGGCCCGCCCGGTCCCCGCCGACGCGCCGTCCGGGGGCGCCCGGGGCCGCCTGGACGCGGTCCGCGCACTCTTCGGTCCCGGCGTGCGCGGGGCGACCCCGCTGCTGTGGCTCGCGTCCTTCTGCGGACTGCTCCTGGTCTACGGCGTCAGCACCTGGCTCCCGCAGATGATGCGCGCAGCCGGCTACGGCCTGACGTCGTCCGTCGGTTTCCTGCTGATCATCAACGCGGGCGGCATCGTCGGCATGCTCGTCGCCGGCCGCGCCGCCGACCGCTTCGGCCCGGTCGCGGTCTCCGGCGTGTGGTTCCTGCTCACGGCGGCCGGCGCGCTGCTGCTGGGCACCCGCCTCCCGCTCGGGCTCACGTACGCGGTGGTGGCCGTCACCGGCGTCTGGCTCTTCAGCGCCCAGACGATGGTGTACGCGGCGGCCGACCGCGTCTACCCGCCCGCCGAACGCGCCACCGGCCTGGGCTGGGTGACCGGCATCGGCCGTACCGGCGCCGTCGTCGGTCCGTGGCTCGGCGGCACCCTGGCGGCCGCCGGCAACAGCCGACTGGGCTTCTCCGTCTTCGCGCTGGCCGGTCTGCTGGGCGCGGTCGCGATCGGCTCGGTGGCGCTGGTCCGCCGCTGACGGCGCTGACGGCGCTGACGGCGCTGACGGCGCGTCCGGCGGCCCTTCGGCCGTCAGCGCCTCACAGCGCCGAAATGCGTGCGTAGCGCCCGGCCACGCGGAGGTCCGCCTCGATGTCCGCGGCGGCCTCGCGCAGCGCGGGCAGGACGGACCGGCGGGTGGCGTCCGGTGCGCAACGGCCCGCGTGCGTCGAGACGTTGACCGCGGCGACGACGCGACCGGCGCGGTCGCGGACCGGTACGGCGAGGGAGCGCAGCCCTTCCTCCAGTTCCTCGTCGACCAGGGCATAGCCCTCGGTGCGGACGGTGTCCAGCAGGGCCGCGAGGCGCCGCGGGTCGGTGACCGTGTGGCGGGTGAGGGGTTCGAGGCGGATGCGGGCCAGGCGGGCGGCCAGCTCGGCCGGGGGGAGGGCGGCGAGGAGGACGCGCCCCATGGACGTGGGACAGGCGGGGAAGCGGGTGCCCAGGGTGATGTTGACGCTCATGATGCGGACGGTGGGCACGCGCGCCACGTACTGGATGTCGTCGCCGGACAGGACCGCCATCGACGCGGAGTCGTGCACCCGCTCGACCAGCGCGGCCAGGTGCGGCTGTGCGACGGCGGGCAGGGTCAGCCCCGACAGGTGGGCGAAGCCCAGCTCCAGGACCTTGGGGGTGAGGCGGAAGAGCGTGCCGTCGGTGGTGAGGTAGCCGAGGTGTTCCAGGGTGATCAGGGCCCGGCGGGCGGTGGCGCGGGCCAGGCCGGTGGCCTGGGCCACGGCGGTGAGGGGGAGGGCGGCACGCCCGCTGCCGAATGCGGTCAGGGTGAGCAGCCCCCGGGCCACCGATTCGACGAACTCGGGGCCCGACTCCTGCTTCGAGGCCCGCATCCACTCCGCCGGTGCCACTGCGGTCCGGTCGCCGGCGGCGCCGGTGGGCGGCGCGCCCAGCGCGTGTTCCATGGCGGTCACCGTCTCCCGCAGCCGCGGCAGCACCGCCTGCCGCAACCCGTCCGCACTCAACCGGCTGGTGTGGCTGACGACGCTGACCGCGCAGACCGTACGCCCGGCCCCGTCCCGCACCGGCATGGCCACCGCCACCAGGCCCGGCTCGATGAGCTGGTCGTCCTGCGACCAGCCGGCCGTCCGCGCGGCGGCCACCCGCGCCTCGAAGTCACTGCCGGACGCGGAGTCCGGCGCACCGGCGCCGCGCCGCGGGGGCACGGCCGGGAAGCCCGCGTCCGTCGGATCGGCCGCCCGGCGCTCCCGCCAGCGTCGCCAGTCGTCCGCGTCCCAGGCGTCCGCGAACAGGGCGCCCGGCGCGCCCCGTTCGGCGGGCAGCAGATCGCCGATGCGGAAGGCGAGCGACATCGCGCGGCGGCGGGTCGCCTGGTGGACGAAGCGCACTCCGTCGCCGTCCGGGACCGCGAGCGAGACCGACTCGTCGAGGGTGTCCGCGAGCCGGTCGGCGAGCGGGCCCAGGCGGTCGGGGAGTTCGGAGGCGGCGAGGTAGGCGTTGCCCAGTTCCAGGAGCCGGGGGGCGAGCACGGCGTCGCGGCCCTCGGTGCGCACATAGCCGAGCCGGGCGAGGGTGCTCAGCACCCGGTCCACGGTGGAACGCGCCAGGCCCGTGGCGCGCACCAGATCGCCCACCGCCCGCCGGCCACCGCCCGCCGCCAGCACGCGCAGCACGGACAGGCCGCGCATCAGCGGCCCCACCGCCTCCGGCGGCGGTGGCGGCGAGGACAGTGCGGTGGGTGCGGGGTGGCTCATGGGCTCTCCACGGTGCGGCGATCTCGTCGGAACCGTACCCGGCGCACCGTTGACAGGGCCGGGGGCCGGGTTCACACTCGGGGCTTCATTCTGAACTTAAGTTCACCACGCGAACGCGTCGCGACCAAGCCGCGAATCGGCCCACCGGGACGGCGAACCGACGAGTGCGGTGGACGAGCCGGAACCGAAGGCGAGGACATGGCCGACATCCGTTCCCTGCGCGACGCCGTCGCGGACCTGATCCACGACGGGGACACCGTGGCGCTGGAGGGCTTCACCCACCTGATCCCGTTCGCCGCGGCGCACGAGATCATCCGCCAGGGCATCACGGGCCTCACGCTCGCCCGGATGACCCCGGACGTCGTCTACGACCAGCTGATCGGCGTGGGCGCGGCCCGCAAGCTGGTCTTCTCCTGGGGCGGCAACCCGGGCGTGGGCTCGCTGCACCGCTTCCGGGACGCCGTCGAGAACGGCTGGCCCGCCCCGCTGGAGATCGACGAGCACAGCCACGCCGGGATGGCCAACCGCTACGCCGCGGGCGCCGCGAGGCTCCCGTTCGCGGTGCTGCGCGGCTACCGCGGCAGCGACATCCCCGGCCGGAGTTCCACCGTCGCCACCGTCACCTGCCCGTTCACCGGTGCGGAACTGGCCGCCGTCGCCGCCCTGAACCCCGATGTCACCGTCATCCACGCGCAGCGGGCCGACCGGGCCGGCAACGTCCAGCTGTGGGGCCTGACCGGTGTGCAGAAGGAGGCCGCGCTGGCCGCCCGGCGCGTCCTGGTCACCGTCGAGGAACTCGTCGACACGCTGGAGCCGCGCCCCGGCGGGATCGTGCTGCCCGGCTGGGTCGTCGACGCGGTCGCCGTGGTCCCCGGCGGCGCCCACCCCTCCTACGCGGCGGGGTACTCCGTCCGTGACAACGCCTTCTACCGGGAGTGGGACACCATCGCGCGGGACCGGGAGAGCTTCTGCCGGTGGGTCCGGGAGCGGGTGCGCGCGACGGGCGACGGGCCGCGGACGACCGCCCCGGCGGCGGCTCCGGACCCGACGCCCGCCACCGGAGCCGCACCCGCGCCGGACACCGCACCGGCGCCGGACACCGCACCCGCCGCGGACACCGCACCCGCCCCGGCGAAGTCCGGCCCGGCGGTCACTGCGGCAGCGACCGGTGCCGCCACCGCCGCCCCGGCGGCGGACGATGCCCCCACCTGCACTCCCGACGAGCTCATGGAGATCAACGCCGCCCGCGCACTCGCCGGAGCCGGCACCTGCTTCGTCGGCATCGGACTGCCCAGCACGGCCGCCAACCTCGCCCGCCGCACCGTCAATCCGGGCCTCGTCCTGATCTACGAGTCCGGCACCATCGGCTCCAAACCGGACCGGCTGCCGCTGTCCATCGGCGACGGCGAACTCGCCGACACCGCCGACGCGGTGGTGTCCGTACCGGAGATCTTCAACTACTGGCTCCAGGGCGGCCGGATCGACGTCGGCTTCCTCGGTGCCGCGCAGGTCGACCGGTTCGCCAACATCAACACCACCGTCGTCGACCGCGGCCCCGGCAGGCCCGAGGGGCGGCTGCCCGGCGCGGGCGGCGCCCCCGAGATCGCGGCCAACTGCGGGCAGGTGCTGATGGTGCTCCGGCACAGCCGCCGCAACTTCGTCGGCAGGCTCGACTTCGTCACCACCCTCGGCCACGGCGCCGGCCCCGCCGACCGCGCGGCCCTCGGCCTGCCCGGCGCCGGGCCGACCGTGGTCATCACCGACCTCGGCGTGCTCCGCCCCGACCCGCGGACCGCGGAACTCGTCCTCACCGCCCTGCACCCGGGAGTGACGGCCGAACAGGTACGGGACGCCACCGGCTGGGACCTCAAGGCGGCCGAACGGCTCGGCGTCACCGACCCGCCCACCGCCGCCGAACTCGCCGCCCTGCGCGCCCTGAAGGCGGCATCGTGAACACCGCCCGCCACCACCGGAGAAGACCCCACGACCGGAGAAGACCCCACGACCGGAGAAGACCCACGACCGGGAAGACCCCACCACCCACGCGCAGCGCACGGAGAGGGCACCCATGACCCCACCCACCCCACCGCACGGCGGCATCCCGGCCCCGCTCTCGGCCCCCGGCGGCCCCCCGGCACCGCGCCCCGCCACCCAGTCGGAGATCGCCCGCGAGATCGCCGACCTGGCGGCCGCCGACCGGGACCGCGCCGCCGCCCGCCCGGCCCCCGCTCACCCGGACCGGAACTACGCCCCGTACCGCAGCAGCGCCGCCCGCCACCCCCGCCGCCCGCTGATCGAGATCGACACGCTCGCCGACCCGGAGGCTGTCGAACTGACCGGCCCCGCCTTCGGCGTCACCGACGTCACCGACCTCGACGCCGACCTCACCCGGCAGCACGCCGGCGAACCACTGGGCGAACGCATCACCGTCACCGGCCGCATCCTGGACCGCACCGGCCGTCCCGTCCGCGGCCAGCTCGTCGAGCTCTGGCAGGCCAACGCCTCCGGTCGCTACGCCCACCAGCGCGACCAGCACCCCGCCCCGCTCGACCCGAACTTCACCGGCGTCGGCCGCGCGCTGACCGACCCCGACGGCCGTTACACCTTCACCACCGTCAAGCCCGGCGCCTACCCCTGGCGCAACCACCACAACGCCTGGCGTCCGGCGCACCTCCACTTCTCGCTGTTCGGCTCCGCCTTCACCCAACGCCTGATCACCCAGATGTACTTTCCCGGCGACCCGCTCCTTCGCCACGACCCGATCCTGGCCTCGGTCACCGACCCCGCCGCCCGCGCCCGGCTGGTGGCCGCCTACGACCACGAGCTGTCGCGCCCCGAGTGGTCCCTGGGCTACCGCTGGGACATCGTCCTCGACGGCCCGTCCGCCACCTGGACCGAGGAAGGCCGCTGATGTCCGTCGCCCCCCGCCCCCACGCGGCACTGCCCCCGACACCGTCCCAGACCATCGGCCCGTTCTACGGCTACGCCCTGCCGTTCCTCGGCGGCGAAACGATCGCGCCCACTGGCCACCCCGACACCCTCACCCTGCACGGGTACGTACGGGACGGCACCGGCGCGCCGGTGCCGGACGCGCTGCTGGAGTTCTGGCAGACCGGCCCCGACGGCAGCCCTCCGGGTGCCCCCGGGTCGCTGCGCCGCGATCCGGTCACCGGCGCCGTCATCGGCCGCAATGGCGTCGACTTCACCGGCTTCGGCCGCGTCCCCACCGATGCGGACGGCCACTACGCCCTCCGCACCTTGCCCGCCACCGCCGCCGCCACCACCGCCTCCACCGGGAGCGCCGGCGCCGCGCCCTGTCTCGCCGTCTGCGTCTTCGCCCGCGGGCTGCTGCACCACCTCTTCACCCGCGTCTACTTCCCCGAGCACGCGTCCGCCAACGCCGCCGATCCGCTGCTGTCCCGACTCCCCGCGGACCGCGCGCGCACCCTCCTCGCCCGCGCCGAAGGCCCCGCCCGCCACTACCGCTTCGACGTCCACCTCCAGGGCACCGAGGACGGCACACACGAGGAGACGGTCTTCCTTGCCTTCCGATGAGCGGTCGGAGTCGACGGCCCCCCTCCCGACGGCCGATGCCGCCGACGCAGCCGATGCCGCCGATGCCGCCGACGCAGCCGATGCCGCCGATGCCGCGGACCTGGGGCTGCTGAGTCCCTCCTGGGCCGGCTCCGACGTCGCCCGGCTGACCGGCGACACGGCGTACCTGCGGGCCATGCTCGACGCCGAGGCCGCCCTCACCCGTGCCCAGGCCGCCGTCGGACTCGCCCCCCGGCAGGCGGCCGCCGCCGTCACCGCCGCGGCGCACGCGCACGACCCGCGCACCCTCGCGACACGGGCCCGCGCCGCCGGCAACCCGGTCGTCCCGCTCGTCGCCGACCTCACCGCCGCCGTCGCCGCGCGTGACCCGCATGCCGCCGAACACGTCCACCGGGGCGCCACCAGCCAGGACATCCTGGACACGGCCCTCATGACGGTCGCCGCCCGCGCGCTGGACGCCGTCCGCGCGGATCTGGCCCGCACCGCCGGTACGCTGCGGGCCACGGCCGCCGAACACCGCGACACGCCCATGGCCGGCCGCACCCTCACCCAGCACGCCGTGCCCACCACCTTCGGCCTCAAGGCCGCCGGTTGGCGCAGCCTCGTCCTCGACGCCCACGACCGGCTCACGGCCGTCCGCGCGACGCTGCCGGCCCAACTGGGCGGCGCGGCAGGCACTTTCGCGGGCTTCCACGCCTACGCCGAGGCCGACGGCGGGGCCGGGCCGGGCCCGAGGGACGAACCCGGCCCGGCCGACCGGCTGGTCGCCGCGTATGCCGCCGAAACCGGCCTCGTCGAACCCGCCCTGCCCTGGCACACCCTGCGCACCCCCCTCGCCGACCTCGCCGGGGCGCTCGCCTTCACCGCGGGCGCCCTCGGCAAGCTCGCCGCCGATGTGCTGACCCTCTGCCGTACGGAGATCGGCGAACTCGCCGAGGGCGCCGCGGGAGGCTCGTCCGCCATGCCGCACAAGGCCAACCCGGTGCGCGCCACGCTGATCGCGGCCGCCGCCCGCCAGGTTCCCGCGCAGACCGCGGTGCTGTACGGGTCCCTCGCCGCCGAGGACGAACGTCCGGCCGGCGCCTGGCACGCCGAATGGCAGCCGCTGCGCGAGGCGTTGCGGCTGGTGGGCGGCGCCGCACGGGACGCGGCCGAGCTGACCGCGGGGCTGCGCGTGCACCCGCACCGCATGCGGCGGAACCTCGACGCGACCGGTGGCCTGGTCGTCACCGAACGTCTGGCCGCCGTCCTCACCCCGCTGCTCGGCCGCGCCGGGGCTCGCCGCACCCTGGACGCGGCGGCCCGGAGCGTCACCCGGGACGGCACCGGCCTGTTCGAGGCACTGCGCCCGGCCGTGGCGGGCGTCCTCGCCGAGGACCGGCTCCGCCAACTCCTCGACCCCACCGCGTACACGGGCTCCGCGCCCGCCCTCGTCGACCGCGCCCTGGCCCGCCCCACGCCCCGCCCGCAGGAGCCCACCCCATGACCCACCCACCCGCCGCCCGGCCCGAGCCGCACGCCGTCGACGGCCCCCACGACGCGCCGCCGCTGATCCTGGGCCCCTCCCTGGGCACCTCCCACACCCTCTGGGACCCCCAACTCGCCGCACTCGTCGGGCGGTTCCGCACCGTCCGCTGGAACCTCCCCGGCCACACCGGCCCTCTCCCCACCGCCCCCACCACCACCACCACCGTCCCCGGCCTCGCCCGCCGCGTCCTCGACCTCGCCGACTCCCTCGGCATCGACCGCTTCGCCTACGCCGGCGTCTCCCTGGGCGGCGCCGTCGGCGCCTGGATCGCCGTGCACCACCCCGCGCGGCTCACCTCGCTCGCCCTGATCTGCTCCTCGGCACGCTTCGGCCCACCGGCCGCCTGGCACGACCGGGCCGCACTCGTAAGGGAACGGGGCACCGGCCCGATCGCCGACACCGCCGCCGCCCGCTGGTTCACCCCCGCCTTCGCCGGCACGCCCCGGGCCACCGCCCTCGTCGACGCGCTCCGCCGCACCGTGGCGCCGGCGGGCTACGCCGCCTGCTGCGACGCCCTCGCCGCATACGACCTCCGCGCCGACCTGCCGCGCATCGCCGCGCCCACGCTCGTCGTCGCGGGCCGTGCCGACCCGGCCACCGGGCCCGCACACGCCCGCGCACTCGCCGACGGCATCCCGGACGCGACCCTGCGCGAACTTCCCCGTGCCGCCCACCTCGCCAACGTCGAGCGGCCCGCCCCGGTGCGTACGGCCCTCCTCGCCCACCTCACGGAAGGAACGGACCGGTGATGGGCGCACACCACACCACGGTCGGCATCATCGGCGGCGGTCCCGCGGGGCTGCTGCTCGCGCGCCTGCTGCACCGGTCCGGCATCGACTGCGCCGTCCTGGAGAGCCGCGACCGGGGCTACGTCGAACAGCGGCAGCGCGCGGGCATCCTCGAACAGGGCACGGCCGATGTGCTGCGCGCCTGCGGCGCGGGGGAGCGGCTGGACCGGGAGGGCCTGGTCCACGACGGCATCGAGCTCCGCTACGACCGGCGCGCCCACCGCCTCGACCTCCCCGCCCTGACCGGCGGCCGCCGCGTCACGGTCTACGCCCAGACGGAGATCGTCAAGGACCTGATAGCCCTCCAGCTCGACTCCGGCCCACCGCTGCTGTTCGGCGCCCGGGCCCTCGCCGTCACGGGCGCGGACACCGCGAGCCCCCGCATCCACTACCGCCACGAAGGCCGCGAGCACACCCTGAGCTGTGATTACGTCGTCGGCTGCGACGGCTTCCACGGCATCACCCGCAGCGCCGTCCCCGAGCGCGAACGCCGCACCTACGAACGCCGCTACCCCTACTCCTGGCTCGGTGTGCTCGCCGACGCCCCGCCGTCCTCCGACGAGCTGATCTACGCCCACTCCGCGCGCGGCTTCGCCCTTTTCAGCATGCGGTCCCCGGCCGTCAGCCGCCTCTACCTCCAGGTGCCCAACGGCACCGACCCGGCCGACTGGCCCGACGACCGCATCTGGGACGAACTGGAGGCCCGCGGCGCCGTCGACGGGCCCTGGCAGCTCGTCCGCGGACCGATCACCGCCAAGTCCGTCCTGCCGATGCGCAGTTCGGTCACCGAACCGATGCGCCACGGCCGCATCCTGCTGGCCGGCGACGCCGCGCACATCGTCCCGCCCACCGGCGCCAAGGGCCTCAACCTCGCCGTCGCCGACGTCACCGTCCTCGCCCGCGCCCTGGAGCACCTGCACCGCACCGGCTCCGCCGAACTCCTCGACGCCTACTCCGCCACCTGCCTGCGCCGCGTCTGGCGCGCCGAACACTTCTCGTACTTCATGACCACGACCCTGCACGCCCCCGAGGGCCGGCCCTCGTTCGAGACCCGCCTGCAGCGCTCCCAGCTCGACCGCATCGCCACCTCTCGGCACGCCGCCGCCGAACTCGCGGAGAACTACGCGGGGTTGCCGCTGAGGTGAGAGACGCCGGGCCCGCCGGAAAGGCGGGGGACAGGCGGCGGGCACGGTGGAAGGTTGGCGCCATGCTCGATCACTTGGCGATTCAGGTACGCGACATCACGGCGAGCGCGCGCTTCTACGACGCGGTCCTGGCGCCGCTCGGCGGCAGACGGACCAAGGAGTTCGGCGCGAACATCGGCTTCGGCACGACGGGGCACGACCTCTGGCTCGTCCCCGCCGCCGACGGCGCCCCGGCGCGCGAGATCCACCTCGCCCTCGCCGCGGGCGACCGCGCGGCCGTCGACGCCTTCCACGCCGCGGCCGTCGCGGCCGGTGCCGAGTCCCTGCACGCCCCGCGGCGGTGGCCCGAGTACCACGAGGCGTACTACGCCGCCTTCGTCCGCGACCCCGACGGCAACAACATCGAGGCCGTCTGCCACACGTCGTAGCCCGCGGTCACCGCGGACCGGCGACCTCAGGGTGGGCCGGCGTCCGGAACCGCCGGGACCGGTCGGCCGGTTCACCCGTCGCCGTGCCCCCGCCGGTACCGCACCAGCAGCATCGCCGCGTCGTCGTGCAACGGCCCCTCGACATGCTCGACCAGGTCCTCGCGCACCGCGCGCAGCGCCCCTTCGGGGTCGGGGTCCTTCAGCAGCGCGGCGCGTTCTTCGAGCGGATAGAAGCGGCCCGCCGCGTCGCGGGCCTCGGTGACGCCGTCGGTGTAGAACAGCAGCTGGTCACCGGGGGCGAACGGCACCGTGTACGGCAGGGGAGCGCCGGGGCCGTGGTCGCTGAGACCGAGGGGGAGGGCGCGGTCGGGCGGGGCGGCGTAGCCGACCGCCCCGTCGGGACGGACGACGAGCGGAGCCGGGTGGCCGAAGTTGAGGAGCGTGGCGTGCGGGCCGTCGCCGACCTCGGCCAGCACCGCCGTCACGAACCGTTCGCCGGCCAGATGCCGGTTCAGCGCCCGCTCCAGCCGCTCGCCGACCGCGGACAGATCCGGCTCGTCGTGCGCCGCCTCACGGAACGCCCCCAGCACCACCGCCGCGGTCTCCACCGCCTCCAGTCCCTTGCCCTGCACATCCCCGACGATCACCCGCACCCCGCCGGGCGAGGTCACCACCTCGTACAGGTCCCCGCCGATCCGCGCCTCGGCCACCGCCGAGGTGTACGACACGGCAATCCGCAGCGGCCCCGCGCCGCGCGGCACCGGACGCAGCAGGACCCGCTGCGCGACCTCGGCGATCGACCGGACGCTGGCCAGCTCCGCCTCACGGCGCTGGCGCATGACCGAGGCCACCACCCCCGCCGCGGTGACCCCGGCCACCGTCAGCAGCGCGGTCAGCCCGCGCCGCCCCTCGAACAGTTCGCTGTAGAGCCCCAGACCGGTACAGAGGACGGCCGCGATCAGCCCGACCAGGGCCGTCCGCCGCCAGCCGCCCACCAGCCCCGCGAACGCCGGCCCCAAGGACACCAGCGGCAGCAGGCCGAGCCCCGGACCCACGAGGAGGTCCGTCGCGCAGACCGCCGCCATCACGGCGTACGGAAGCGCGAACAGCACCCGGGAACCGGTGCGCTGCTCTGATTTCGACACGGCCAAGGCGTACTCCGACGGGGGCATCATGGGCGGGACGGTGCGGGGGAAACCGCCCCCGACCTGAGCATATGCGCCATATGCCGGAACGAAATACCGTGCAGACGGGCTGTTATCAAATTGCCGTCGAGCGGGACGTGCCGGGACGTGCCGGGCGGGGATCTTACGGACCCATGACGCACCCGCCGCCCCGCGCGCCGGAACGCCCCGCCGCGCCTAGCGTGACCGGCATGCGTGTACTGGTCACCGGCGGCGCCGGATTCATCGGATCGCAGGTCGTCGCGGCACTGGCGGAGCGCGGCCACGAACCCGTCGTCCTCGACGTGCTGCTGCCTGCCGCCCACCCGGAGCCGCCCCCGTCACCGCCGGGAGTGCGGCGCATCGTCGCCGACGTACGCGACCGCGCCGCCGTCGCCGAGGCCCTGCGCGGCATGGACGCGGTCTGCCATCAGGCCGCGATGGTGGGGCTGGGCAAGGACTTCGCCGACGCGCCCGAGTACGCCGCCTGCAACGACCTGGGCACCGCCGTCCTCCTCGCCGAAATGGCCGCCGCCGACGTCGGCGCGCTCGTCCTGGCCGGGTCGATGGTCGTCTACGGAGAAGGGCACTACAGCTGCCCCGGCCACGGCGTGGTGCGACCCGGCCCGCGCACGGTGGCCGACCTGGACGCCGGCCGGTTCGAGCCGCGCTGCCCCGCCTGCGGCGCACCGCTGCGGCCGGGCCCGGTCGGCGAGGACGCCCCCGTCGACCCCCGCAACGTCTACGCGGCGACCAAACTCCATCAGGAGCATCTGGCCGCCGCCTGGGCCCGCACGACCGGCGGCCGGGCCGTCTCCCTGCGCTACCACAACGTCTACGGGCCCGGGATGCCACGCGACACCCCCTACGCCGGTGTGGCCGCGTTCTTCCGCTCCGCACTGGCCCGCGGCCAGGCACCGGCCGTCTACGAGGACGGCGCCCAGCGGCGGGACTTCGTCCATGTCCACGACGTCGCGTCGGCCAACGTGGTCGCGCTGGAAGCCCTGGCGGACCGCGAGCCGGGAACCCTGCGCGCCTACAACACGGGCAGCGGGCAGCCGCACACCGTCGGGGAGATGGCCCGGGCCCTCGCCGCGGCGTGCGGTGGCCCGGAGCCGGTCGTCACCGGCGAGTACCGGCTGGGCGACGTCCGCCACATCACCGCCTCCTCCGAGCGCATCGCCGACGAACTGGGTTGGCGGGCACGGACCGGATTCGCCGAGGGCATGGCCGACTTCGCCCGCGACGGGATGCGTGCCGCCCCGTCCCGGACCCGCCCCACCGCCGGCCGGCCGGCCCCGGTGGACGTGGTGCTCCCCTGCCTCGACGAGGCCGCCGCCCTGCCCTGGGTGCTGGCCCGCATCCCGGAAGGCTGGCGCGCCATCGTCGTCGACAACGGCTCCACCGACGGTTCCGCCGCCCTCGCCCGCAGCCTGGGCGCCACCGTCGTCCACGAACCCCGCCGCGGCTTCGGCGCCGCCTGCCACGCCGGACTGCTGGCCGCCGACGCCGACGTCGTCTGCTTCTGCGACTGCGACGCCTCACTCGACCCCGGCCTGCTCGCCCCCTTCGCGGTGGCCGTCCGCGACGGCGGACACGACCTGGTGCTGGGCCGCCGCCGCCCGCAACAGCGCGGCACCTGGCCCCCGCACGCCCGCCTCGGCAACTTCGCCCTGAGCCGGATGCTGCGCCGCCGCACCGGCCTGCGCCTGCACGACCTCGGCCCGCTGCGCGCTGCTCGGCGCACCGCACTGCTCGGCCTGGACCTCACCGACCGGCGCAGCGGCTACCCGCTCGAGATGGTCGTCCGCGCCGCCGACGCGGGCTGGCGGATCGTCGAACGCGACGTCCCCTACCGCCCCCGCACCGGCCGCTCCAAGGTCACCGGCACCTGGCGCGGCACCTGGCACGCGGTCCGCGACATGCGCGCCGTACTGCGCCGGCCGCCGCTCGCCGCCCCCACGCACCGGAAGGAGACGGCCAGGTGAACCGGCCCGCACACCGTCCCGAGCCTGCCGGGCCCACCGGCCCGACGACTGTCCTGGTCATCGCCAAGGAACCGGTCCCCGGCCGGGTCAAGACCCGCCTCACCCCGCCCTACACACCCGACGAGGCCGCCCAACTGGCCGAGGCCGCCCTGCACGACACCCTCCAGGCCGTCCGCGCGATGCCGGCCCGGCGCCGCGTGGTGGTGCTCGACGGCCGCCCCGGCCCCTGGCTCCCGGCCGGCTTCGACGTCCGGCCGCAGCACCCGGGCGGCCTCGACGAACGCCTCGCCGCCGCCTTCGCCGACAGCGTCGGCCCCACCCTGCTCCTCGGCATGGACACCCCGCAGGTCACCGCCGGTCTCCTCGCCGCCGCCCTGGCACCGGACGGCTGGCAGCGCTGCGACGCCTGGTTCGGTCCGGCCGACGACGGCGGCTTCTGGGCCCTCGGACTGGCCGCACCCGACCCCGCACTGCTGCGCGGCGTCCCCATGTCCACCGCCCGCACCGGAGCCCTTCAGCGCGCCCGCCTGACCGCCGCCGGACTCCGTGTGAGGGACCTGCCGCCGCTGCGCGACGTCGACACCGCGGCCGACGCCCGCCTCGTCGCCGCCCTCACCCCCCAAGGGCGCTTCGCCGCCACCCTCGCCCGACTGACGGCGGTCCCCGAACGATGAACCCCACCACAGAACGCGCCCCCACCTGGGGCGCCGACCCCTACGCCGACGCGCTGCGCAGCGGCCGCGGCCCACTGTTCCTGCGCCGCCCCGACGGCTGGCTGCTGCCCCTGGACGTCGAACGCTGGTGCGCCCGGGCCGACGCCGCCGACCGGTCGGCGCTGCGCCGCTGCGAAGGCACCGTCCTCGACATCGGCTGCGGCCCCGGCCGGCTCGTCGCCGCACTCGCCGCCCAGGGCCGGCAAGCCCTCGGTATCGACGTCAGCGAGGCCGCGGTCGCCCGCACGGCCGCGGCCGGCGGCACCGCCCTGTGCCGCTCGGTCTTCGATTCCCTTCCGGAGGAAGGCAGTTGGGGCACCGCCCTGCTCCTCGACGGCAACATCGGCATCGGCGGCGACTGCCGCGCCCTGCTCCGGCGCACGGCCGAACTGCTCGCCCCGCACGGCCTGCTCATCGTGGAGACCGTCCCCGCGGACGTCGACGAGCGGGTCCAGGTCCAGGTCGCCGGGGGGCACGGCCACCAGGGCGGCCTCTTCCCCTGGGCCCGGGTGGGCACCCCCGCACTGCTGCGCCACGCGGCGGCCACGGGCTGGACCCCCGCCGAGCGGTGGTGCGGCACCGGCCCCCCGGCACCCGCGGATCAGCGGCCGGGCGCCGAACGCCGCTTCGTGGCCCTGCGCCGCCGCACCCGCACCACCGAGGCCCGCACCCGCACCGCGCTGCCCCGCAGTCGGGGCGCCGCCCAACGGCCCAGCAGCAACAGCGCCGACGCCGCGAACAGCACGGCGGTCACCAGCAGCCAGCGGGAGAGGAAGACCCCGCCGGGCAGCCCCGTCGCCAGCGTGTAGGACGTCGTCCCGCCCCCGCCGCCCGCGATGAGCGGGAACCACACCAGCAACAGCAGCGCCGACAGGGCGGCCGGCACCCGGACATGGCCCGTCCATGCCCGGTGCCGGCCGGTGCCCGCCGTGACCGCGCACACCACCCGATCGGCCAGCGAGTACAGCGGCAGCAGCACCAGATCGTGCAGCAGCGCCGCCCCGGCGAACCACGCCACGACGAGCGGCCACGGCCCACCGCCCAGCAGCCGCAGCCCCGCATAGCCGGCCAGCGCGAACGAGGCGAGCATCAGCACCAGGTGCAGCGGACCCTCGCCGTACCAGCGGCGCCGCCGCACCCGCGAAAGCCACTCCGCCCCCGTCACGACACCCTCCCGAACGTCAGCCGGGCCACCCACTTGGTGTTGAGCACCCCCGGTGCCGCCGGGACGATGACCCGCGCCGGATGCCCGTGGTCCTCGGACAGCTCCGCGCCGTTCACCCGCAGCGCGAGCAGCGAACGCCCGTCCCGCACCTGATGGGCACTCAGTGCCGCCCGCCGGAAGGCACCGTGCAACTGCAACGACTCCACCAGCACCTCCGGCGGCCGGTCACCGGCTCCCACCAGCGCGGCGAGATCACGCAACCGCACCCCGCCCCACAGCTGGTCATCCGTCGACCAGCCCTCGACACAGGCGATCGGCAGCGCCGACTCGTACTGCGGCAACCGCAGCAGCTCCGCCCGGTCCAACCGCACCTGCCGTCCGCCGCCCTCCACCGTCAGCCGCCAGTCGTCCCCGGTGTCCCGCGACCGGATCCCCGCGTACGCCGCGGTCTTGTTGATCTGGAACCCGTCCGGGCCGCTCCCCGGATCGGTCCCACCGTGCGGCGCCAGCAGGGCCGTACGCCGCCACCACCCCCCGACGCTCTGGCCCGCCGTCGTCCCCAGCAGCAGCAACGCCCCGCCGCCCACCAGCCACAGCGCACCCCGCCGCGAAACCGTCGGCGCCGCCGGCCGCGGCGCGACCAGCCCGGTGTCGTCCGCCTCCGGCGCCGGATCCCGGCGCTCGCGCAACGCCCTGACGGTCCGCGGGATCCGCAGTACGACATGCGCGACGAACGCGGCGATGAACACCCAGGCCCCGTAGAAGTGCAGCGGATAGAACGACCCCGGGAAGAGATAGTCCAGCTGGATGTTGAGAATCCCCGTGACGAACTCGAACAGCGCCCCGCCGACCAGCAACAGCAGCGACAGCCGCTCCAGCGCATGCCCCACCGACCGGGCCGGCGGCAGCGCGAACAGCTTCGGGATCACCGACCAGAGCTTCGCCAGCAGCACCGGCACCAGCGTCACACCGAGGGTGACGTGCACCCCCTGGGTCACCCGGTAGAGCCAGTGCGGACTCGTCGGCCAGGCGAACAGGTAGAACCCCAGCAGGCCCTTGCCGGGGGTCTTGTCGTTGACGCCCCCGGCCAGATCCGGGCTGTACGCCGCGTACGACAGCAGACCGGTCACGAACAGCACGGTGACACCGGCCAGGAGCACGACACCGAGCAGCGCCGTCAGCCGGGGACCGCGCAGCGGACTGCGCCAGAACGACGGTGAGGCGGGAGAAGGGGCAGCGAAGTGATGGGCACGCATGATGTGTCCTCGACGGTCCGCGCGACGAGTTCCGCCGCAGTGGCCCCGACCGTACGCCCCGGCGGGTGCCTCCAGGGGGTGGCGACCCATGACGAAATCCTGACGTCGCCGCCGCCGGGCGGCCCCGGCGCCCCACCCGCGCCCTAGCGTTCCGCTGTGACCACTCGTGTGACCCCCGAACGCCGTGTGCCCCCCGAAGAGCGTCGTGTCCGGCGCGCCGACCTGCTGGCCGCCACCGCCGGCACCCTCCTCGTCACGGCGGTCGCCCTCATCGGCACCGTCATCGAGCGCGCCAACGGCAGCCTGCACGTCAACTGGCCCCCGCTGTACGCCTCATGGTTCCCGCACCTCGGCCCCGGCACCCCCGCCGCACTCGCCCTCGCCGCTCTCGTCATCGCCTACGGCCCTCCACTGGCCACCCGGCTGCCCTGGCGCGCCCTCCTCCTCACCAGCTGGCTCACCGCCATGGCCTGGACCTGGTCACTCGCCCTGATCGACGGCTTTCGGACCGGCATCTCCCGCCGCCTCACCACCCCCTACGAATACCTGACCGTCATCGACCGCTTCACCCGCCCCGGCCCCGCACTGCGCGACTTCACCCACCACATCCTCAACACCTCCCCGGACCACTGGCCCGCCCACGTCGCCGGCCATCCGCCCGCCGCGGTCCTCACCTTCGTCGGCCTCGACCACATCGGCCTCGCCGGCGGCGCCTGGGCGGGTATCTGGTGCATCACCCTGGGCACCTCCGCCACGGCCGCCGTCCTCATCGCCCTGCGCGCCCTCACCGACGAGCCGACCGCGCGCCGCGCCGCACCCTTCCTCGTCCTCGCCCCCGCCGCCGTCTGGGTCGGCACCTCCGCCGACGGCTACTTCGCCGGCGTCGCCGCCTGGTCCCTCGCCCTCCTCGCCCTGGCCGCCACCCGCACCACCCGCGCCCCCGGGGCGGCCGCCCTCGCCGCCGGCCTCCTCTTCGGCCTCACCTGCTACCTCTCCTACGGCCTCACCCTCATCGCCGTCATCGGCGCGGCAATCCTGCTCCTGGGCCGCACCGCCCGCCCGCTGCCCCTCGCCCTGGCCGGTGCCGCGGCCGTCGCGGCCGGCTTCACCCTCGCCGGCTTCTCCTGGTGGGAGGGGTACCGCCTGTTGGTCGAGCGGTACTACCAAGGCGCCGCCGCGGTCCGCCCCTACGCGTACTGGATCTTCGGCAACCTGGGCGCCACCGTCCTCGTCACCGGTCTCGCCACCGTGGCCGGGCTGCGGCACGCCCTGACGGCCGCACCCCCGGCACTGCGCCGGCTGCGGCTCCGGCCCCCGGGGACGGCCGCCGGCCGCCTGGCCGTCCTCGCCCTGGCCGCGCTCCTCACCCTGCTCGCCGCCGACCTCTCCGGCATGAGCAAGGCGGAGACCGAGCGCATCTGGCTGCCGTTCGCCGTCTGGCTGCTGCCCGCGACCGCCCTGCTGCCCGCCGCCCGGCACCGCCACTGGCTGACCGCCCAAGCGGTCCTCGCCCTACTCGTCAACCACCTTCTCTACACCGGCTGGTGACGACCAGTCGGGATAGCTGGACCAGGCGAACAGCGAACGGCTGGCGCTCACCCGGCCCGGGCGCAGGATCCGGATCGGGCCGCGATTGCAGGCGGGACAGTCGGCGCGGGTCAGGGGGGAGGCGACCCGCACCCCACGGACGAAGTACTGGGCACGCGGCTGGCCCGACAGATCGGTGACATGGCGGATCTCGTACTCCTCCTCCCACCCGTAACCGCAGTGCAGGCAGACGAGGGAATACGCCTCGTGACCGGTCTCGGCGTTGTCCATGGTCACCACCGCCTCTCACCGCGCCCCGCGCCTACCTCGCGCCGAACACGGAACCATGCCGCATTCATCCATTATTGCTCCGGGTAACGGCATTCGGGCACCGAGCGGGAACCAGCTTCGCCTGCTCCCGCGCACGAGGCTGCCACCAGGGGAAACGCCGCCACCCGATATAAAGGCGGAATGGGGCCCGACGCCAATCCCGAACATGATCACCACCTCGACAGCGACGTCGAGGAGGTGATCGCCGCGGTGCTGACCGCATCCCGGCTGCTTGTCGCGATATCCGCCCACGCCCTCGCCGAGACCGAGCCCACGCTCACCCTCCCCCAGCTGCGCACCCTCGTCGTGCTGGACAGCCAGGGCCCGGTCAAGCTCGCCTCGCTCGCCACCGCCCTGGGCGTCAACCCGTCCACCGCGATGCGGATGGTCGACCGCCTGGAGGCGGCCGGCAGCGTCCACCGGCAGGCCAAACCCGGCAACCGCCGCGAGATCGTACTGAACCTGACGCCCAAGGGTCGGGCCCTCGTCGAGCGGGTCGTCTCCCACCGCCACGCAAGGATCGCCGACATCGTCACCCGGCTCCCCGCCGCACAGCGCACCGGACTGATCACCTCACTGCGTGCCCTCACCGACGCGGCCGGCGAACCCCGCATCGCACCGCGACCGGCACCGCCGCCCGAATCGGCCGCGCCGTAGCACCCCGATCGGACGGCCGCCCCGCCCCGGGCTCGGGCCCGCACCGCGTCAACTCCGGGCCCGCCCCACCGCCTCGTACACCGCCGAGATCAGCCCCATGTTGCGCGGATCGGCATCACCGGTGGCACCACTGCCGTACCTGTTCATCACATACGCATAGGACAACCGATTCTCCGGATCGGCGAAGGCGTACGACCCACCCGCACCGCCATGCCCGAACGCGCGCCGGTTGGGACCGGCCTGGCCCTGGTGGTTGAGCATGAAACCCAGCCCCCACTGCCGCTCCGTCCCCGGCGGCGCCAGCGCGTCGATCGCCAGATCCGGCTCGTGCGGCAGACTCTGCGCCGTCCGCATCGCCTCCAGCGTGCCGGACCCCACCAGCCCCCCGCCCGCCAGCGCCCCGTAGACGGTGGCCAGGCCGTGCGCCGAGGCGTGCGCATTGCCCGCCGGGATCTCCGCCGAGCGATAGGCGGCACTGTTGACATCACCGGTGGGGATGTACGTCAACGCCAGCATCACCGCCGCCAGCGGATGGTCGGTCAGCGCCCGGAACGGCGGCCGCGGAAGGCCCGGGAACCGCGCGGCGATCCGCGCCTCGTCCAACTGCCCCACCATCTCCGCACACCGCGCGTGCTCCTCCGCCGGCGTACCGATGAACACCCGCGCGCCCAGCGGTTCCGCGATCTCGCTGCGCAGGAACGCCCCGAGCGACTGCCCGCTGATCCGCCGCACGACCTCACCCACCAGGTAGCCGAACGTCACCGCGTGGTACCCCTGTGCGGTGCCCGGCTCCCACCACGGCGGCGCGGCGGCCAGCGCCGCACACACCCGGTCCCAGTCGTAGGCGTACCGCGCCGCCAACGGCTCCCGGGGTGCGATCACCCCCGCCCGGTGGCTCAGCAACCACCGCACCGGTATGTCCTGCTTGCCGGCCTGCGCGAACTCCGGCCAGTAGCGGGCCACCGGCGCGTCCAGCTCCAACTGGCCCCGGTCCACGAGGAGATGGGCGCACAACGCGGTCATCCCCTTGGACGTCGAGTAGACGTTCACCAGAGTGTCGCGCTCCCAGGACCGGGTCCGCGCCGCGTCCGCGTGCCCGCCCCACAGATCGACCACCGGCACCCCGTCCACGGTCACCGCCACCGCCGCGCCGACCTCCCCGGGCGCCCGGAAGTTCCGCTCGAAGACCTCCCGCACCCCCTCGAACCCCACCGCACAGTGCCCGCTCGCCACGACTTCCCCCACGTCGACCATGCTGCTTCTCCCTCAGGTGGCTCTCGCGCGGATGGTTCCGGTACGGCCGGTTCGGCCGGGCCGGCTGCGGTCGGTTCGCCCCGGTGGTTCCGGTGCACATTGCTCTCGCGTGACCGCTGCGACCGCGTGACCGCTGTGACCGCTCCGGCGTGGACGTCCCGTACGGGATGATCCGTCCGGGTCGATGCCCGTGGCAACTACGGGGGCCCCGTACGGCTCAGTGGAGCGTGTATCCGGCGCTCGCGGCGCGGCCCGGACAGCCCGGCACGCCTTCGTGGCCCCCGTACCCCGGACCCGAAATCCCGCGTATCCGCCGAAGCGGCCACCGCAAAATGGAGACCACGACCGAGAGAGGGAGACCATGACCGAGCACTCGACCCGCCCCCGGCCGGCCCCGCGTCCGCACCCGGTCGAGGCCCTGATCGTCGTCGACGCGCAGGCGGCCTTCGTCACCGGGCGGGAGGCGGTGCCCGAGTCGGCCCGGGTCCTCGACCGGGCCCGCGACCTGATCGCCCGTGCCCGCGCCGCCGGGGCTCTCGTCGTCCAGCTGCAGAACGACGGCCCGCCCGGAGCCGTCGACGAACCGCACACCCCCGGCTGGGAACTCCATCTGCCCGTCGCCCCCGGCCCGTTGGAGACCGTGGTCCGCAAGACCGACGACGACGGCTTCGCGGACACCCGCTTGGGTGCCCTGCTCGCCGATGCCGGTGTCCGGGCGCTGGCCGTCTGCGGCGTGCTGTCCGAGATGTGCGTCAGCGCGACCGCCCGTACGGCCCTGGCGAACGGGTTCCGCGTCGTCCTGCCGCACGACGCGCACGCCACCTACGACATCCCCGCGGCCCACGGCATCAGTGGCATGGTCCCGGCCGCGATGTCCTCCCGCGCCGCCGAATGGGCCCTGGGGGACGAGGTCGAGATCGTCGCCCGCGCCGCGGACGTGCCGTTCACCGGTGCGCCGCGCCCGCCGGGACGGATCCGCCCGCCCGCCGCCGAGACCGCGCCCGGGGCGGCCCCCTGAAACGGGTGGTCTCCTCCATGCGCGGAGGGCGGGCACGGCACGATCCGGCCGCAGCGGGGCGGTCGCCGCGGGGCGGTCGCAGTGGGGCGGGCCCGGAAACCCGGGCCCGCCCGGCCGGAACTGGGCCCACAGGGGCCAACGGTGGGGGAGCGGTGGCGATCTGCCGCCGGCTCCGGACGCAGGCCCTCAGGCCCCTCGGCCGGGGCGCTCACACGGCCGACCACCGCCCCCGGCCGCCACGTCCCGCCCCGGACCGTGGGCTCACGCGGACCTACCATCGCCGCATCGGACCCGCCGGATCGGACCAGGGGAGGGCAGGATGGACCGCAACATCCGCACGATGGACGACGTACTCAGGCTGCTGGACGGCCTGTTCACGCCGGACGCCGACCGTTGGACGCCCGACGCCGCCACCTGGTGGGACGGCTTCTACGCGGACCGCTCCAGGTCGGTGCCGTTCTTCGTGGCGAAACCGGACGAGAACCTCGTTTCGTACCTCGACCGGGGTCTGATCGCCCCCGGCCGTGCCCTCGACCTGGGCTGCGGCCCCGGCCGCAACGCCCTGCACCTCGCCTCGCTGGGCTTCGCGGTGGACGCCGTCGACCTCTCCCCGGCGGCCATCGCCTGGGCCGAGGACCGCGCCCGGGAGGCGGGAGGGGCGGCGGCCGGAATCCGCTTCCACCGGGGCGACGCCTTCGCCCTCGCGGACACCGAACTCGGCGGCCCGTACGACCTGATCTACGACTCCGGCTGCTTCCATCACCTGCCACCGCACCGCCGCGTCAGCTACCTCGGCCTCCTCGAGCGGGCCCTCGCCCCCGGCGGCCACTTCGCCCTCACCTGCTTCACGGCCGGCGCGATGGGCTCCGAACTCCCCGACGCCGACTTCTACCGCCAGTCCCGACTCCACGGCGGACTCGCCTATCCGCCGGACTCCCTGCGCTGGATCTTCTCCGACCTGACAGAGGTCGAACTGCGCCCCATGCGCGGCGAGCCACCCGAGTCCCCCTGCTTCGGCGAACCCTTCCTCACGACAGCCCTCTTCCGCCGCGACCCCGGGCGGTAGCCCCCGCGGGAGGTTCGCCCACCGTCCTCTCACGACTCCCCCAACCGATCACCCCAACCGATCACCCCACCCGACCGCCACGCGCACCCCGATTACAGAGAGTAACTTTCTGGGGCTGTGCTGAACAGTTGCGCCCGTTCACACCACTCGTTCGAGTCTCCGGTCGCACACAGCGGGCCATGGGGCGAGCCTGGAAGCGTCCGGCTCCCAGAGGAAGGCCCCGACAGTGAACAGCGCGGAAGAGGCGTCACAGGCGGAACAGGCGAAAAGCCCCGAGCACTCGGACGAGGTCGTGGTGGAGGTGGTCGGCTGCGCGACGCAGGACGCGCATGCGGTCTTCAGCGCGCTGCGGGATTCCTTCGCCTCCGACCGTGCCGCGGACGACGTGCCGACCGAGGTGGCCGGTGCGACCACGACCGTGTGGACCGCGACCGTCGACGTCAGCGAACTGCGGGCCGAGGCCGCACCACGGCCGCTGACCGAGCCGGTGACGGTCGAGGTGCAGGGCGGCTACTGGGCGGTGGCCCGGCTGCGCGAGAGCCTGACGCACGCGTTCGCGGTACGGATCGTCGGCACGGCAGCCGGCGACCAGGAGCAGGAGGTCCAGCTGCGGCTGGAGACCCGCTGAGCGGCCGGGAAGCCGGGGCGGAGCCGCATCGGAAGCCGGACCGGGAGAAGCCGGGCGGGACGGAAACACGCCGTGTCGAATCGCTGGACGGCCGGAAGGACCGAACGAGTGGAGTCCATCAACCAGCCCGCCGACGAGGCCGGGCCGCCCCGGTCGGCGACCGGGGCCCGATCCCACCGGTCCGCGGTGTATCTGCGGGTCAACGGGACGACCTACACCGTGACCGTGGACCACCGGACCACGCTCCTGGACGTCCTGCGCGAGCGCTTCGATCTCACCGGCGCCAAGAAAGGCTGCGACCACGGTCAGTGCGGCGCGTGCACGGTGCTGGTCGACGGGCGGCGCGCCAACAGCTGCCTGCTGCTGGCCGTGGCACAGGACGGACGGCACCTCACCACCATCGAGGGCCTCGCCGACGGCGAGCGGCTGCACCCGCTCCAGGAGGCGTTCCTGGAGCGGGACGCCCTGCAGTGCGGCTACTGCACCCCCGGGCAGATCTGCTCGGCGGTCGGCGCGCTCGCGGAGGCGGCGGACGGGTTCCCCTCGCACGTCACGCCGTACGACGCGGAACCGGGGGCGCCGGTGGAGCTCACCGCCGACGAGATCCGCGAGCGGATGAGCGGGAACCTGTGCCGGTGCGGTGCCTATCCCCGCATCGTCGAGGCGATCGCCGATGTCGGAGAGGCGCGGGTGAGGTCGTGAAGCCGTTCGGATATGTGCGCGCCGGCAGCGTGGACGAGGCGCTGCAGGCGGTGCGGGAACAGCCCGGGGCGCGGTTCCTCGGCGGGGGCACCAACCTCGTCGATCTGATGAAGCTCGGCGTGGAGACGCCGCGGCTGCTCGTCGACGTCAGCCGGCTGCCGCTCGACCGGATCGAGGAAGCGCCGGACGGCGGGCTGCGGATCGGTGCGATGGTCCGCAACAGCGATCTGGCCGCGGCCGCCGCGGTGCGCGAGCGGTATCCCGTACTCTCCCAGGCGCTGCTGGCCGGCGCCTCGGGGCAGTTGCGGAACACCGCGACCACCGGCGGGAACCTCCTGCAGCGCACCCGCTGCCCCTACTTCCAGGACGTGTCCAAGCCCTGCAACAAGCGGGCACCGGGCACCGGTTGCCCGGCCCGCGAGGGCGCGCACCGCGACCTCGCCGTCCTGGGGCACTCCGAGCACTGCGTCGCCACCCAGCCGTCGGACATGGCGGTCGCCCTCGCCGCCCTGGACGCGACCGTTCACCTGTACGGCCCCGACGGCGAACGCAGCGTGCCGGTGACCGACTTCCACCGGCTGCCCGGTGACCGGCCGGAGCGGGACACCGTCATCCGACAGGGCGAACTGATCACCGCCGTCGGGCTTCCGCCGGCCCGTCCCGGCGCGCGCTCGCGCTACCGCAAGGCACGCGACCGGGCGTCGTTCGCCTTCGCCCTGGTCTCCGTGGGGGCGGTGCTCGTCCTCCAGGACGGCGCCGTGCGGTATGCGGCGCTGGCGTACGGCGGGCTCGCGCACCGGCCGTGGCGGGCCCGCGCCGCCGAGGCCGTGCTGCAGGGTGCGTCGGCCACCGAGGACACCTTCGCGCGCGCCGCCGAAGCGGAACTCGCCGCCGCCAGCCCGCTGCGTGAGAACGGCTTCAAGGTCACCCTGGCGCGGAATCTGACGGTCGGGGTCCTCGCCGATCTCGCGGCCCGCGCTTGACCACCCCGTCGCCCCGTCCCGAAAGCCCCCACCGCAAGGACCGCGCCATGGCTTCCGACCCGTTCCTCCTCGGCCCGCTCCCGGAGCCCCTCGGCGCACCGCTCGTCCGCCGGGAAGGACGGGAGAAGGTCACCGGCGCCGCCCGCTACGCCTTCGAACACACCCCGCCGGGCTGCGCCTACGCCTGGCCGGTCCCCGCGACGGTCGCCCGCGGGCGGATCACCGCCGTCGACACCGCGGCGGCGCTGGCCCTGCCCGGGGTCCGCGCGGTCCTGACACACGAGAACGCGCCCCGCCTCGCCGCCCCCGAGGACCCCACCCTGGCCGTGCGCCAGGACGACCGGGTCCCGCACCGCGGCTGGTATGTCGCACTGGCCGTCGCCGACAGCCTCGAGGAGGCCCGTGCGGCGGCCGAGGCGGTTCGCGTCTCGTACGACGCCGACGGCCACGACGTACGGCTGAGCGCCGATCACCCGGGCCTGTACGTGCCCGAGGTGGCCAACGGCGGCTATCCGGGGCACCGCGCACGCGGTGACTTCGAGGAGGCGTACGCCGCCGCCCCGGTCACCGTCGACGCGACCTACACGGTGCCGCCGCTGCACAACCACCCCATGGAACCGCACGCCGCCACCGCCCGCTGGCACGACGGCCACCTCACCGTCCACGACTCCAGCCAGGGCTCCACTCGGGTGCGCGACGACCTCGCCGCGCTGTTCGCGCTCGACAAGGGCGACGTCACCGTCACCTCCGAGCACGTCGGCGGCGGCTTCGGTTCCAAGGGGACCCCCCGCCCCCAGGTGGTGCTCGCCGTGATGGCTGCCCGGCACACCGGGCGCCCCGTCAAACTCGCCCTGCCCCGCCGCCAGATGCCCGCCGTCGTGGGTCACCGCGCGCCGACCGTCCAACGCGTCCGGCTGGGCGCGGGCGCCGACGGCGTGCTGACCGCCCTCGCGCACGAGAGCGACAGCCACACCTCCACCCTCTCCGAGTTCGTCGAGCAGGCCGCCGTACCGGCCCGCGTCATGTACCGCTCGCCCAACAGCCGCACCACCCACCGCGTCACCCCGCTCGACGTGCCCGCTCCCTCCTGGATGCGCGCACCCGGTGAGGCCCCGGGCATGTACGCCCTGGAGTCCGCCCTCGACGAACTCGCCGTCGCCCTCGACGCCGACCCCGTCGACCTGCGCATCCGCAACGAGCCGGAGACCGAACCGGACAGCGGCCGGGCCTTCAGCAGCCGGCACCTCGTCGAGTGTCTGCGCGCGGGCGCCGAGCACTTCGGCTGGCTGCCCCGCGATCCCCGGCCGGCCCGGCGCCGCGAGGGAAACCTGCTGCTCGGTACGGGTGTTGCCGCCTCCACCTACCCCGTCCTCCTGATGCCCAGTACCGCCGAGGCGCACGCCGCCGCCGACGGCAGCTACCGCGTCCGGATCAACGCCACCGACATCGGCACCGGCGCCCGCACCGTCCTCGCCCAGGTCGCCGCCGCCGCGCTCGGCGCACCCGAGGACCGGGTACGGATCGAGATCGGCAGCAGCGACCTGCCGCCCGCCTTCTTGGCAGGCGGCTCGGCCGGCACCGGCTCCTGGGGCTGGGCCGTCCACGAGGCCGCCGCCGCACTGCTGGTTCGGCTGCGCGAACACCAGGGGCCGCTCCCCGCCACGGGGATCACGGCGACCGCCGACACCGGGCAGGCGGCGACCGCGCCGAGCCCCTACTCCCGGCACTCCTTCGGTGCCCAGTTCGCCGAGGTGCAGGTCGACACCCTCACCGGCGAGGTACGGGTACGGCGGCTGCTGGGCGTGTTCGCGGCCGGCCGGATCCTCAACTCCCGTACGGCGCGCTCCCAGTTCATCGGCGGCATGACGATGGGCATCGGCATGGCCCTGACGGAGGGCAGCAGCCTGGATCCCGTCTTCGGCGACTTCACCGAGAGCGACCTGGCCTCCTACCACGTGCCGGCGTCCGCCGACGTCCCCGCCATCGAGGCGCACTGGCTCGACGAGGACGACCCGCACCTCAACCCCATGGGCAGCAAGGGCATCGGCGAGATCGGCATCGTCGGCACCGCGGCGGCCGTCGCCAACGCCGTGTGGCACGCCACGGGAATCCGGCTGCGCGACCTCCCGCTCACCCCGGACAAGGTCCTGGCCCGGCGGCGGGCGGGCTGACCGGGGCGCACCCGGCACCCGCGGCCTCCCCGGCCCGACGTCCCGCGGCGGCCCGGCTCCGCCGCCCGTCCGCGCCCCGGATCGCACGCCCTGCGCCGTCCTCACCCCGGTCCGCCGTCGCACCCCGCCCGGCCGGTTGACCCGTTCTGCCCGGCTTCTTCCGCCTGTCGGGCTGTTCGTCGCGCGTACCGCGCCGCGTCATACGGACGACACCCCCCCTTCCCTGGAACTCGCTGCTCTTGGAACACTCTGCTGACCCTGCTTTTCGATCGACCCGCATCGCCCCGCACGACCGTCCACGTATCAGCAAGCCCCCACACCTCAAGAGGTCCCTGACACATGCCTGAACTGAATCGGCGCCGTTTCCTCCAGATAGCGGGTGCCACCGCCGGTGCCTCCGCCCTGTCGAGCAGCATCGCCCGCGCCGCGGCCATCCCCGCCAAGCGGAGCTCCGGCTCCATCAAGGACGTCGAGCATGTCGTCGTCCTGATGCAGGAGAACCGTTCCTTCGACCACTACTTCGGCTCCCTGAAGGGCGTCCGCGGCTTCGGCGACCCGCGTCCGCTCACCCTGAACAGCGGCAAGTCGGTCTGGCACCAGCCGGACGGCGGCAAGGATGTACTGCCCTACCGCCCGGACGCCGAGAACCTGGGCATGCAGTTCATCGAGGGCCTCAACCACGACTGGGGCGGCGGTCACAAGGCCTGGAACGACGGCAAGTACGACAGCTGGATCCCCGCCAAGGGCACCGGCACGATGGCCTACCTGACGCGCAAGGACATTCCGTTCCACTACGCGCTCGCCGACACCTTCACCGTCTGCGACTCGTACCACTGCTCGATCATCGGGGCGACCGACCCCAACCGCTACTACATGTTCTCCGGCCACGTCGGCAACGACGGCTCGGGCGGCGGCCCCGTCCTCGGCAACGAGGAGGCCGGGTACGGCTGGACGACGTACCCGGAGCGGCTGGAGAAGGCCGGGATCTCCTGGAAGCTCTACCAGGACATCGGTGACGGTCTGGACGCGGCCGGCAAGTGGGGCTGGATCGACGACGCCTACCGCGGCAACTACGGCGACAACTCCCTGCTGTTCTTCAACCAGTATCGCAACGCCAAGCCCGGCGACCCGCTGTTCGACAAGGCCCGCACCGGAACCAACGCCAAGCAGGGCGACGGCTACTTCGACGTCCTCAAGGCCGACGTGAAGGCCGACAAGCTTCCCCAGGTCTCCTGGATCGCCGCCCCCGAAGCCTTCTCCGAGCACCCGAACTGGCCCGCCAACTACGGCGCCTGGTACGTCTCGCAGGTGCTGGACGCGCTCACCTCCAACCCCGAGGTGTGGGCCAAGACCGCCCTGTTCATCACCTACGACGAGAACGACGGCTACTTCGACCACGTCCTGCCGCCGTTCCCGCCGGCCGACGCCGACCAGGGACTGTCCACCGTGGACGCGTCGCTCGACCACTTCTCGGGCAACGTGACCTACGGGGCCGGCCCCTACGGCCTCGGCCAGCGCGTCCCGATGCTCGTCGTCTCCCCCTGGAGCACCGGCGGTTACGTCTGCTCCGAGGTCCTCGACCACACCTCGATCATCCGCTTCATGGAACGCCGCTTCGGCGTCCACGAGCCCAACATCTCGCCCTGGCGGCGCGCCATCTGCGGCGACCTGACCTCCGCCTTCGACTTCGGCCTGGAGAACACCAAGCCCGCCGCACTGCCGGACACCGACGCCTACGAGCCGCCGGACAAGAACCGGCACGACAGCTATGTGCCCAAGCCGCCGGCCAACCCCGTGCTGCCCAAGCAGGAGGCGGGTTCCCGACCGACCCGCCCGCTGCCGTACACGCCGCTGACGGACGGCGCGGCCACGCCCGACACCGGGAAGTACACGCTGACCTTCAGCGGCGGCGACACGGCCGGTGCCTGCTTCACCGTGACCTCCGGGAACCGCACGGACGGTCCGTGGACCTACACCACGGAGGCCGGCAAGAAGATCTCCGACACCTGGAACACGCAGTACTCGAAGGGCTCCTACGACCTGACGGTGCACGGCCCGAACGGCTTCCTGCGCGTCTTCAAGGGCCCCGGCAAGACCGCCGGCCCCGAGGTCACCGCCCGCCACGACGCGACCTCCGGCAACCTCACCCTCACCATGACGAACCCGGGCGGCACCGACCGCCACCTGACGGTCACCAACGCCTACGGCGGCGCTGCCGAGACCTTCCCGGTGCGTGCCGGTGCCACCGTGCAGCACACGGTGGACCTGCGGGCCAGCAAGCGGTGGTACGACGTTTCGGTGGCCTCGGACGGCGACACCGGCTTCCTGCGGCGGTTCGCCGGACACGTGGAGAACGGCCGGCCCGGCGTGAGCGACCCGGCGATCCTGACCGCCTGACCGCCTGACCGCCTGACCGCCTGACCGCCCACCGGCCGTGCGCCGGGGGCCGGTACCCCGCTACCGGCCCCCGGCGCCCCGTCAGGAGCCGGCGCCGGGCGGCTCGTCGGTAGGACGAACGTCGCTCTTCCGATGGCCGGGCGGCGGGGGCCGCGGTCCAGTGGGCGGGCGGGCGGGTGCCGGCCGGCCGGCCGGAGGAGAGCCGCGCCGAGGAACGGCGCCCGGCCGCCCGATGAGGGCTGCGGACGACGGCTACTTCAGCGCGCTGCGCTGCTGCCACTGCGGCCAGCTCTCCTGCCAGACCTCGAGGCCGTTGCCGACGTCGGTCCGGTTGGGGTTGCTGGTGCCCTTGACCTCGACCGTGGAGCCGATGGTGAGGAAGTCGAAGACCTTCTTGGCGTCGCCGGTGCTCATCCCGAAACAGCCGTGACTGGTGTTGGCCACGCCCAGCTGCTTGTTCCAGGGCGCGGAGTGCAGGAAGGTGCCGGACGCGGTGAGGTGGGTGACCCACTTGGAGTCCAGCATCCATTCGTCACCGTGTCCGATGGTGGAGGAGTCCATCGTCTCGGCCGCGTTCTTGCTGCGGACGGTGTGCACACCGCCCCGGGTCGGGTCCTGCGGGGAGCCCGCCGAGCCGGTGACGCTGCCGACGTTCTTGCCGTCCGCGTACATGGTCAGGGTGTGCGACGGCACATCGATGACGGCCTTGTGGTCGGCGCCTATGGAGAACCCGTAGTTGTAGTCCCGCGCGAACCAGCCGCCCGCCGTACCGGAGTTGATCCCGCCCAGCGCGCCCTTGACGGAGACCTTGGTGCCGGCGGGCCAGTGGTCCTTGGGGCGCCAGTCGATCCGGTCCTTGCCGGAGTAGTCCTTGACCCAGCCCCAGGCGCCCTGGACGTGCGGCTGGGTGGTGACCTTCAGCGCCTTCTCGATCTCGGCCCGCCGGTCGGTGGCTATCGGGTGGTCGAAGAGGATCGAGACGGGCATTCCGGTGCCGACGGTCTGCCCGCCGCCGGGGGTGTTGGTGAGCTTGTTGACCTTGTCGGCCGCCTCGGTGGTGAAGACCGAGGTGGCGGCGGATTCCTTGCCGCCCGTCGCCTTCGCCTTGGTCTTCACGGTGTAGGTCGTCTTCGGCCGGACCTTGCCGGCCGACTTCCACGAGGACCCGTCGGCGGCGAGCCGGCCGTCGACCGCGGTGCCCTGACCGTCCTTGACCTCGACGGAGGTGAGCTTGCCGCCGTCGGCCCGGACGGATATCGGCGAGCCGAGCGCGGCCGACTTGCTGCCGGTCGCGGGGGTGACGGTGACCTTGGCCGCGGGCTCGTCCGCCTTCGACGAGCCGGCGCCCGCGCCGCACGCGGTCAGCAGGGTGGCCGACGCCATCAGGACGGGGATGAACCGGGCGGGATGGCGGCGTGGTCCGGCGTGCACGAGGGTCCTCCAAAGCAGAGCGCTGACGGCGGGGAGCCCGCCGTCAGTTCAGATGCTTTGTCTGCTTCGGAGGTTGTCCGGGGGATCGGAGATTTATGACACGGTTCGCCCCCGGCCCCCGGACCGCCCCGCCTCGGGACGGTCGAGGGGTCGGGGTCCGGGTCCGGTGCCACGCCCGGTTCTGGGGAGTGTGACGACAACCCCCAGGCGGGACTCTACGGACACCCCTAGGGGCTGACCTGCCCGGATTCCCCGCCGGTGGACGCCGTCGCGGGCTGGGACGCGGAGGTGGGCGCCTGCGTGGTCGGGGCCTGGGTGGGGGATTCGGGCTGCGGCGGGGCGGAGGAGGAGCCGGGCGGAGCCGAGGTGGGGGCCGAGCTCTGCGGGCCGGAGCTCCCGGACGTCCCCGAGGAGGAAGAGGAGGGACCGGAGGAGGGCGGCGTGGTGGGCGGGGTACCGGAGGGCGAGGTGGTGGGCGGCGGGGTCCAGGAGTCGCTGGAGCCGGCGCTGCCCTTGGGGCGCTGGAAGTACTGGCCCGTTTCCGGGTCGTAGAGGACGAATGCGTGCACGTCGGTGGAGGAGGGCTGCACGGCCACCGTGTTCGAGGCGCGGTATCCGGGCCACGCCTTGCCGACGGTCTTCGCGTTGCTGCTGACGGCCACCGGAGGGCGCAGCGGGTTGCCGCAGGCGCAGCGCACCCGAGGCATCCCGCGCGAGTCGACCAGGACGGCGCTGCCCGTCTGGAGCACCGACTGGAAGGCGGTGGCCTTGCCGTCCTTGAAGCCGTGGTTGGTCACACGGGTGTCCCGGCGCAGCTGGACGGGTGTCAGCGACCGCAGGAAGGACGGGACGGCGCCGACGTCGACGCCCTCGGTGGCGGCGAACGCCTTCGCCCGGGCCCGGTCGCTCTCCAGGTAGGTGATCTGCCGTTCGACATTGCAGCTGGTGGTGCTGCGGCTGCCGCCGTACAGGCCGGGGGTGGAGCCCTGGTAGGTCGGGGTGCCGGCCGAACTCTTCCCCGAGGGGGCGCCGGTGGGCGTGCCGGGGGAGGAGCTCGGCGACGGCGGCAGGGAGGACTGCTTCGCCGTGGACCTGGTGAACGGATCGGGGCCCTTGTCGGCGGCGGGCTGGAGGAACACCTCGCCCGCGCCGGTGCCGCCCGGACGGGTCAGGACCACGGTCAGCACGACGGCCGCCACCACGGCGGCCGCGACGATCGCGACCCTGGGGGCGGACCGCCACCAGGGCCGGCCGTCGCCCCCGCCGCCGGCCTTGCCGCCACCTCCGCCACCCCCGCCGCCCCCGGACCCGCCACCCGCGCCGCCGCCGGGGCCCTGCGGCCGGTCCACCTCGGTCGGCGGCGCGCCCGCGCGGGTCGGCTCGGTGGCGGGGCCGGACGGGGTGCCCGACGAGGGTCCGGAGAGCGGGCCCGACGGCGGTCCGGTCGGGCTGCTGTCGGGCGGCGGCTGGGATGTCACGGGTACCTCTTCCGACGCGAGCGGGTCCTCCGGTGGAGCAAACAGATCCGGATATTTGCCCTGGTTTGTCGAGGTCGCTGCCATTGTGTGCCGAGGGGCGGCACCGTCCGCAAGCCGGGTGGCCTGCCCGTGCCTACGGTGGCGAAGGTCGTGATTCGCCCGTAATTTCGCTAATTGCCGCATCACCTCCCCCCACTCCGTCCGGCGTTCGGCAGGAGACAGCGTGAGCCAGCTGCGAGGCCCCGCAAGAAGTGGTCCCCTCCGTGTCTGGGGGGAAGCCCTGGCCGCGGCCGCGGCGGGGATCGTCGCCATGTACGTCGTGGCCGCACTCGGCCTGTGGGCGGCGGGCGCCGGAGACCTGCCCGGCGGCGGGTTCCTGCACGTCGTGGCGGCCGCCGTGGCCATCGCGGCGGGTGGCTCGGTGGGGCTGACGGGCGATGCCGGGGTGATCGTGCAGGCGGACGCCGCCCTCGACGCCGTACCGCTGTCGGTGACCCTGGCCGGCGTGCTGGTGACCGCCACCGTCTTTCTGCGTCCGCTACGGCACCGGGCCGTGGCCACCGGCCGTGAACTGCTGGCCCGGGTCGCCCGTACGGCCGCCTGCTGGCTGGTGCTCCTGCTGGTCACCGCCCTCGTCGCACGCCACAGCTTCCGGATCGCCGTGGGCAACGACCTCGCCGACCAGCTCGGCACGGAGCTCGGTGCGACACCCACCGTCGGCTTCCGCGCCGATGTCCCCGCCACCCTCGGCTTCGGGCTGCTGTGGGTACTGGCGGTGCTCGCGCTCACCTTCCTCGTCTCGCGCCGCGCCCCGCTCACCTCCCCGCTGCTCCATCTGCAGAACTGGGTCCGGCCGCCCGCGTTCGCGATGCTGACGGCGCTGCTCGCCTATGTGGCGATCGGGTTGATCGCCGGGGTGGTCGTGCTGATCGTCAAGGGGCATCCGGCCGAGACCGCCGCCGTGATCCTCCTGGGGCTGCCGAACCTGGCCTGGATGGCGCTGGGCATCGGTACCGGCGGCGCCTGGAGCGGCCACGTCGACAAAGCCATCGGGCTGCCGATGCCGCAGCTGCTCGACGACGTCCTGCACACCCGGCACGGGCGGCGCACCGTGGACCTGGGCTCCCTCGCCGAGCACGACGGCCGGGTCTGGCTGCTGGTGGCGGTGGCGGCCGTGGTGCTGCTCGGCGCCGCGTTCACCGGCGCGGTCCGCTCCCCGGCCCGGCTGCCCGCCTGGCGGCATGCGCTGGAGACGGCGCTGGCGCTGGCCCTCACCCTGCTCGTCGTCGGGCTGATCACCCGGATCTTCGCCCACTACGGGCTCTCCCTGGTCGGCGTCGGGGACCTCGGCGGCGATCTGGGCGGCGAGGTCGTCCTGGAGCCGCAACTGCCGCGCCTGGTGGCGGCGGGCGCCGTCTGGGGGCTGGTCACCGGATTCCTCGGCAGCCTCCTGGCGCGGCGCGTACGGCACCCGGGGGAGGCGGACGAAGCCCCGCGCGCGGCCTGACGCGCGGCTACCGGCCGGGAAACACCGGCGTGGCCCAGCTGGGCGGCGGCGGGGGAGCGGTGGGACCCGACGGCGGGGTCGCGCCGTCGACCCGCGTCGGCGCGTGGTCCGCGGCCGGCCGGGGCGCGCCCCCGGCGGGCGCGCCCCGGCCGGCCGCGCGCAGCGCCGCCACGAACCCCCGGCAGGTGTCGTAGCGCTCCCCGGGAGACTTGGCCAGCGACCGGGTGAACACCTCGTCGACGGCGGGTGCCAGGTCCGGGCGCTGCTCGGTCAGGACCGGCGGCGGGTCGTACTGATGCGCCCAGAGCAGCGCCATGTCGTCGTCGCGGCGGAACGGCGGCGCCCCGGTGAGCATTTCGAACAGCACACAGGCCAGGCTGTAGACGTCGCACCGGCCGTCCACCGGACGGCCCGAGATCTGCTCGGGTGCGACGTAGTCCAGTGTGCCGACGAACTGCCCCACGCTGGTGAAGCCGGTCAGCGACAGCGATTTCTTCGTCAGCCCGAAGTCCGTCAGATAGGCGTGCTCGGGGCGGTCGGTGTCGGTGCCCTCGGCCACCAGGATGTTGCCGGGCTTGACGTCGCGGTGCACCAGGTCGTGGTCGTGCGCGGCGTCCAGCGCGGACGCCACCTGGAGGGCGATACGGCAGGCGACCTCCAGCGACAGCGGACCCGCACGGTCCAGCAGCGCCCGCAGATCCCGCCCCTTGACGTACCGCATCGCGATGTAGAGCACGCCCTCGGCCTCCCCGGCCTCGAAGACCGGCACGATGTGCGGGTGGTCGATCGCCGCGGCCACCCGCGACTCGTGGACGAAGCGCCGGCGGAAGGTGTCGTTGCGGGCCAGTTCGGGTGCCAGCAGTTTGATCGCGACGGTCCGGCCGAGCCGCAGGTCCTCGGCCCGGTAGACGACCGCCATGCCACCGCGGCCGATCTCGTCCCGGAGCAGGTAGTCGGCGATCCGGCGCCCGCGGAACCCGGAGGAGTCGGGGGTGGCGGCGCGCTCCCCGGGCGCGGGTTCCCCGGCGCTCACCGGACGTCACCCAGGCGGGTGGGGGCGGGCGGCGGGCCGTCCGCCGCCGTGTCCTCGGCCGGCGGCGGACGGGGTTCCTCGCCCGAGGCGCCGGGCGGGTCCGGAGCGTCCCGCTCCCCGCTCCGCGCCGCCGGTCCGGCCGTCACCGCGTACGTCTCCAGCGACCTGCCGTCGCAGTAGCACCACCGTTCGTGCCGCGCGTCGTACAGCCAGACCGCCTCGCCGTCCACGACCACCCCCAACCGCGTCCCCCGGGCCTCGCGGCCGAACGACTCGCCGTCCAGTCGCCCGTCCAGCAGCTCCTCGACCAGCCGGCGGTAGCGGCCGAGCTCGCCCTCCAGGGCGCCCAGCAGCGGCCGGGGGTCGGCGGTCCGGGCGGGCGACTGTCCGGCGGCGGGCGGGCCGTGCGGAACGGACAGCAGTAGTCGGCCGTCGACCCAGGCCGACCAGCCGTTGGAGCACAGTGCCAGCGCCCAGTCGCCGCGCCGGTCGACGACCTGGACGGGCAGCAGCGGGTCGAGCGCCGCCGTCGGCCGACCGGGATCCGGCGCGGCCCAGGTCGCCATCCCGTCCGGCGGGACCACATGGCTGGGGAGGAAGTCGGGCGCGGTCACAGGCGGCTCCTCGGCGCTACTTGCGCATGATCTCGGGCTCACGCCGCCGCAGCAGCTTGGTGACCAGGAACCCCAGGACGAGGGAGAGCACGATCAGCATGCCCATGTCGAGCAGCCAGATCCCCGCCGAGTGTTGGAAGAGGGGATCCGCGGTGACCGGCGTCGGCAGCAGCCGGTGCAGGTCGACGGTGCCCCCCATCGCGCCCAGCGCCCACCGGGACGGCACCAGCCAGGCCACCTGCTCCAGCCCCGGCACCCCGTGCAGTTTCACCAGCGCGCCGCAGAGCACGACCTGCACGATCGCGAGGAGGACCAGCAGGGGCATGGTGACCTCCTCCTTGCGCACCAGGGCGGACACGAAGAGGCCCAGCATCATCGCCGTGAACGCCAACAGCGCGACGGCGAGGATGATTTCGATCAGGGGTGGCAGCAACACTCCTTTGCCCCCGGGCGCGTTGAGCCTGACCCCGAACAGTGCGACCAGGGTCAGGACCACGGCCTGCACGACCGTGACGGTGCCCAGCACCAGCACCTTCGACATCAGATACGCCGAGCGGGACAGGCCGACGGCTCTCTCGCGCTGGTAGATCGTGCGTTCCTTGACCAGCTCGCGGACGGCATTGGCGGCGCCGGTCAGCACCGCACCCACGCACAGGATCAGCAGCGCGTTCAGTGCGGACTCCCGGGAGAAGCTGCTGCCGGCCAGGGCATGGGCCAGCGCGCCCATCACGAACGGCAGCGCCACCATGATGACCAGGAAGGTGCGGTCGGCGCCGAGCACCGCCGCGTACCGGCGGACCAGGGTGCGCAGCTGTCCGCTCCAGCTCTGCGCCTTGTGGGCGGTCACCGGGCCCCGGGGGGACTCGGGGGTGTGCGGGGGCTGCCGGGAGTCGGCGGAGATGCAGCGGCGGTACAGGGGCGAGGCGCGGTACTGCCCGGCCCAGTCGCGCGCGGTGTCCGCCTCGAACGCCTCGAACGCCTCCGGCCACTGGGTGAAGCCGAAGAACGCCAGCGCCTCGTCGGGCGGCCCGTAATAGGCGATCTTCCCGCCGGGGGCGAGGACCAGCAGCCGGTCGCAGACGTCCAGGCTCAGCACGCTGTGGGTGACGACGATGACGGTACGGCCGTCGTCCGCCAGGTCGCGCAGCATGCGCATCACCGAGCGGTCCATACCCGGGTCCAGCCCGGAGGTCGGCTCGTCGAGAAAGAGCAGCGACGGTTTGGTCAGCAGCTCCAGGGCGACGCTGACCCGCTTGCGCTGGCCGCCCGAAAGGCTGTGGATCGGCTGGTCGGCCCGCTGGTCGAGGCCCAGTTCATGGATCACCTCGTCGACCCGGGCCAGCCGCTCGGACCTGGCGGTGTCCTCCGGGAAGCGCAGCCGGGCTGCGTAGCCCAGGGCGCGGCGCACGGTGAGCTGGGAGTGCAGGATGTCGTCCTGCGGTACGAGTCCGATGCGCTGGCGCAGCTCGGCGTAGTCGCGGTAGAGGTCCCGGCCGTCGTAGAGCACGGAGCCGTCGTCCGCGGGCCGCAGCCCGGTCAGCGCGTTGAGCAGGGTCGACTTGCCGGCGCCGCTCGGCCCGACCACCGCGAGCAGCGATTTCTCACCGACCGGGAAGGAGACCTGGTCCAGCAGCGTCTTGCGGCCCTTGTCGACCCGCACGGCCAGGCCCTGGACGTCCAGCGAGACCTCGCCGGTGTCGACGAACTCCTGGAGTTCGTCGCCGACGAGGGCGAACGCGGAGTGGCCGATGCCGATGATGTCGCCCGGGATGACCATGGCGCGCTCGACCGGCTGGCCGTTGAGGTAGGTGCCGTTGTGGCTGCCCAGGTCGACGATCTCGTAGCCGTCCGGCCCGGCGCGCAGTTCGGCGTGCCGGCGGGAGACGGCGAGGTCGTCGACGACCAGGTCGCTGTCCGGTGCGCGGCCGATCCGGGTGGTTTTGGCGGTGGCGGGCAGCGGCCGTACGGAACTGGGCCGGCGGAAGGTGTGGGTGCCGGCGGGGTGCGAGACGGCGGACGGCCGCTCGGTCCGGCGGGGGGCGGGCTCCTCGCGGGGCGGGGCCCCGCTGAGCACCGCAGACGGGCCGTCGGCCGGGTTGCCGAACCGGATCACGCTGCCCGGCCCGACGTCGCAGTGCTCCACCCGCCGTCCGTCGGTGTAGGTGCCGTTGGTGCTGTGCTCGTCCTCGACCGTCCAGTGGCCGTCCGTGGTCCGCAGCACCGCGTGGTGCCAGGAGACCCGGGCGTCCTGGAGGACGACTTCCCCGGCGGGGTCGCGGCCCACGTGGTAGGTCTGGTGCGGATCCATCACCACGGTGCCGCCGGCGGCCTCGACGAGGAGTTCCGGCGCACTGGCATCCGGGCGCTTGGCCATATCTGGATTTTACGGCGGCGGGCCGGGCCCCGCCTGTTTGCCGACGTCCGCAGGCCCCCGCAAAACCCCAGGTGGCGCTACCTCTTGCCGAGGCGGTCGGCCGTCCGCGGCCCGTTCACCCGGCCCTCGGCGGCCGGCGCGCCCGCGGTGGCCCGGACGGTGACCGCCGGTTACTCGCGAGAAATGCCGGAGGTCAACTAAGGTGAGCGCTCCGATGGGCCCCACCTGTAAATTCCATGCAAATAACGGAATTTACACCGCCGATCGAAGGAAGTCCCGTCGAACCGGGACACAATGCGCAGCGCAGGGCTACCTGGTGTCGGCAACACCGCTCACCGTCGGCTTTGTAGGACCCCGCCGGTCCCGTCATGCCATCCGGACATGTCGGTGCCGGTCCGCTTCTTATTCACCTACCTCGTGAAGGCAAGGCAGAGATGGCACGATCCTCCCGACACTCTCCCCCGCAGTTCTCCGGACAGGGAACGCACCCCGTCGACGAGGTGCTTCCCGTCGGTAAACTCGCGCTCTACGGCTTCCAGCACGTCCTCGCCTTCTACGCCGCGGCCGTCATCGTCCCCATCCTCGTGGGCAACGCCCTCGGCCTGACCCACGAGCAGCTCGTCTACCTGATCAACGCGGACCTGCTGACCTGTGGTATCGCCTCGATCATCCAGGCCCTCGGGGTCTGGCGGATCGGCGCCCGGCTGCCGCTCGTGCAGGGCGTCACCTTCACCGCGGTCTCGCCGATGATCGCCATCGGCCTGGGCGCGGGCGGCGGCGTCGCCGGACTGCTCGTCGTGTACGGCGCGGTCATCACCGCGGGTATCGCGACATTCCTCTTCGCGCCGTTCTTCAGCAAGTTGGTGAAGTATTTCCCGCCGGTCGTCATCGGCACGATCCTCACCATCATCGGCCTGACCCTCATACCCCAGGGACTCCAGGACGCCGCCGGCGGCGCCCAGTTGATCGGGCACCCGGAATTCGGCTCCGTCAAGAATCTCGGATATGCCCTCGGCACCCTGCTGTTCATTCTGGCCGTGGTCCGCCTCGGAAAGCCGTACCTGAGCAGCCTGGCCGTTCTGCTGGGCCTGGTCGGCGGGACCGCCGTCGCCTGGTGCTTCGGCGACGTCGATTTCGGAGCGGTGGGGAGCGCCGAATGGTTCGGTGTCAGCACCCCGTTCCATTACGGAATGCCGAAGTTCGAACTGTTCCCGATCATCGCCATGGTCGTCGTCATGCTGATCACCATGGTGGAGACCACCGGGGACGTCTACGCGATCGGGGAGATCACCCGCAGGAAGGTCGACAACGCCACCGTCGCCGACGCCCTGCGCGCCGACGGCGTCGCCACCGTGCTCGGCGGACTGCTCAACTCCTTCCCGTACGTGGCGTTCGCCGAGAACATCGGCCTCGTGCGGATGTCCAAGGTGATGAGCCGCTTCGTGGTGGTCGCGGCCGGTGTCTTCATGATTGCCCTGGGGCTGCTGCCCAAGGTCGGCAGTGTGGTCGCCGTCATCCCGCACCCGGTGCTCGGTGGCGCCGCGATCTCGATGTTCGGCATGGTCGCCACCGTCGGCATCCAGATCCTGGGCAAGGTGGACCTGCGTGAGGAGCGCAACGCCCTGATCCTGGCGGTCAGCCTCGGCGCCGGGCTGCTGCCCTCCGCGGTCGCGCCGTTCTTCGACCGGATGCCGGCCGACGTGAAGGCGATCCTCGACAGCGGCATCACGCTGGGCGGTCTGACCGCCATCGTGCTCAACCTGTTCTTCAACGTCCTCACCCGCCGCAAGTCGATGGAGATCGACTGGGACGACATCGAGGACGGCGAGCCGGCGGACCCGCAGGGCCCGCCGATGGGCGCGCCCGTGCACTGAGCCGCGCCGCCGGACGCGGGCCCCTCGGTCGGGCCCGCGTCCGGCGCGCTCAGTGCGTCACGGAGTTGAACGGCGGTGCCTCACCGGCCTCGCCGATCAACTCCCAGAAGTGGTCGACCAGCCGCCGCAGATACGCCGACCGCTCGGCCGCCACCTCCTTGAGCCGGGCGTCGTCGTTACGGGCCACCACATGCCCCATGTAGCGCTCGGCGAATTCCGCGAACTCCCCGTGCATCGTGCGCAGCGCGTCGCTCACCCGCGTCTTGTTGAGCGTGGTGATCTTCGTGATCGGAGAGACATGGGCCTTCCAGCGCCCGTCGATGGCCGTCCGCAGATGCCCGGCCAGCTCGTCGACCTGTCCCATCACGCCGATCAGCTTCCGCAGCGACAGTCCCAGGGCGTCCACCAGTGCCTTGGTCTGGCGGTAGTCGCCCGTCCAGTGCTGTGCCGACTCCGCCAGCCGGTAGGTGTCGGGGTCCATGCCGATCAGCTGCGCCAGCCGGTCGGCGCTCAGCTGGCGGGCCATCCGGTGTTCGGCCAGGGTCCGGGGCTCGACGCCCATCAGGGCCGTGGGCGCGCACCACAGGACATCGGCCAGCGCGAAGAGCTGCGCCTCCGACGGCAGGTGGGAGCCGTACTCCCAGGCCTCGATCAGCTCGGGGCGGGCCGGGGCGCCGCACGCCGCCATGGACTGGGCGACCTGGGCGGTGGTCAGGCCGACCCGGGCCCGCGCGGAGCGGGCTTCTGACGGAGAGAACGGAGTGCTGTACACGTGCGGGACACCTCGCTGCACCCGGCGAGCGGAGGGGTGCTTGGGGGGCGGGAGATGGAGGAACATCCAGGGGCGGGCAGATTAACAGATGGTTGAGACGTACGAACCTCCAGTTCTCCTTGCATCCGAAGGTGCCGCGGGCGGTTGCGTGGGGTGGGGGAGGAGTTGTGCGTTATCGTCCGATATCGCTCATCAACTTCCTTACCGTGTATAGCCGATGCACTGGTGCGTACCGGGCGGTAGCGCTCATCGAGACCGGTAAGACGACGGGACGTGACCAGAGCGTTACGTGATGCGGGGCGTGGTCACGGCGACCGGCACCCGCGGGGTGGCGCCACCGCCAGGGCCCGGCGTGTGGATCAGGTCCTGGGCCCGCCGGGCCGGGCCCTCGCGGCGGCGCCGCGGAACTCCCCGCTCACCCGCGCCCGGCGCCGCGTTCCGGTGCGCGTCCGGGTGCGCCGCGCCCCAACGTGCCCCGCCGCGGCGCCCCGACCTCGTCGTGGTCGAGCGTCACCCCCAGCCGGGCGGCGGCCTCCCGTACCGCGGCCTCGGTGCGGCCGTAGATCTCCAGATCTGCGCATTCCCACACGTCGTGCTCGGAGGTCCACACGACGATCGCGTCCCGCGCGCCGAAGAAGTGGAACGTGTTGCCGGTCTCCGGCCACGGCAGCAGGCCCAGTTCCGGCAGCGCCGCCCGTACGGCACGCCCCTGCACCTCCTCGTCGGTGCCGAACGTCCGCACACCGCCGCGGAACGCGTACTCCGGAAGCACCCGCACCACGGTCATCTGCACCAGCCATTCGGTGACCGAGCGGCTGAGCCGGTCCCAGGGCTCGTCCGGCTCGTCCGGGAAACCGATCCACACGGCGGGGTCCGGCAGCTGTGCGTCGGCGGACCGGTAGCCCCAGACGCAGCATCCCTCGTACTCCGTCATGAACACGCGGTGCCCGCCCGCCGGTTCCGGCGGCCACTGCAGAAAGGTCTCGTACAGCCCGCGCTCGGCGAGATAGGAATTGGTCGGCGAGGCCAGCCAGCCGGCAAGCGCCTGCGGGACGCCCGCGACCGCCGCCACGGCCCGCTCCGGCGCCACCGTGCCGTCATAACCGAACTCCCGCTGCAGCTCCTCGACGAGCTGGCCCCGCCGCGGCCACGGGGCGGTCAGCCGTTCGCCGAACCGCCCATAGTCGATGATCATCAGTCCCGCCCGTCCGGTGCAGTGCGGTCGCCGCCCGTCGCGCCGCTCTGCCGGCCACCGCGTGACGCCGACCGCGTCGGTCACATCCGCGCGCCGGGCCGGGGCCCTCCGGCGGCGGCCCGGTGAAACCCAACCGAGGAGCACGCCGCCACCGCCACCGGCCCCGCCACCGACGCAGTACCGACGATCATCCACCCCACCGCCGGCCTTTCGCAGGCCAAGGCGGTATCCGGTGTGCTCCTGGGCGCGCCGCCGGAGGGACGACGGCACCGTCGAGCGGGCCCGGGCGCCCGGCGGCGGGGGCCGCGTCAGGGCCGCGTCAGGAACCGTCCACCACCCGTATCCGCGACATCAAGGACCCGGCCGCGCACCGCCCGCGGCGGCGCCGGCGCGCGACTCTGACCACAGGGGTCGCATACCAGGGCCACCCACAGGAGGTTTCCCATGACCGCCGTGCACCACCGGATGCCGCTGCTCGCACCGCCCGTCCGCCGTCTCCCCCACGGCCCGGCGCTGCCCCGGCTGCGCGCCCTGCCCCGGACGCCGCCGGTGCCCGGCCTCGCCCGCGACCTCGCCCTGCCGGTCGGCGCCGTCGGCTCGGCGCTGCTGGCGGTGGCCGTGCTGCTCCTCGGCGGCCACGCCCACACCTCCCTCGCCCTGGTCGTCTTCGCCGTGCCGACCGTGGCGGCGGCGGCACTGGCCCGGCCCCGCCCGGTGCCCGTCATCGTCCTCGTCTGCTGGATGTTCTTCGACGGCTTCGTGCTGAACGGCCAGGCCCGGCTGGGCTGGCAGCCGGCCGACCGGACAAGCCTGCTGGTGCTTGCCGCCGCCGGGCTGGCGGGCGCCGGCTGCGCGGCCGCCGTGCGCGGTGCCCGGCGCCACGCCGTGCGCGCCGCCGGGCGGCCGACGGGTGGGGGCCCGTATCCGGGCTGAGACCGGCCGGCGTACCGGGGCGGCCGGGCGCCCCCGCCCGGCCGCGGGGCCGCCCGGCACTCGCGCGGAGTGATCCGGGGCCCTCACAGAGCCGGTTCGTCCCACTGGTCCAGCAGGGTGTCGGTGAGGTCGGGGCCCGCCTCCCGGGGGCCGCCGTCCGGGGACTGTTCGGTCCAGATGATCTTGCCCTCGGCGGTGTAGCGGGTGCCCCAGCGCTGCGCGAACTGGGCGACGAGGAACAGCCCCCGGCCGCCCTCGTCGGTGGTCGCGGCGCGGCGCAGGTGCGGGGAGGCGCTGGTGCCGTCGGAGACCTCGCAGATCAGGGCGCGGTCGTACAGCAACCGGACCCGGATGGGCTGGGTGCCGTAGCGGATGGCGTTGGTGATCAGTTCGCTGAGGATCAGCTCGGTGGTGAAGGCGAGGTCCGACAGCCCCCAGTCCTCCAGCGTGCGCGCGCAGCCGGAGCGTACGGGGGCGACGGCGGCCGGATCGGAGGGGACGTCCCACTCGGCGATCCGGGACGGGTCCAGCAGTTGGGTGCGGGCCACCAACAGCGCGATGTCGTCGCTGGGATGTTCGGGCAGCAGCGCGTCGAGGACGGTCGCGCAGGTCTCCTCCGGCGTGCGGTCTCCGCCGCCGGCCAGGGCGCCGCGCAGCAGCGTCAGCCCGGTGCCGATGTCCCGGTCGCGGTTCTCGACGAGGCCGTCGGTGTACAGCACCAGCCGGGAGCCGGCGGGCAGCAGGAACTCCGCGGTCTCCACGGGCACGGAGGCGCCCAGGCCGAGGGGTGGTGAGACCGGGACGTCGAGGAAGGAGACGGCACCGTCGGGGCCGACGAGCGCGGGCCCGGGGTGCCCGGCCCGCGCCATGGTGACCCGGCCGTCGGTCGGGTCGTAGATGGCGTACAGGCAGGTGGCGCCGGTGATGCCGGCCCCGTTGGCCTCGCGCGCCTCCTCGGTGTCGATATGGGCGACCAGTTCGTCCAGGTGGCCGAGGAGTTCGTCGGGCGGCACGTCGAGGGCGGAGAAGTTGTGGACGGCGGTGCGCAGCCGGCCCATGGTGGCGGCGGCGTGCAGCCCGTGCCCGACGACGTCCCCGACGACGAGGGCGACCCGGGCCCCGGGCAGCGGGATGAGGTCGAACCAGTCCCCGCCGACCCCGGCCTGCGCGGGCAGATAGCGGAACGCCGCGTCCAGGGCGGACTGCTCGGGCAACGTCTGCGGCAGCAGGCGGCGTTGCAGGGCGACGGCGGTGGCGTGCTCGCGGGTGTAGCGGCGGGCGTTGTCGATGGAGACCGCGGCCCGCGCGGCCAGCTCCTCGGCGAAGGAGAGGTCCTCCTCCTCGAACGGGCCGGACGCCTCGCCGCGCCAGAACCGGGCCACGCCGAGGACGACGCCCCGCGCCCGCAGCGGGACGGAGACCAGGGAGCGGATGCCGTGGTCCAGGATCCGCTGGGTGCGCTCGGGATCCTGTGCCCGCCAGCCGTCCGCGGTGCGCAGATCGCGTTCCAGGACCGAGCGGTGCAGGTCGGCGAGCGTGTCGTCGGTGACGGGCGGTGGGCCGCCGGTACCGGGGAGCGCGGCATCGCCCGCCCCGGACTCCGCGGACGCGGCCGGCAGCGAGGTGAGCAGCTCGGTCGCCGGGTGCGGCGGCGTGTCCGCCCTGGCGTGTCCGCTGACGGCCATCCGGCGCAGCGGGGCGGGGCCCCACGGCGGCTCCGCGCCGCGCAGTACCGGCTCCAGCAGCTCGACCGTCACCAGATCGGCGAACCGCGGCACCGCGACGTCGGCCAGTTCCTCGGCGGTACCGGTCACGTCCAGGGTGGCCCCGATCCGCATCCCGGTGTCGTAGAGCAGCTTGAGCCGCTCCTGGGCCACTTCCGCCCTGCCCGCGAGCGCCCGCAGTTCGGTGGAGTCGCGCAGGGTGACGGCGGTTCCGGCCGGTCCGCCGAAGGGGGCGGTCGCGCGGACGTTGATCGCCAGCAGCCGGTCGCCCTCCCGGTGCACCTCGTCGGTGGCGGTGCGCCCGGACCGCAGCAGCGCGAACATCTGCGGCTCCAGGCCCAGATCGGCGATGTGGCGCCCCTCGGCGTCCGCCGGCAGGTCCAGCAGCCGCCGCGCCTCGTCGTTGCACAGCAGCAGCCGGCCGTCGCCCCCGAGGATGAGCACTCCCTCGCGTACCGCGTGCAGCACCGCGTCGTGGTGGTCGTACATCCGCGTCATCTCGGCCGGGTCCAGGCCGTGTGTCTGGCGCCGCAGCCGGCGGCTGACCAGTGCGACCCCGCCCGCCCCCAGCAGCAGTACGCCGGCCGCGGAACCGAGGAGCAGCGGCAGCTGGTGCAGTACCCGCTGGTTGGTCTGCTGGACGGTGATTCCGACGGACACCAGCCCGACGACCCGGCCGCCGGCGTCCTTGACGGGGACGGTGGTGTTCACGGCCGGGCCGAGGGCCGAGGTGAAGGTGCTGGTGTACGTCCGGCCCGCGAGCCCCGGGGCGAAGGAGCCGCCGACGACGGACTTGCCGATCAGGCGCGGGTCGGGGTGTGTCCAGCGGATGCCGCGCCGGTCGAACGCGACGATGTAGTCGACGCCGGACCCTTTGCGGGCCGCCTCCGCCTGCGGTTGCAGCAGCGCGGTGGGGTGGGCGGACGTCATGGCGGGGAGGGTGCCGGGGGCGTGGGCGAAGGTCTCGGCCCCGACGAGCGAGCGCTGCCGTGCCTCCTGCATACCCGTGCCGCGGGCCTGGACGACGAGGGCGGCGACGGCCGCGATGACGAGCAGCACGACCAGTGCGAGCTGCAGCACGAACATCTGGCCCGCGACGGTGTGCACGTTCAGCAGGGACCGCAGGTGCCGGGCGGAGGCGCGGAGCGGCCCGCCCGGGGAGGTGGGTGGCGCGGCCTGGGCCCCGGCGCCGTCCCGCGTGGCGCCCGGTTGCCCAAAATGTCCCCTCATGCCCCATGTCTAGCACTGCCCGCCACTCCGAGGCGACCACCGACGTGGGGGAGGGGGCACGGGGGGCGCCATGGAGCACCCGGGGGGTGGCATAAGTGCCGCTTTAGCAATGTCAAAGCGGCCTTATGAGGGTAAATCAGGTCGCCTGCGGAGTGCGGCGAGACGTCTGCGGGGTGTCCCGCGCCCGAGGTTCGGATGCTTCCCCGCGTGGTCGCGGACGTGCCACGCGCAGCAGTCGCACGCATATGCGGAACGGCATATTCACCGATGCGGGGATTTCCGGCCGCCGGCCCGCCGACGACTGCTTGCGGGCGGCATCGTCCGCCCACACGCTCGGGACTGTTCTCCCGTGCCTGCCCCGCGATCGGCCGTGTGCCGGTCCGTCCGGCATGCCTGTCTCCAAGGAGGTCCCGTGAACGATCGGATGAGTCTCGCCCCGGATGCCGCGCGGCAGCTCGCGACCACCACCAAGACAACTCCCCAGATGCGCGGCATCACCCCGCGCTACCTGCTGCGCGCCCTGCCCTGGGTGGACGTCGCCTCGGGCGTCTTCCGCGTCAACCGACGTCGCACCTACGTCCTGGGCGACGACCGCATCAGCACCCACACCGACAGCGGATCGCCCCGCATCATCCCCGGAGACCTGCGCGAGCTGCCGTATCTGCGCGAGGCCGACGACGACCTGCTCGCCGAACTCGCGGGCGCCTTCACGGAGGTCGGCTTCGAGGCCGGCCAGCTGCTGGCCCAGGACGGCGAGGCGCACGACCGGCTGTGGGTCCTCGTCCAGGGCCGCGCCGAGAAGCGGGTCAACGGCCGGTACGGCGAGGACGCGGTACTCGAAGTCATCGGCGACGGCCAGTTCTTCGACCTCGACGCCTGGACCCGCGAGGAGCCCATGCCCTATCGCGTCCGGGCGCTCACCCCGGGCACGGCGCTGTGCGTCGACCGCAGTGTGCTGTCCGGGCTGTGCGACCGCGACCCGGGCGTCCGGGGCGCGATGGACAACTACCTCGCCACGGACGGCGTGCTGCCCGGAGCCGAGGTCCCGGTGGACCTCAGCGCCGGACACGTCGGCGAACCCGATCTCCCCGGCACCTTCGTGGACTTCGAGGACGCCCCCCGCGAGTACCACATGACCCTCGCCCAGACCGTGCTGCGGGTGCACACCAGGGTCTCCGACCTCTACAACGGACCCATCGACCAGACCCGGGCCCAGTCCCAGCTCACCGTCCAGGCCCTGCGCGAGCGGCAGGAGTCCTCGCTGCTCAACCACCCGGAATGCGGCCTCTTCCACAACGTCTCCCCGGGGCAGCGGGTGCAGTCGCGCACCGGCTCGCCGACCCCCGACGACCTCGACGAGCTGTTGACGCGCGTCTGGAAGCAGCCCGGCTACTTCGTCGCCCATCCCCGGACCATCGCCGCGTTCGGCCGGGAATGTACCCGCCGGGGCGTGCCCCCGGTGATCGACACCCGGTTCGGCAGTCCGCTGCTGAGCTGGCGCGGTGTCCCGCTGCTCCCCTCCGACAAGGTGCGCTTCTCCGGCGGTGCGGGCATCGGCACGACCGAGATCCTGCTGATGCGCGTCGGTGAGGCGGAACAGGGCGTGGTGGGGCTGCGCCCGGAGAAGATCGCGGACGAGGTCGAACCGGGCCTGGCGATGCGGAACATGGGCGTCGACCAGAAGGGCATCACCTCGTACCTGATGACGGCGTACTTCAATACCGCGGTGCTGGTGGAGGACGCGCTGGCGGTGCTCAAGAACGTCGAGGTGTCCAACTACCATGACTATTCCTGACGTTGACCGCGCGCTGCGGCCGGTGACGGCCGGGTACCCGTCACCGGCGGGCACGGCCGTCCCGAACGGCACGGCTCTTCCGGCGGGCACGGCCCTCCCGGGAAGCGCGGCGGACCCGGCGGGCGGCGGCACCACGGCCCCGCCCCACCCGCAGTCCGCCCCACAGTCCGCCCCGCAGTCCCCCTCGGATCCTGCCGCTCCGCCCGGCGGCTTCTCGCCCGAACTGGCGCGGCGGGACGTCCCGATCCTGCACCGCACCGTGAACGGACACCCCCTGGTCTGGCTGGACAACGGGGCCACCACACAAAAGCCCCGCCAGGTCATCGAGGCACTCTCCGGCTTCTACGGCGCGGCCAACTCCAACATCCACCGCGGCGCGCACACCATGGCCCGCGAGGCCACCGAGATGTACGAGGCGGGCCGGGCGGCGGTCGCGCGGTTCCTGGGCGCCGCGTCCCCCGACGACATCGTCTTCGTCCGCGGCACCACCGAGGCGATCAACCTCGTCGCCCAGAGCTGGGGACGCAGCCACCTCGGCCCCGGGGACGACATCCTGGTGCCGGTCCTCGAACACCACTCCAACATCGTCCCCTGGCAGCTGCTCGCCAAGGAGACTCGGGCCCGGGTGGTACCCGTACCGCTCGGCCCGGACGGCGGGATCGACCTCGACGCCTACGCCGACCTGCTCTCCGTGCGCACCCGGCTCGTGGCCGTCAGCCAGGCGTCCAACGTGCTCGGCACCGTCCCACCGGTGCGGGAGATGACCGCGCTCGCGCACCGCTACGGAGCGAAGGTACTGGTCGACGGGGCACAGGCGGTGGCGCACTTCCCCGTCGACGTGCAGGCCCTGGACGCCGACTTCTACGTGTTCTCCGGCCACAAGCTGTTCGCCCCCACGGGCATCGGCGCCCTGTACGCCAAGCCGGAGATCCTCGGGGACATGGCGCCGTGGCAGGGCGGCGGCAACATGATCGAGTCGGTGGACTTCTCCCACACCACCTACGCCCCCGTCCCCCACCGACTGGAGGCCGGCACCGGGCACATCGCCGGCGTGGTCGGCCTGTTGGCCGCGCTCAACTGGCTGACCTCCTTCGACCGGCAGGCCGTCGCCGCGTACGAGACCTCCCTGATGGCCTACGCACAGCACACCCTCGCCGCAGTACCGGGACTTGAGCTCCTGGGCTCCGCACCCGACCGGATCGCCGTCCTCACCTTCACCCTCGCGGGCCACGATCCGGCGGCGATCGCGGAGTGGCTGGACCGCGACGGCATCGCCGTCCGTGCCGGCCACCACTGCGCCCAGCCGGCCCTCGCCCACTACGGCCTGACGAGCGCGGCCCGTGCCTCGCTCGCCCTGTACAACACCCCGGAGGAGGTGGACCAACTGGCCGCGTCCCTGCTGAGGTTGCAGCAGGACACCTGATCCCACCCGGCGCGCGTCCCTCCGGGAGGGACGCGCGACCGAAGCCTCCCGGGGGACGCGGTCGGGCTATCCTGGTCGGCGCCGAGGAATGTGCCGAGAAACCGGGGGAAATCTTGCTGTCCGACGTGCGTGTGGTCCTGTTCGACACTTTCGGAACGGTCGTCGACTGGCGGTCCGGCCTGCTGGAGACGGCGCACCGCCTCGAGCGGCACCGCGGCGTCCACGCCGACTGGGCCGCACTGGCGGACGCCTGGCGCGCCGAGTACATGCCGTCCATGGACCGGGTGCGCCGAGGGGAACTGCCCTGGACCGCCCTGGACGACCTGCACCGCGCGAGCCTGCCCGGGGTGGTCGACAAGCTGGCGATCGAGGGCCTGACCGACGAGGACCTGGCGGAACTGACCCTGGGGTGGCATCACTTGCCGCCCTGGCCCGATGCCGTGGCGGGCCTGGAGTCCCTCAAGCGCCGCTACATCATCGGCCCGCTCTCCAACGGCGACGTGGCCATGCTGACCGACATCGCCAAACACGCCGGGCTGCCCTGGGACCTCGTCATCGGCGCGGACCTGTTCCGCCACTACAAGCCGGACCCGGAGATCTACCTGGGTGCGTGCTCCCTCCTGCGGCGCGCCCCCGAGGAGGTCCTGCTCTGCGCCGCGCACAACGAGGACCTCGTGCACGCCCGCGCCGCCGGCCTGCGGACCGCCTTCGTGCGGCGGCCCACCGAACACGGCCCGGACCAGCGCATCGATCTCCACCCCGAGCAGGACTGGGACCTGACCGCCGACAGCATCACGGAGCTCGCCGCCCTGCTGGGCTGCTGAGGGTGGACGCGCACCCGGGCAGCGCTACCGGGGCTGGTGCGTTCCCGGGGTGTGGCCGAAGGCGCGACGGAAGACGTCGATGAACGCACTGGCCGACGACCAGCCGCACAGGTGCGCCACCGCGGTCACCGGGGTGCCCTCGGCCAGGAGGAACAGGGCGTGGTAGAGCCGTAGTTGGGTGCGCCACTGCGGGAAGGTCATGCCGAGGTCGGCCTTGAAGAGCCGGGACAGGGTGCGGTCACTGGCGCCGACCTGCCGGCCCAGTGCGGCCAGGGTGCGGTTGTCGGCCGGATCGGCGCGCAGGATCTCGCACACCGCCTGCAGTCGGGGGGCGGTGGGAGCGGGCAGGTGCACGGGCTGCTGGGGGGAGGCCCGCAACTGGTCGCACAGCACGGCCCTCAGCCGCCCGTGTTCGGGCCCCTCGTCGAGCGGGGTGCGGGTGTGGGCGAGGATCAGCTCCCGCAGCAGGGGGCCGACGGCGAGCACCGTCGGCTCGTCCAGTCGGAGCGGGTTCTCGGTGGCGGGCAGGCCGACCAGATGCAGTTCGAGTTCGCCGTGCGCCTGGTGGGCGTGCACGGTCCCGGCCGGTACCCAGATGGCCCGGGTGGCCGGAGCGATCCACGAGCCCGCGTCGGTGGTGATGGCCAGCACCCCGCGGGCGGCGTAGACGATCTGGTGGTCGTCGTGCCGGTGGGCATCGATGGCCGCTCCGGGCGCCAGCCACTGCGTCCGGGTCGGTGCGACCGGCTCGTGGCGGATCTTCGTCATTGATTGGCAGTTTATCGGAAGCGCGACACGGTGCCGAACGATGACCATGGCGAGGTGCCAAGAAACAAGACGATCGTCCTGCTGTCGGTCGGACACGCCTGCGTGGATGTCTACCAGGGCGCGGTGGCGTCGCTCGTGCCGTTCTTCGTCGCCGAGCGCGCCTACACCTACGCCGCCGTGTCGGGCGTCGTGCTGGCCGCCTCGCTCCTGTCCTCGGTGGCGCAGCCGCTCTTCGGCGTGCTCACCGACCGGTGGACGATGCCCTGGCTGCTGCCGCTGAGCACGGTCCTCGGCGGACTGGGGATCGCCCTGAGCGGCCTGAGTGGTGCGTACGCACCGACGCTGGCGTTCGTGGCCGTGTCCGGCGTCGGGGTCGCCGCCTATCACCCCGAATCGGCCCGTCTCGCGCGCATCGCGAGCAAGGGGAGCCACGCCGCGATGGGCTGGTTCTCCCTCGGCGGCAACCTCGGCTTCGCCCTCGCGCCCGTCATGGTCACCGCCGTGATCGCCGGCGGTGGTCTGCGGCTCACGCCGCTGCTCGTGGTGCCGGCCCTCGCCGGCAGCGTCCTGTGCCTGCCCGTCCTGCGCGCACTGAGCGGCGCCACGCGCGCCGGCTCCGGCGCCGCGGCCCGCACGGGGACCGACGACAGGGTCTCGTTCGTGAAGCTGTCACTGGCCGTGGTCTGCCGGTCGATCGCCTTCGTCGGCCTGAGCACCTTCCTCCCGTTCCACGTCCAGCAGCGGACGGGCGGCGGTACGGCGGCGGGCACCGCGGCGCTGCTCGTGCTCTACCTCGGCGGTGCGGTCGGCACCGTGGTGGGCGGCGATCTGGCCGGCCGCTGGGACCGGGTCACCGTCGTGCGCGGCTCCTACCTGGTCTCCGTAGCCGCCGTCGCCGGGGTCGTGTTCGTCCCCGGCCCGGCCGTCCATCTGTTCGTGGCGCTGACCTCCGCGGGCCTCTACATCCCGTTCTCGCTCCAGGTCACCCTGGGCCAGGACTACCTCCCCACGCGCGTCGGCACCGCCGGCGGCATCACCCTCGGCCTGACGGTCAGCATCGGCGGCCTGGTCAGCCCGCTCATCGGAAAGGTCGCCGACGCCACCTCCCTGCAAACGGCCCTGGCCCCGCTGATCCTGATGCCCGCCCTGAGCTGGCTGCTGTTCCGGACGCTGCCCGAGCCCCCCGCGCCCGAGCCCCCCGCGCCCGGGCCCGCGGAGCCGGACCGGCAGGCCGGGGACGACTCGACGAACGCCCTCTCCGCCGCCCCGCAGCAGCACCGCTGACGCCCGACAACACGGAGCCGGGCGGCGGCGGAAGTCCGCCGCCGCCCGGCCGCCCGCCGTCGCACAGGCGGCCGTCCCTACGCCTGACGGAGTCGGGCGACGATGCCGTCGAGGTCGCGGATGGCCAACTCGGGGCGGACGAAGTGCCCCCCGGGCTCCTCGTGCCACTCGTGCCGGATGCCTGCGTCGTCCAGGCGGGCTCGGAACTCCCGCTGACCGGCGAGCACCTCGGTCTCGTTGAGCAGGTCGAAGGGATCGACCGGGTTGGGACTGGTACCGGCGCCCAGGAAGATCCGCTTGTTGCGGTAGGTCTCGACGTGCTCGATCGGGTTGTCGGCGCTGACCTTGGCCTCGTCCCACGGCTCGCCGTAGATCGTGCCGCCGGCCAGGTCGAGGGCCGCGGAGGACACGTTGGCCCAATGGGCGACCGCGCCGAGGTCGCGGCGCAGGCTGGGCGGGCCGGAGTGGGCGCTCACCGAGGCGAAGCGGTCGGGATACTTGACCGCGTACTTCAGCGCGCCGAAGCCGCCCATCGAGAACCCGGCCACGGCGCGGCCGTCGTACTCGGCGTACGTCCGGAAGTTCGCCTCGACCCACGGCAGCAGCTGGGCCATGTGGAAGGTCTCCCAGTTCCGGGGGCCGGAGAGGGAGTTGACCGGGTTGGAGTACCAGCCCGCGTGGCCGCCGTCGGGCATCACGACGATGACCGGCTTTCCGGCGGTCCAGGCGCGGATGCCTCCGTTCGGCAGCCGGTCCCAGGTCATGAAGTCCTGGTCGGTACCGCCGCCGTGGAACAGGTAGAGGACCGGGTAGGTGCGCCCGCTGGTGTGGTAGTCGTCCGGCAGCAGGACGTTGACGGCGGGGTCCCAGCCGATCGCGTCGGTCCGGAACCGGTAGTAGCGCATGCGGGGGTCGTCCTCGCGTCGGTCCACGATGCGCAGCCCGGAGCCGTCGTCGGCCGCGCTGGCCGTCGACGCCGACGCAAGGACGCCTGCGCCGCCGAGGGCCATCGCCGCGGAGACTCCGCCGACGGCTTTCAGGACACTCCTGCGGGTGGAGCGGTGCTCGCTCAACATGACCTCCTGGTCGGGACGTGGCACGAACGGTTCGGTTGCCGCAGAACTCTCGGGTGGGTCATCGGCGCCCGCTCGCGTCCCGGCATCTCCGCAGGGGACATGCCGCGACGGTCGGGAAGGCTCCCCGGAGCGCCGGAGCGCCGGAGCGCCGGAGCGGTACCGGCGGCGGGGATTCCCCGTCGCCGACGGCTGCCGCCCCGTGTGGCGAGTCCTCCTGGGGATCCGCCGCGGAACCGGCCGCGACGGACCGCGCGGTGCCGGACGTGTCGGCCTCCGCCGGCGGAACCGGGCGAGGCCACGGTGCGCCATGGGGCGTCTGCCGCGCGCTGCGCCCGGTGCCTGCCATCTCTCGCCGTCCCCCTGCTTCCCCGCGTTCTCGGTGGTCTTGCCAACCGTTGCGTGAGGCGCTGAAATGCGAGTGAAATCTCGATGATGCCGACAGCGGTGCGGGGCGGGAGCGGATGCTTCGGGGTGGACGGGGGATTTCCGGGCGGCTTCGGATCGCTGTGCTGGGGCCGGTGCGGGCCTGGTGCGAGGGCCGCCGCTGGACGTGGGGCCGGTGCGACGGCAGGCGGTGCCGGCCGCGCTGGCGCTGCGTCCGGGCACACTGGTCAGCCATGAGCAGCTGCTCGACGACGTGTGGGGCGCACAGCCGCCGGGCTCGGGTCGCCGGGTACTGCCGAGCTACGTCTACCCGCTGCGGAAGGCGCCGGACGCGGAAGGCGCCGGACCGGCGGGGTCGCTGATCCGTAGCGGCCGGGGCGGGTATCCGATCGACGGGTCACCCTGGAGGTTTGGAGACCGGCGATGCCTGGGCATCACCGACATCCACCAGGGCCGCTACCGCACAGCGCGCGCCTGGTTCTCCGAGGCGCTGCACCTCAGCCGTCACCGCGCGGACCGGCACGAGGAGGCCCGGGCCCGGTGCGGGCTGGGAGCCGCCGAACTGAATCTGGGCCGGGGAGAACAGGCGATTCCCTCGGTCACCACGGCGATCGAGCAGGCGCAGCGGCTCGACGCCCACTGGCTCGCCGCGCTGGGGCTCGGCCTCGTCGGCATGGTCCACCACCTCCGGGGGCGGTACGACCAGGCGCCGGCCTGCTACACCCCCGCCCTCGCCCACGCCGAGACGAACGGCCGGCCCCGGCTGATCAGCAAGGCCCTGACCTGCATCGCCGACGTCCACCTCGCCCTCGGACGGTACGGTCGGGCCAAGACCCTCTACTGCCACGCGGCCGACCTGGCCCAGCGGGTCGGGGACGTCCTCCTGCACGCGATCATCCTGACCCGGCTGGGCACGGCGGAACACGGCGCGGGAAACCTGAGCGTCGCCGCGGACCTCCACCACGAGGCCCTCTCCCGACACCGGACGCTGTGCCCGCTGACCGAACCCCACCGCGACCGGCTCGAGATGGACATCCGGTACCGGCTGGGCCGCACCTACTCCGCGGCAGGCCGCGTCGCCGAGGCACGCGAGCAGTTCCACACCGCGCTCGCCCTGCCCGGAGCCGACGAGCACCCCGAGGAGCGTGCGCAGGCGCTCGCGGGACTCGAAGAGTGCACGGACTGCCGGACGGGGGCCGCCGAGCGCTCGTCGTGATCGGCGCCCCATCGGCGCCCCTTCACCAGTCGGACGGGTTCGACGAATCGACTCGCAGGAGGACCTGGGTCGCTCCGCACGGCAGGGCGCGAGCGGTCCCGGACGGCTCCAGAACCCCTCCCCGCCGGAGTGCCCTGGCCACCGACATCGAGAGTGCGCGGCGCCTTCGAGCCGAGGGGAACCGATCAGGAAAAGGGTTGGCGCTGTCGATCGGGGCCGGTCTAAGGTCGGCAGCGTCCGGACGGTGGCCTGAGGTTGTCGCCGTCGTTGGCTGTTGACGACCCGGGAGGTACGTACTGATGACTGTCATCGCGACGGGTGCTGCCCGCATCCACAAGATCATCAATCTCTCCTCCGCGGTCTCCGGCTGACTCGACTTCTCACCTCTTCTCGCGCGTGGTGCGCGGAGCCGGGACCGCTCCTTTCCGAAGGGTCATCCCGTTGTTCGACCTCGATCTTTCTGCTGCGCATCCGCTGACCGCCTATGGCTGGGACGACGGGTTCGCGGAGAGCTTCACCCCCTTTGCCGGGCAGGGGTTCGTGCCCGGCCGCATCGTCCGCGTGGACCGTGGACGGGTGGACGTGGTCGTGCCGGACGGCACGGGCATCCGGACGGTGCTCGCGGACACCGCCCTGGTGGCGACCGGCGACCCGATGCGGGTGCCGTGCACCGGCGACTGGGCCGCGATCGATCTCGAGAACGGTCGCACCGGCGACCATCTCGACGGTGTCGTGCGGGCGTTGCTGCCGCGCCGTACGACGTTCTTGCGCTCCGCCTCGTCCAAGAGGTCGGAGGGGCAGGTGCTGGCGGCGAACGTCGATCACGCGGTGATCGCCATCTCGCTGGCGGAGGAGCTCGATCTGAGCCGGATCGAGCGGTTCGTCTCCCTCGCCTGGGAGAGCGGCGCCCAGCCGCTGGTGGTGCTCACCAAGGCCGACCTGGCCGGAGACCCGGCAGGGCTGGCGCATCTCGTCGCGGACGCGCAGAGCGCCGCCCCCGGTGTGCAGGTGCTGGCGGTCAGTTCGGAGACCGGCGAGGGCGTCGAGACGCTCTCGGCGGTGCTCGCGGGCGGCACGTCCGTGCTGCTGGGCCGGTCCGGCGCGGGAAAGTCCACGCTGGCCAACGCCGTGGTCGGGGAGCACGTCCAGGAGGTGCAGGCGATCCGGGACCGTGACGGCAAGGGACGGCACACCACCACGACCCGGGACCTGCTGGCGCTGCCCCACGGCGGGGTGCTGATCGACACCCCCGGGCTGCGCGGCGTCGGGATGTGGGACGCGGAGTCCGGGCTGGCGCGGACGTTCTCGGACGTCGAGGCGTTGGCCGGGGACTGCCGGTTCCACGACTGCGGGCACGGCGCGGAACCGGGCTGCGCGGTGCTGGCGGCCGTCGAGAGCGGAACACTGTCCGAGCGCCGGCTGACGAGTTACCGGAAGCTGCAGCGCGAGAACCTGCACCTCGTCGCGAAGACCGACGCCCGGCTGCGGGCGGAGATCCGGCGGGACTGGAAGCAGAAGCAGGCGCTGGGCCGGCACATGGGTGAACGCAAGCGGGGGCAGCGCAGGTAGCGCGTACCCGGCTGCCGGGCCCGCCACGAACGGGCCCGGCAGCACCACCGGCGCCGGGGTGCGCCCCGGCGCGGGGACAGGGGCCGTACGCCGTTCACTTCGCAAGGACGGCCCCCACCCAGGCACCGAACACCAGCAGGCAGGCGAACAGCTCGATCAGCACGCTCAGGCCGACGGCGCGCATGGTCGTACGGGTGGAGGCCCAGGCGTCGCCGTGGCTGCCGAGCCGGACGCGCTCGAGAACGTAGAGACCGCCGACGGCACCGAGCGGGCCGCCGATCACCGGGAGCACGAAGAACCCCACGATCCCGGCCACTCCTGCCAGATACAGGGTGCGGTACGGCGCCGCGACGGAGCGCAGGTCGCGGGCCGGGAGCAGCCAGACGAGGGCCTGGGCGAGGAGCAGCACGACGGTGGCGGAGATCAGGATCGTCCAGGCGGCGCCGGTCTGCTCGGTCATCGCCCACCACAGCACGCCGGCCCAGACGATCGGCGGCCCGGGGACGCCGGGCAGCAGCACGCCGCACACCCCGAGCAGCATCACCAGGCCGACCGCGACCGGCTGCCACACACTCATGTGACGGCTCTCCCCCAGCCTTCCGCCGGGCGGAGCCCCACGCTGTGCTCTCTCATGGCCCAAGCCTGCCGGAGACGGCCCCGGCCCGCTCCCCGGGAGAGCAGGCCGCCCGGTGCCTCTTCGCGCCCTGTTTCCGCCGCGCGCATCCGGGGACAATGCGGGCCATGACGGAGCAGGGGGCACGGCGCGGCCATGAGGACCAGTGGTGGCGGCAGTTGTACGGCGAGGGAGAGCGCACGGACGGACCGGCATACGGCGGACCGCGCGACACCGGGCCCTCGGACGCGCCGGACACCCTCGACGAGCGGGTGCATTCGGCGCTGCGGGCGCTGGGCCCGCCGCGGGCGGGCCGGCCGGACCAGGCGGCCGGCCGGGCGCCGCGGACGCCGTACCCGCCCCCGCCCGCCCGGTCCGTACCCCCGGCGCGGCTGCCCGCCCCCGGCCCGCCCACGGACGCCCCCGGTCACTGCCCGGAGCCGGTGGCGCTCCCCGCCGCCGACCCGGACACGCTCGACGCCCTGGTGCCCGACACCGAACTGGACGGCGCCGCGTACGGCACGCTGACCCTGCGCGCCGCCTCGCTCCGCGGCGCCGCCGCCCGCTACCAGGGCGAACCCCGCCGCGACGCCCTGCTCACCGCGCGGTTCGGCACCGGCCGGGACACCCTGATCCTGGTTGCCGTGGCGAGCTGCCCGCCGGGCACCGAGGGCTCCCGGCGCGCCGCCCGGGAGGCGTGCGGCCGGATCGGCGCCGCCGTCGGCCGCAGCTGCACCCGATTGGCCGACGACATCCGCACGGATCGCCGCGACGCGCTCAGATCCGGCCTGCAGCGCCTGACCGGCCGTGGCTACGGCACGCTGCGCGGCCGGGCGACGGAGCCCGGCGCCGCGCCCGAGGACGACACGGCTGCGCTGCGCTGCCTGCTGCTGCCCGCCGACCCCGAATGCCGCACCCGGGTGTTCTTCGGCGCGGGTGCGGGGGGTCTCTTCCGGCTGCGCGACGGCGGCTGGCAGGACCTGGAGCCGAGCACGACGGCCGCCGCCCCGTTCCTCTTCCGGCCGGCCACCGCCCGCGCCGGGGACACCCTGCTGCTGTGCAGCGCGGGCCTGGCGGAGCCGCTGCGCGAGGACGCCGGATACGCCGCCCGACTGGCCGAGTGCTGGGGTGCCGGGCCGCCCGGCCTCGACGGATTCCTGACCGCCGCCCGGCTGCGCGTCCAGGGACATGCCAAGGACCGCACGGCCGTAGGGGTGTGGGAGTCGTAGCGCAGGCGGGCCGCCGCGCCGCGTGGGTTGATGGCAAGGACGCCGCCCGCACCGGAGGAGCCCCGCACCATGGCCAAGCAGACCGTCGCCGAGCAGTTCGTGGACATCCTGGTGCGGGCGGGGGTGCAGCGCCTCTACGGGGTCGTGGGCGACAGCCTGAACCCGGTGGTGGACGCGATCCGCCGGAACTCCGCGATCGACTGGATCCAGGTCCGGCACGAGGAGGTGGCGGCCTTCGCCGCCGGGGCGGAGGCGCAACTCACCGGTCGGCTCGCCGCATGCGCCGGCTCCTGCGGCCCCGGCAATCTGCATCTGATCAACGGCCTCTACGACGCCCACCGCTCGATGGCCCCGGTCCTCGCTCTCGCCTCCCACATCCCCTCCAGCGAGATCGGCACCAGCTTCTTCCAGGAGACCCACCCCGACCGGCTGTTCGCGGAGTGCAGCCACTACAGCGAACTGATCTCCAGCACCCGTCAGATGCCCCGAGTCCTGCAGACCGCCATCCAGCACGCCATCGGGCGAAGCGGCGTCGCCGTCGTCTCGCTCCCCGGTGACATCGCCGCCGAGCCCGCGCCCGAGCGCGCGATCGAGCACGCCCTGGTGACCGCGCGCCCGTCCGTACGGCCGGGCGACGAAGAGATCGGCAAGCTGGCCCGGATGATCGACGACGCCGGCAGGGTCACGTTGTTCTGCGGCAGCGGCACCGCGGGCGCGCACGCCGAGGTGATGGAGTTCGCGGAGCGGGTGAAGTCCCCGGTCGGGCATGCGCTGCGCGGCAAGGAGTGGATCCAGTACGACAACCCCTACGACGTCGGGATGAGCGGTCTGCTCGGCTACGGCGCGGCCTACGAGGCCACCCACGAATGCGATCTGCTGATCCTGCTCGGCACGGACTTCCCGTACAACGCGTTTCTGCCCGATGACGTCAGGATCGTCCAGGTGGACGTCCGCCCCGAGCACCTCGGCCGCCGCTCCCAGCTCTCCCTCGCGGTGTGGGGCGACGTCCGCGAGACGCTGCGCGGTCTGATCCCCAAGGTGCGGCCGAAGACCGACCGCAGGTTCCTGGACCGGATGCTGAAGAAGCACGCCGACGCGCTGGAGGGCGTGGTCAGCGCCTACACCCGCAAGGTGGAGAAGCACACCCCGATCCACCCCGAGTACGTCGCGTCCGTCCTGGACGACGAGGCCGCCGACGACGCGGTCTTCACCGTCGACACCGGCATGAACAACGTCTGGGCGGCCCGCTACCTCACCCCCAACGGCCGCCGCCGGGTGATCGGTTCGTTCAGCCACGGCTCGATGGCCAACGCCCTGCCGCAGGCGATCGGCGCACAGTTCATCGACCGCCGGCGACAGGTGGTCGCGATGTCGGGCGACGGCGGGTTCTCCATGCTGATGGGCGACTTCCTCACCCTGGTCCAGTACGACCTGCCGGTGAAGGTGGTCCTCTTCAACAACTCCTCCCTGGGCATGGTGGAGCTGGAGATGCTGGTCTCCGGTCTGCCGTCCTACGGCACCACCAACCACAACCCGGACTTCGCGGCCATCGCCCGCGCGGCCGGCGCGCACGGCGTGCGGGTGGAGAAGCCCAAACACCTGCGCGGCGCCCTGCGCGACGCCTTCCGGCACGACGGCCCGGCCCTGGTGGACATCGTCACCGACCCCAACGCCCTGTCCATCCCGCCCAAGATCAGCGCCGAGATGGTGTCCGGCTTCGCGCTGTCGGCCGGGAAGATCGTGCTGGACGGCGGGGTCGGCCGGATGCTGCAGATGGCCCGCTCCAACCTGCGGAACATCCCCCGGAGATAGGGCCTGCCGGGTGGCTCAGGCCGGGCTCCGCCGCTGGGGCCGCAGCCGCAGGGTCAGGATCTGGAACGGGCGCAGCTCGATCGTGACATCGGATGTCGGCCCCTCCTCCTCGTCCCGCAGCGGCCGCTCCAGCAGGTCGGTCACGGTGACCCGTTCGACCGCGAAGCCGGGGGAGAGCGTGGCGGTGGCGCGGCCGCCCCGGGACTCGTAGAGCCGCACCACCACGTCGCCGCTGCGGTCCTCGGCGAGCTTGACCGACTCGACGGTGACGGCCGGGTGGTCGACGCGCACCAGGGGCGGGACGGGCGGCGCGGCGGCGGTCCGGAGGGGAAGGTTGAGGGCCAGGCCCTCGGCGACCGCATCGCCCACCCCGGCACCCGGGAGCAGGGCGTAGGTGAAGCGGTGGGTGCCCTGGTCGGTCTCCGGATCCGGGCTGTGCGGGGCGCGCAGCAGGGTCAGCCGGACGGTCGTGCCCAGGCCCTCCGGATGCGGGTCACGGGTGACGTCGTGGCCGTACGTCGAGTCGTTGAGCAGCGCGACGCCGTAGCCCGACTCGGCGACCCGCAGCCAACGGTGTGCGCAGATCTCGAAACGCGCCGCGTCCCAGCTGGTGTTGGTGTGCGTAGCGCGGTGCACATGGCCGAACTGGACCTCGGCGGTGGACCGTTCGGCGTGGACGTCCAGCGGAAAGGCGGCCTTGAGCACCTTCTCCGACTCGTGCCAGTCGATGTCGGTGGTGATGTCGAGGCGGCGGGAGCCCGCACGCAGGGTGAGGTCCTGGGTGACCCGCGAGGCCCCGAAGGCCCGGGTCACCCGGACGGTCGCGACCAGCGGGTCCGCAGCCAGCAGCTCGACGGACTCGGCGGCGGTCAGGTCGGTGTGCCGGTTGCGGTAGTGCCGGTCGAGGTCCCAGGCGTCGTACCGGTTGGGGTGATCGGGGTGGAGCTGGAGGAGGTTGCCGCGCGCCCCGGGTGTCAGCACCTCGCGCCCGGCGTGCAGATCGCGTACCGAGACCAGGAGGCCGTCGGCGTCGATCCGCACGCGCAGGAGACCGTTGTCGAGGGTGCGGACGCCCCCGGCCTCGGCGGTCGGCCGGACGGGCGCTGGGGACGGCGTGGGGGAGTGCGGGCCGGGCGGCCGCACGGTCGCCGAACCCAGTGCGGGCACATGCACGGGGACGGGCGAGGGGGCCCGCCCGTCGGCCCCCGGCAGTTCCACGACCTCGTCCCGGTCGTACGGCGAGGAGTTGAACACGGTCGGCGTCCCCGCCGACCGGCCCAGCGCCCCGATCGCCCCCTCGATGATCTCCGTCAGCTCCCGCGCCACCGCCGCGTACGTCGCCCGTGCCTCCCGGTGCACCCAGGCGATGGACGAGCCCGGCAGGATGTCGTGGAACTGGTGCAGCAGGACGGTCTTCCACAGCCGGTCGAGGGCGTCGTACGGGTAGGCGTACGCCACCCGGCCGCCGCCGCGCACCGCCGCCGTGGCCGCCCACAACTCCGCCTCCCGCAGCAGGTGTTCGCTGCGTCGGTTGCCCTGCTTGGTCTTCGCCTGGGAGGTGTACGTACCCCGGTGGAACTGCAGATACAGCTCCCCCGACCAGACCGGCGCGGCCGCACCGTACTCCGCGTACGCCGCCTCGAAGAACCGGGTCGGCGGCTCGATCTCGACGCGTGGCGAGCCTTCCAGGGAACGCAGGCGGCGGGCCCTTTCGAGCATCTCGCGGGTCGGCCCGCCGCCGCCGTCCCCCCAGCCGAACGGGACCAGGGAGCGGGTGGCCCGGCCCTTCTCGGCGAAGTTGCTCTCGGCGTGCGCGAGTTCGCGGGCGTGGAACTGGGAGTTGTAGGTGTCGACGGGCGGGAAGTGGGTGAAGACACGGGTGCCGTCGATGCCCTCCCACCAGAAGGTGTGGTGCGGCATCCGGTCGGTCTGGTTCCACGACAGCTTCTGGGTCAGGAACCACTTCGCCCCGGCCAGCCGCGCCAACTGCGGGAAGGCGGCGGTGTAGCCGAAGGAGTCGGGCAGCCAGATCTCCTCGGTCTCCACCCCCAGCTCCTCCAGGAAGAAGCGCTTGCCGTGCACGATCTGCCGGGCCAGCGCCTCGCCGCCGGGCATATTGGCGTCGGACTCCACCCACATGGACCCCACCGGAGCCCAGTTTCCCTCCCGTACGGCCTTCTTGATGCGCTCCCAGATGTGCGGCTGGTGTTCCTTGACCCAGGCGTACTGCTGCGCCTGGGAGCAGGCGAAGACCAACTCCGGGTACTCCGTGGCGAGCTGGGTGACGTTGGCGAAGGTGCGGGCGGCCTTGCGCACCGTCTCGCGCAGCGGCCACAGCCAGGCCGAGTCGATATGGGCGTGCCCGGTGGCCGAGACGCGGTGGGCGCTGGCGGCGGCCGGACGGCTCAGTACGTCGGCCAGCTCGGCCCGGCCCGCCGCCGCCGTGCCCGCCACGTCGTGCAGATCCAGCGCGTCGAGCATGTCCTCCAGGGCCCGCAGGATCTCGTGCCGACGGGGACGGTCGGCGGGCAGCTCGTACATCAGCTCCGACAGCACCTCGATGTCCAGGACGAGCTGCCAGACCGTCTCGTCCAGGACGGCGAGGTCGGCGGCGGCGAAGCGGTACAGGGGGCGGTCCGGCGCGGTACGGACGTCGCCGAGGTCCGTCGGCCTGAAGTCCCGCAGCACCGCCGGGTTCGCGGCCGCTTCCAGGAGCAGCCCCACCCGCTCGCCGCCGCGCGCCGGAGCGGCCACGGGGACGTGCCGGTTGCGCGGGTGGATGCCCTTGAGCGGCACCCCGTCGGTGTCGTGGACCAGCCCCTCCGCCTGGAACCCGGGCCCGTCGCCGCTGAACCCGGGATCGATGACCGCCTCCACCCGGCGCCCGGCCCACTCCCCGGGCACCTCACCGGTCAGCCGGAACCAGCTGGTCGACCACGGCGGGCCCCAGACGTCCCCTGCCGCGAAGGGCTCGTACGTGGCCCGCAGTGCCTGAGCCACCGGTACGGGCTCCCCCGGGGTGTGCCAGACGGCCAGTTCCAGCGGCACCCGCGCGGCATACTGCGCGGGCCGGATGAACTGCCCCAGCGCCCGCTCCAGACGCCCCTCCACCAGCGGTCGGTCGTCGTGCACAGCGGCTCCTCTCGAGCGGGGGACACGTACGGGACACGTCCGGCACCTCTCCGGCCGGTTACCACAGGCATACCCACCGGAGAACGGCCCTCCGCACGCCGGGGCGAGGCGTGCGGCCAAGCATGGTGCCTGCCCCGGTGGGCATGCATGAGCGTGAGGCTGTTCGAGGGAGAGCGCCGATCGTTGGTTCGGGGCGGGGGAGAACATGCGTCAGCCTGTGCGGCGCGAGGAACGCGACGGAGGACAGGGAAGCATCGAGGGGCGCCGGGGCGGGGGGATCGCCGCGCGGGCGCCGGGGACACTGCGGCGGCGGGTGGGGCATGCCGATCTGCGGGCGGTCGGCGAGGTGCGCCGCGAGCTTCGGCAGCTGCTGAGCCGCTGGACGGAGCCGGGCACCGGCGAGGTCACGGAGGTCGCGACGCTGCTGACCAGCGAGCTGGTCACCAACGCCCTGCTGCATGCGGAAGGCGGCGCCGTCGTCACGGCCACGGTCGGCGACCGGTTACGGGTGGAGGTACGGGACTTCGTCTCCGGCCGCCCCGAGCCGCGGGCACCCACCACGGACGGGACGTCCGGCCGGGGGCTGATGCTCGTCCGCTCGCTGGCGGACGCATGGGGCATACGCTCCCACGGGGTCGGCAAGAGCGTGTGGTTCGAGCTGGGCGGCGGACCGGCCTGAGCCGGCATCGGGGGTGTGGGCCGGCGTGGTCCGCCGCCGGTCAGGCGAAGCGCTGCTCGATCGCGGCGAGTTTCTCCTCCAGCGAGTCCAGCCGCGGAAGCGACTGGGTGTCGTCCTCGGCGGTCAGGTCCACGGTCCGCCCGGGTTCGGCAGATGCGCCGGGATCAGCGCCGGTCACGGCCTTGAGAGCTGGGCGGGAGCGCACCGGCACATCGGATGAGGGCAGCGGCTCCGGTGTCTCGCCGGGTATGGCGGAGTCCCGGTCGGCCACATCCGCGGGCGCCGCGGTGGCCTGGGTGACGGTCAGCCGGCCGCCTCCCCGGCCGATGCCCCACGAGCGGTGCTGCCGGTTGATGGCCTTGATCCGGGCCCGGTCGAGCCTGCCCTGATCGCGGCGGTTCCGGCGGCGCTGTTCCTTCGCCCGGCGGTCCTCCCGGACCTCCTCGACCGCCTCGTCCAGCGACCGGACACCCTCGAGCAGCATCAGCGACCACGCCGCGAAGGTCTCACGGGGCGCCCGCAGCCAGCGGACGATACGGATCTGCGGCAGCGGACGGGGCACCAGACCCTGTTCGCGCAGCGCCGCCCGGCGGGTCTGCTTCAGCGCCCGGTCGAAGAGGACGGCCGCCGACAGCGACATCCCGGCGAAGAACTGCGGCGCGCCCGCGTGGTCCAGGCCGCGCGGTGCGTGCACCCAGTTGAACCAGGCCGCCGCACCCGCGAACGTCCACACCAGCATCCGGGAGCCGAGCGCCGCGTCGCCGTGGCTGGCCTCGCGCACCGCCAGTACCGAGCAGAACATCGCGGCACCGTCCAGCCCGAAGGGCACCAGATACTCCCAGCCCCCCGAGAGGCTGAGATTCTGGACCCCGAAGCCGACCAGACCGTGGAAGGACAGTGCGGCCGCGACCGCCGCACAGCAGAACAGCAGCAGATACGACGCCGAGGCGAACAGCGCCTCCTTGCGGCGGCGGCGCTCCTCACTCCGTTCCCACGAGTCGTCGGCCGCCCCGCCGGCCACGCGTTTGCCACGCAGGACCAGTGTCACGGCCGCTGTGATGCCCCCGAGCAGCAGAGCCGCCGGAATCAGCCAGCCCAGCGGTATGTCGGTCATTCTCATTCCGGGATTCCTTGCCTCGGCGTACGCGGTTTCGCGCGACATCCTGACGGAAGCCGCTCCCGTAACCGAGGCATTCGGAACAAGACGACGCCAAGGGGTGCGAGGAAGCGACCTTGATGTCGAACTGTCGTTCCGTGGGCGGTAATTGAGTTCGATCAAGATCGCCCCAATGGGTGGCGTTGGGGGCGGGATGCGAGGCCGAGCATCGTTTCGTGTCTGCCCACCGCGCCGCGGGACGGTCTCGTGGAGAGTGGCCGAGCGTCCCCTCCGTGACCACCTCCGGGCGTCTTCAGCAGCCCTGATCCGACCTCATGCTGCTGACGCACCTGACGGGGCATCATCAAGTACCCCGCTACCCCGCTACCCCGCTACCCCGCTACCCCGCTACCGCGGCTTCGGCGGCTTCGGCGACGACCGCAAGTACCTGCCCTACCAGCGGCTGCGGAACGTCGCCCGTGTCTGCCCGTCGCAGCAGACCGAGCTCCTCGTCTGTTCCGCCTCGGCTTCGCTGCGCCGTAGCAGCTCTCGGCCGAGCGGAGCCTTGGCGGGTTTGCGCAGTGCGGACCGGGGTCGTGGTGCTGCCTTTCGACGAGCGGTCAGGGGATGGCGGTGGACATCTACTCAATTGTTGGAAGAGGACAATCTCTCGCTTTCGAATCGGTCGGCTCCTCCTCTGATTTCCCTTCTGGGTGCTGGAATGATCCCCATGAGGGCAAGTCAGGCTCTATGTAGCATCCACACAATGCAAGGAGGCTCGTGTGACCCGTAACGGTCGTGTGCTGGTGACGGGCGTCGGTGCGATGACGACGCTGGGAGCCGATGCGCCGTCGTCGTGGTCGGGGCTCCTGGACGGTCAGTCGGGGGTGCGTTTCCTGGAGGAGGAGTGGGCCGCGGACCTGCCCGTGCACGTTGCCGCCGGGCTCGCGGTGGACCCTGCCTCCCTGCTCCGAGGGCCGAGGCCAGGAAGCTGGACCGCGGTGAGCAGGTCGCCGTCCTCAGTGCGCGCGAAGCCTGGCAGGACGCCGGCGCTCCGCAGGTCGAACCGGAACGATGCGCCGTCGTCATCGGTACGGGGACCGGTGGTGTCCTCAGCACGCTGGGGCAGGACGACGTCTTCGAACGCGCCGGCATTCGCCGGCTGTCGCCGTTCGCGGTCCCCATGCTGATGCCCAACGGGCCGGCTGCTTGGGTGAGCATGGACCTGGGCGCGAAGGGAGGCGCCAGGACTCCGGTGAGTGCCTGTGCGTCCGGGGTGGAGGCCCTCGCCCTGGGGCAGGATCTGTTCCGCAGCGGGCGGGCGGACGTGGTCGTCGCAGGTGGGGTGGAGGCATGCCTGCACCCCTTCACCATCGCGGCATTCGCCCAGATGAAGGCCCTGTCGACGCGGTCCGTGGACCCGGAGACCGTGTCCCGCCCGTTCGACGTCGGGCGGTCCGGGTTCGTCATGGGCGAGGGCGCGGGGGTGATGGTGCTCGAACGCGCCGAGTTCGGCCGGGCCCGTGGAGCACGTGCCTACGGCGCGCCGGCCGGCAGTGCCGTGAGTTCGAGCGCGAACCACATCACGGCCTCCGACGCGGAAGGCCAGGCGTTCGCCATGGAACTGGCGCTGCGCGACGCCGGCCTGGCGCCGGCGGACATCGGGATCGTGCACGCCCACGCCACCTCGACGGAGTCCGGTGACCTGGCGGAGGCCGAGGCGATCGGCCGGGTGATCGGCGGCCACGCCGCGGTGACGGTGACGAAGTCGATGACAGGTCACATGATGGGCGCGTCCGGAACGGTTGGCGCCATGGCCGCTCTGTTCGCGCTCAAGGACGGCACGGTGCCGGCCACGCGCAACCTCGACGCACTCGACCCGCGCGTGGAGCTGGATGTGGTGCGCGGTGAGCGGCGTACCGGTCGATGGTCTGCCGCGCTGGCCAACTCGTTCGGGTTCGGCGGACACAACGTCAGCCTCGTCTTCACCACGTGACGACGAGACCTTGACCGCCACGCTGGCGGCATGGGCCCCTCAGGCCCGTTGGCGGGCTCGATCAGCCCTTGCTGAATCTATCGAATTTCGATAGATTCCCATCGTGACTCGATGGAAGGGTGGACCGTGGGAAAGCTGACAGTGGGTGCGCTGCGCGCCGTGCTCGTGGTGGTGCTGTCCGGCACTGTGTGCGTACAGGCAGGGATGGTGTGGGCGTTGGCCAGCGGGAGCGACCCGGAGGACGGGTCGCTCCCGCTGACCCCGCTGCGCGTGATCACGATCCTGGGCATGGTGTCGGCCCAGGTCGCCCTGGTCTGCGTATGGCGGCTGGTGACGATGGTGCGACGCGGAACCGTGTTCTCCCACGCCGCCTTCCGGCACGTGGACGTCATGATCGGCGCGATCGTGGCGGCTGCTCTCGTATGGTTCGCCGTCACGATCATCAATGCGCCGGGCCAGCGGGCCGACCCGGGCGTCACCGTCATCATGGGCGGGATCGGCCTGGCCATCCTGGGGGTCGCGCTCATCGTGCTCGTGCTGCGGATGCTGCTCGCCCAGGCCGTCGCGCGCGACGTCGAAGCGGCGCAGATGCAGGCCGAGTTGGACGAGGTGATCTGATGCCGATCGCCGTCGACATCGACGTGATGCTGGCCAGACGGAAGATGTCCGTGGGCGAGCTCGCGGACCGCGTGGGGATCACTCCCGCCAACCTGGCGGTACTCAAGAACGGCCGCGCCAAGGCCGTGCGCTTCGCGACGCTCGCCGCGCTCTGCGAGGTGCTCAAGTGCCAGCCGGGCGACCTGCTGCGCTGGGAGGTCGAGGACGCCGCGGATGGATGACGTGCCCCGGGGCGGGCGTGAAAAAATCTGACACCATCCGCCCGTGACACGGCACGTGGACCGCATGGACGCGGTCGCCGATCACCCGCAGCGCCCTTCCCCACCCCGTTGGGTGCGCGTCGCGTCGCGCTCTGGTGGCAGGCGAAATGCCGTGGGGGTCATTCTTCCGGCGGCTCGCTGAGAGGCGCCGACAGGAAAGGCCGGTGGGGGTGCGGCATGAGGGTGCGACAGCGTCGGCGTCCTCGACTGCGGCCACGGTCGGTGGCGTTGAGTGTCGGCGTTGCGCCGGACGCCATGTCGTCATCAGGTCGTCTCCGCAAGTGACGGCGGCGCGCTGCGTGTTCCGCTCCCACGTCCGACGATCGCGGTCATCGCGCGCAAACGGGCGCCGGGGTCGGTGCCCCGGCGCCCGTTGCGTGCGGTGTGACTCAGTCCGATGACATCTGTCGGTAGCGGACCCACGACACGACCGTCAGGGACGCGGTGGTCAACATCACGACGCTGGCAGTGGCCACGGACTCGACGTACTGCTCGTAGCCGTCTGTGCGCAACTGGACCGCGAGGAAGCCCAGCGCCGTTCCGAGCGCCGCAAGCGCGGTGGACAGGGAAGCGAACGGAGGCTGTCTCATTCCATCTCCTTTGAACTGTGAGCCGGCACGGTGATCGTCGAGTCTAAAGGCGATCTCGTCACGCTGCGAGCAGACTTGGCCAAGGGTGAGGCATGGCGAGCGACGCCGTTGGTCGTCCGGAAGACACGGCACCGTCGTTCGGACGGCAGTTCCGCGGAGCCTCGTTCCGAGGGAGGTCGGGTGAGGCGTCTCTCGCACGGGTGAGGGGCGTACGGAGATCGTCAGGAACCCTTGGATGAGGGCGAGTTCTCGGGTGGTGGTGCGGGCACATGCGGGGGCTCAGCGCGGGAGTCGGCTCACGGTCCCGGTGCCGGCGGCGCGACCGTGGTGACGGAAGGGGAAGGACTGGCCCTCTTCCAGGGCGACGGGCCGTTCCAGAGTGACCGTCACCGCTGCCCGGTGAAGCGGCCGAAGCGCGTCGGTGCCCTGGGCCAACGCCACGGCACCCCACACGGCGGCAGCGCGGAGGGAGAAGTGAAGACGCTCACCGGTGAGCACTTCGGCGCCGCCCTGGTCCTCCGGCAGCACCGTGATGTCTGCCGTGAAGACGCCGTGCGCCTCGATCGAACCCGCTGTCGCGAGCACCTGCCCCCGCTCGGCCGCTCCCACATCCGTACCCCGCAGCAGCAGGCCCACGTTCATGCTCGCCCTCGCCTCCTCGACGGGCAGCCTGTTCACGTCGATGCCAGTGACGCGAGCGACCAGGTTGCTGCCGAAGCCGATGAGTTCCACCTCGTCGCCTCGGCGCACCCGCCCACGTTCGATCCGTCCCGTCGGCATGACCGGCCTGCCCGGGTGGAGAGGGAAGACATCCTCGACCGACATCAGGAACGGCTTCTCCACGACACCCACCCACCCATCGCTCCCCGATGCCTGGTACGCCGGTGACGAAACCGGCGTTCGAGCCCAGCAACGATCACCGCCGGCCGGTCCACGCCGGGTGGGTGCCCATGCCGTGATCCACGGGTTGTGCTCTCGAACTCCCCGGACGTGACGGCGAGTCGGGGGGCGGTTGTCCGGTCCGTGCGGTCGGTGTGCGGGTCAGAGGGTTGCGGTGAGGCGGGTGATGCGGTCCGCGTCGCAGGTGCGGGGGCAGGTGATGCAGGTGTCCTCGGGGCGCAGGGTGTAGAACATGCAGCAGCTGGCCCGGTCGCGGGTGGGCAGCGCCTGGCCGTCCGGAGCGGTCAGGGTGCGGAACGCCGCGCTGCCGACATACGGGGCGGTGGCCCCCGGCAGCAGCCGCCCGAGCTCGGCCATCGCGCGCGGCTCCTCGCCCAGCAGATGCCCGAGGTACCAGAGGCCCTCGACGACCTCGTCGGACACCATGCCCCACAGTGCCCGCGGGCCGCGCCGCATCCGCCCGCGGAAGCCGTGCAGGACGGGCTCCAGGTGCTCGGCCACCGCCTGCCGCACCTCGGCGCGCAGTGCCTCCTCGTCCGGGACGACCCGGGCTCCGGGCAGGGCCGCGGCCGGGTCGCCCGGAAGGCACGCGAACGAGCGGACCCGCACCGCCATTCGGCCCAGCTCCCGCTGGAAGGCGACGTCCGCCACGGGCAGCCGCGGCACCCGGCGGTGCAGGAACCAGGGGATGGTGATCAGCAGGCAGGCGGGCCAGGCGTAGCGGTGCAGGGCGAAGGAGGCGACGACGTCGGGCCGGGCGCGCCGGTCGTGGTCCCGCCGGATCTGTGCGTCGTCCCAGGCGAGGAACGTGTCCAGCGTCTCACCGCCGGCCGCGAGGCCGGCGGCTCCCACCCAGCCGTCGCCGCTCGGCGGGGCCGTTTCCCACTCGGACACCCGCAGTCCGGGGAACACCTCGGAAAGCCGGGTGTACGCGGCGGTGACCGGCCTGTTGGCGGGTGCGCCGAGCGGTGGGGCGGCGGGGGCAGAAGTCATGCGGGAGACCACCGAATCACGATCGTCAACAGGTAAGCCTTACCTTACCGAAGGTCTCTACCCTGTCCCGCTGAGGTGGGAACCGGCGCCGCGGGCGCCTATGGTGCTGGAAACGTCAGGAGGAAGCGTCATGGAGCAGGGCACAGCGGAACAGGAGCCGCACGCACGCACGCGTACGCCCGCGCGCGCCGGTTCCGCCGTGCCGCCGCCGACCGTGCCGCGGCAGCCGGTCCGCCCGCAGCGGCACTCCGTCCGCGGCCAGGTGCTGACCGCGCTGCGCGAGGCGCTGGCCGGCGGCGCGCTGGCACAGGGCGAGGTGTACTCCGCACCCGCCCTCGCCGAGCGCTACGGCGTCTCCGCGACCCCGGTCCGCGAGGCCATGCAGCAGCTCGCGGCCGAGGGCGCCGTGGAGGTGGTGCCCAACCGCGGCTTCCGGGTCTGCGAACGCAGCTCCCGCGACCTGGCCGAGCTGGCCGAGGTGCGCGCCATGCTGGAGGTCCCCGCGATCCTCCGGCTGGCCGGAGCGCTGCCGCCGGAGCGCTGGGAGGAGCTGCGTCCGCTCGCCGACGCGGGGGTGAGCGCCGCCGCACACGGCGACCGGGCCGGTTACGCCGAGGCGGACCGCGCCTTCCACCACGCGTTGATCTCCCTCACCGGAAACCGCCGGCTGACCCGGACCGCCGACGACCTGCTGCGCGGCACCCAGTGGCCGGGCGTCGGTTCACGGCTGCGCACCGCCGAGCTGCTGGCGGACGCCTCCGAGCACACGGCGCTGCTGGACGCGCTGATCGCCGGGGAGCATGCCGTGGCCGAGCGCATCGCCCGTGAGCACCTCTCGGCCGCGCGGCACCCGCACTGAGGCGCCTCAGCCGGGCAGCAGCTCCGCCAGCGGCAGCGCCGCGGCGTCGGCTGCGGGCCGGGAGAGATACAGGTCGGCGTGGTAGAAGCCGTCGGCCTCCTTGCCGGCGGTGGACAGTCCACGGGCGGCCAGCGCGGCGAATGCCGCCCGCCGCTCGTTGCCGTCGGCGAACCGGCGCTGGTGGAAGGTCCGGGTGGTGAGCTTCTCGGTCACCAGCCCGGCCCCGGCCAGGAGCGCGGAGACCGGCTCGTAGGACACCGTACGCAGCACGAACGCCGCCACCCAGGGCGGCGTGGTGACGCAGTCGAGGAGACGGCCGAAGGTGCGCTCGGAGATGTAGCCGACGCCGCCGGTGACGGTGATCAGGTCGGTGCCGGCGAGCGCCTCCCGCAACTGCGGGCTCGGGTCGGCCAGTTCGAGGTTCTCGGGGAAGCCGCGGTCGAGCAGGCCGACCGACTGGGCGTAGCCGACCGCGTGTTCCGCCGCGTCCAGGCCGATCACCCGCGCCGCTTCGGGGCGGCGCCGGGTGGCGAAGAACGTCCGGTCCTCCTCGGCGAGCCGGGGCGTCGCGGCGGCGCCCTGGCCCTGCCCGGTGTAGCGGGCGTAGAGGTCGGTGAGGGACAGCCGGTGGTTGAGCAGCGCGGCGTTGACGCCGTATGAGCAGCACAGGTCGACGACGTTCAGCGGCGGGCGGTCGCTGCGCCGCCGTTGGAGGACTTCGGTCACGGCGCGGAACGCCGCCTGGCCGTGGTGCGGTATTTGGTACTCCAGGGGTTGCAGTGTGGTGAAGTACCCACGCGGATCCGGGCAGTTGTAGATCGCCTCGAAATCCGCCTTGCCCCAGTCGGTTGAGGCGGTGTTGGTCGTTCCTGCTGCCACGTTCGGCCTCCTGAAAGGTTCTGCCAAAGGGAGCTGGTCCCGGAACAGCATTCAGGCCCGGCCGCCCCGTCGCAGTGCGACTTGCGGCCATTCTCGGGGCGCATGGGGCCGGGGCCCGGCACCGGTGTCCGCGCCCCGCACGCAGTGCCAGCCACCACACCCCGGCCGATCCACCGCGGTGACCGCTCAGTTTCAGCCAATCGGCACGGCGGGCGGCATGGCTGACGACGGGGGGTTGACGGGGCGGGTGTTCCTGCCCACGACGCCGGGTGCCGCCCGGCTCCGGAGCCGGGCGGCACCCGGCGTCGTGGTGGGGGAGCCCGAAGTCCCGTCGGCCGCCCGGAGCGGGGGCAGGCGGGACCTCGGGCCCGCTCCTCTAGGTGGCGGCCGGACGGGGCGCGAGCTGCTCCGCGAGCCACGTCGGCACGCCGCCCATGAGGCGGAGCAGCCGGGCGGCCTCGGCGCGCAGCCGGGGCGCCTCCTCCTCCGGCGCGGCGTCGGCCAACGCGGCCAGCGCGGGCGCCGTACCGACCAGGAAGCCCAACTCCTCCCGGATCCGCAGCGACTCGCCGAAACCGTGCCGGGCCTCGGCCAACTCGCCGTCGCGCAGGGCGAGTCCGGCCAGGTGGCGCCAGGTGAAGGAGAGCAGCAGGGTTTCGCCCCGGGCGGTGGCGCCGGCGTGTGCGCGGCGATAGGCCGCCCGTGCCGCGTCCGGACTGTCGGCGACATGCTCGGCCATCAGCCCCCGGCGGAAGTCCAGCAGCGGCCGGCCGGCCGCGGTCGGGGCCAGCAGCGCGGCGGCCCGGCCCAACGCCGAACGCGCCTCGTCGGCCCGGTCGCGAACCCCCAACACCGTTGCGGCGTAGGCGAGGTGGCCGCGTTCGCAGGCCGCACCGCCGCGCTCGTCGTCATCCGACGCCAGCGCCTCGGCGCTGCGCAGCGCGTCCTCCGCCGCTGCCCACCCCGTTGCGGTGAACATGCAGCCCTCCACGAGGAGCGCCGCGCGGCGCAGCGCGGTGGGGGCGTGGTCCAGGGCCCGCGCCTCCAGCAGCGCGGCCGCGTCGTCCCAGCAGCCGCGGGAGCGCAGCCGCCACACGGCGCGGTCGAGCGGATCGTCCTCCGCGCCCGTTCTGGCCGCCGGCACCACCGGTGCCCCGGCCGCTGCCGATGAGGTTTCCGGTACCGGTCCCACGGACCTGACGGAATCCGCTGAATCCGCGGATCCTGACATGGCGGTATCCGCCACATTGCCCTCCCCGAGCACGCCGTTGAGCTGGAAACTGGATGCAGTGGGCGAATCTCAGCACGAATTCCGTCGTGCGGCCAAGAGGACGGGTGAATGATTTCACAATCGCCGGGAGGGCGGCCCGGCGCCGGGTGGAGGCCCTGATCGGCTCCGCCGTGGCGTTGTCACGGCCCCCGGCGGCGGAACGCCGTTGAGGGCATGCCGCCCGTTCGGGGTACCCCGAACGGGCTACCGCCGCACGATCACCCGAAGGGGTGCCGAGGCGTCCGGGCCGGGGCACAAGAGAGCGGACCCCGTCGCCGGGCGACGGGATCCGCAGGTCGGTGCGGCAGCTCAGCTCATCCGCAGGGCCAGGAAGAAGTCGAGCTTGTCCTCCAGCCGGGACAGGTCGCGGCCGGTGAGCTGCTCGATCCGGCCGACCCGGTAGCGGAGGGTGTTCACGTGCAGATGCAGGCGGGTGGCGCACCGGGTCCAGGACCCGTCGGAGTCCAAGAACGCCTCCAGGGTCGGAATCAGCTCCGCGCGGTGCCGGCGGTCGTAGTCGCGCAGCGGGTCCAGGAGGCGGGCGGTGAAGGCGCGGCGCACGTCGTCGGGGACGAACGGCAGCAGCAGGACGTGCGAGGCCAGCTCCTCGTGTCCGGCGGCGCAGACGCGGCCGGGCCGAGCGGCGGCCACCCGGCGGGCGTGGCGGGCCTCCTCCAGGGCGCCGCGCAGGCCCTCGGCGGAATGCACGGAGGCGCTGACGCCGAGCGTCAGCCGGCCGTCCTCGGCGAGTCCGCGGCCGAGTGGCTCCTGGACGACGGTGAGCAGGGCGTCGGCATGCAGACCGTGGACGGTGTCGTCCCCGGGCTCGTCGGCGGCGGCGGGCAGCGGCACCAGCGCCACCGCCTCGTCACCGGTGTGCGCCACGGCGATCCGGTCGGAGGGCTCGGGCCCGAACGTGCCCGGGTCGACCAGCACCTCCTCCAGCAGCGTCTGGGCCACCGGGCCGCCGGGGACCTCGCCGTTCTCCCACTCGACCCGGGCCACCACGATCTGCCAGTGCGGCGCGGTCCCCAGGCCCGGCAGCAGCACCGGGGCGGCCACCCGCAGCCTGGCCGCGATCTCGGCGGGCGGAGCGCCGGTCTGGACGAGCTCCAGCACCTCCTGGGCGAGGCGGCGGCGCACGGTGCGGGCCGCGTCACGCCGGTCGCGCTCCACGGCGATCAGCTGGGTGACGCCGTTGAGCAGGTCCAGGCGCTCCTCCGACCAGTCTCCGGCGTCCGCCTCGACGGCCAGCAACCAGTCCGAGAGCACCGTCTCGCGCAGGTCGCGGCCGTCCGTACGGATCGGGAACAGCGAGTAGGTGGCGCCGCCGAGGGCGATGCGGTGCGGGCCGCGGCGCCCGCTGCGGGAGGCTGCCAGATGCTCGCCGGCGAGCCGGGCGCCGAGCTCGGCGGGCAGCTCGGGGCCGGAGTCCGCCAGCGACGAGCCGGCGATCTGGCGGCCGGTGGGGGACAGCACCCAGGCCCGCAGGTCCAGGTCCGAGCCCAGCAGGTCCAGGACCACCTCGGGGCCGCCGCCCGTGGGGCCGGAGGTCATCAGACGCCGGTGGCGGTCCACCACGGCGGCCAGATCGCCGGCCCGCTCGCTGGAGACCTGCCGTACGACGTACTCGGTGATGGACGCGAACGACACGCTCTCGACCACCGAGAACAGCGGCAGCCGGTGCCGCCGGCAGGCCTGTACGAGATCGTCGGGGACGGCGCCGAGCTCCGCCTCGCCGGCCGCGAGCCCGGCGACCCCGGCGGAGGCCAGGATCCGTACGAACCGCTCGGAGTCCGCCTGCTCCCGGCGCCAGGCCAGGCCGGTCAGGACCAGCTCGCCGCCGGAGAGGTAGCGGCTGGGGTCGCGGAGATCGGTGGTCATCACGCCCCGTACCGTCCGGTCCAGCTCGTCCTCGCCTCCGAGTAGCCGTAGGCCCAGAGTGTCGGTGTCCAGGAGTGCGCGGAGCCGCATGACCTCGCCCGCCGTTCTTTGCTGTCTTGTGTGGCCGGTGGAATGCCGCGAGGTTTCAGAGCCTCGTCTTTCGTTCGAATCTACAAGACGGGTGGCTTGGCCAGCCAACCGCTTCATGGTTTCGGTGACTGCACCGGGCGGGTCCAAGGCGCGTTCACTTGGCCCATCCCCGTTAACAAGACGTGAACAAGCTCCGTGGCGCAGAGGGCCGAAGGTCCTCACCATGAGCACCGAACGACCCGATTTCGTAGAAGAGGCCACCCATGGACTTCCTTCGCCCCGCCAGCTGGGAGGAGGCGCTCGCCGCTAAGGCCGAGCACCCCACCGCTGTGCCCATCGCGGGCGGCACGGACGTGATGGTTGAGATCAATTTCGACCACCGCCGCCCCGAGTACCTGCTCGACCTGAACCGTATCGGTGACCTGAGCGAGTGGGAGGTCGGAGAGAAGACCGTACGCCTGGGCGCCTCCGTTCCCTACACGAAGATCATGGAAAACCTCCGGACCGAACTCCCGGGTCTGGCCCTGGCCTCGCACACGGTGGCCTCCCCGCAGATCCGCAACCGGGGCGGTGTCGGCGGCAACCTCGGCACCGCCTCCCCGGCCGGTGACGCGCACCCCGCGCTGCTCGCCGCCGACTGCGAGGTCGAGGTCGAGTCCGTCCGCGGCCGCCGCATGATCCCCATCGACGACTTCTACACCGGCGTCAAGCGCAACGCCATGGAGCCCGACGAGCTGATCCGCTCGGTGCATCTGCCCAAGGCCGACGGCCCGCAGCAGTTCTCCAAGGTCGGCACCCGCAACGCCATGGTCATCGCGGTCTGCGCGTTCGGCATCGCGCTGCACCCCGAGACCCGTACGGTCCGCACCGGCATCGGCTCGGCCGCGCCCACCCCCGTCCGCGCCAAGGAGGCCGAGGACTTCCTCGCCGCGGCGCTGGAGGAGGGCGGCTTCTGGGAGTCCGGAGCGACCATCCCGCCGTCCGTGGCCAAGCAGTTCGCGCAGCTCGCCAGCGGCGCCTGCAATCCGATCGACGATGTGCGCGGAAGCGCCAAGTACCGCCGGCACGCGGTGGGAATCATGGCGCGCCGCACCCTCGGCTGGACCTGGGAGTCCTACCGCGGAAACGCCCAAGGCACCAAGGGAGGCGCACAGTGCGCGTGAACTTCACCGTCAACGGCCGTCAGCAGGAGGCCGACGACGTCTGGGAAGGCGAGAGCCTGCTGTACGTCCTCCGGGAGCGGATGGGCCTGCCGGGTTCCAAGAACGCCTGTGAGCAGGGCGAGTGCGGCTCCTGCACGGTCCGCCTGGACGGCGTGCCGGTCTGTTCCTGTCTCGTCGCCGCCGGTCAGGTCGAGGGCCGCGAGGTCGTGACCGTCGAGGGCCTGGCGGACTTCGCCAAGCAGCGCGCCGAGCACGGCGGCTGTGCCTCCGGCGCCTGCGGCACGGGCCTGGACGACGCGAAGAGGTGGGCCGCCAAGCCGGCCGACTCGCAGACCGGCGGGACCACCGAACTCTCCCCGATCCAGCAGGCGTTCATCGACGCGGGCGCGGTCCAGTGCGGATTCTGCACGCCGGGCCTGCTGGTCGCCGCCGACGAACTGCTGGAGCACAACGACTCACCGTCGGACGCCGACATCCGTGAGGCGCTGTCGGGCAACCTGTGCCGCTGCACGGGCTACGAGAAGATCCTCGACGCGGTACGGCTGGCGGCCGCCCGCGACGAATCCCGGACCGCCGGACAGGGGGCCTGATCGCCATGGCTGGTGTCACCCGCACACCCACCGACCTCACCCAGGGCGGCAAGACCAAGGCCGGCATCGGTGAGTCCACGCTGCGGCCCGACGGCACCCTCAAGGTGACCGGCGAGTTCGCCTACTCCTCGGACATGTGGCACGAGGACATGCTGTGGGGGTTCACCCTCCGCTCGACCGTGGCGCACGCCGAGATCGTCTCCATCGACATCTCCGAGGCGCTCGCGACCTCCGGTGTCTACTCCGTCCTCACCTACGACGACCTGCCCACCGAGGTGAAGAACTACGGCCTGGAGATCCAGGACACGCCGGTTCTCGCGCACGGCAAGGTGCGCCACCACGGCGAGCCGGTCGCGCTGGTCGCCGCCGACCACCCGGAGACGGCGCGCCGCGCCGCCGCCAAGATCAAGATCGAGTACGCCGAGCTGCCGATCGTCACCGACGAGGCCTCCGCCACCGCCGCGGACGCGCCCCTGATCCACGAGGGCCGCGACGACCACCACGCCGGTCACGTACCGCACCCCAACATCGTCCACCGCCAGCCGATCGTCCGCGGCAACGCCGACGAGGCCGCCAAGAAGGCCGATGTCATCGTCTCCGGCGAGTACGTCTTCGGCATGCAGGACCAGGCGTTCCTCGGCCCGGAGTCCGGCCTCGCGGTGCCCGGCGAGGACGGCGGCGTCGACCTGTACGTCGCCACCCAGTGGCTGCACTCCGACCTGCGCCAGATCGCGCCGGTCCTCGGCCTGCCCGAGGAGAAGGTCCGGATGACGCTCTCCGGCGTCGGCGGCGCCTTCGGCGGCCGCGAGGACCTGTCGATGCAGATCCACGCCTGCCTCCTGGCGCTGCGCACCGGGAAGCCCGTCAAGATCGTCTACAACCGGTTCGAGTCCTTCTTCGGGCACGTCCACCGGCACCCGGCCAAGCTCTGGTACGAGCACGGCGCCACCAAGGACGGCAAGCTCACGCACATGAAGTGCCGCATCGTGCTGGACGGCGGCGCCTACGCGTCCGCCTCCCCGGCCGTCGTCGGCAACGCCTCCTCCCTCTCGGTCGGCCCGTACGTCGTCGAGGACGTCGACGTCGAGGCGATCGCGCTCTACTCCAACAACCCTCCGTGCGGCGCGATGCGCGGTTTCGGTGCGGTCCAGGCGTGCTTCGCCTACGAGGCGCAGATGGACAAGCTCGCGGCGAAGCTGGACCTCGACCCGGTGGAGTTCCGGCAGCTCAACGCCATGGAACAGGGCACGCTGCTGCCGACCGGCCAGCCCGTGGACTCGCCGGCCCCGGTCGCCGAGCTGCTGCGCCGCATCAAGGCGATGCCGCTCCCCCCGGAGCAGCAGTGGCTGGCGGCGGGCGAGGAAGCGGACGTCCGCGCGCTGCCCGGCGGCCTGTCCAACACCACGCACGGTGAGGACGTGGTCCGCGGCATCGGCTACGCCGTCGGCATCAAGAACGTCGGCTTCTCCGAGGGCTTCGACGACTACTCCACCGCGCGGGTGCGCATGGAGGTCGTCGCCGGCGAGGCGGTCGCGACCGTGCACACCGCGATGGCGGAGGTCGGCCAGGGCGGTATCACCGTCCACGCGCAGATCGCCCGCACCGAGTTGGGCGTCGAGCAGGTCACCATCCACCCGGCCGACACCCAGGTCGGCTCGGCCGGCTCCACCTCGGCCTCCCGGCAGACGTACATGACCGGCGGCGCGGTGAAGAACACCTGCGAGGCGGTGCGCGAGAAGGTCCTGGAGATCGGCCGCCGCAAGTTCGGCACCTACCACCCGGCGTGGGCCACCGCCGAACTCCTGCTGGAGGGCGGCAAGGTCGTCACCGACGGCGGCGAGGTCCTCGCGACCCTCGCGGACGTCCTGGAGGGCGAGGCCGTCGACCTGGAGCTTGAGTTCCGGCACCGGCCCACCGAGGCGTTCGACCTGCACACCGGCCAGGGCAACGGCCACGTCCAGTACTCGTTCGCGGCCCACCGCGCGGTCGTGGAGGTGGACACCGCGCTCGGCCTGGTCAAGGTGATCGAGCTGGCCTGCGCCCAGGACGTCGGCAAGGCCCTCAACCCGCTGTCCGTCGTCGGCCAGATCCAGGGCGGCACCACCCAGGGCCTGGGTGTGGCGGTCATGGAAGAGATCATCGTCGACCCCAAGACCGCGAAGGTGCGCAACCCCTCCTTCACGGACTACCTCATCCCCACGATCCTCGACACCCCGACCATCCCGGTCGATGTGCTCGAACTCGCCGACGACGCGGCCCCGTACGGGCTGCGCGGCATCGGCGAGGCCCCCACCCTGTCATCCACCCCGGCCGTCCTCGCGGCGATCCGGAACGCGACGGGGCTGGAGCTCAACAAGACGCCGGTGCGCCCCGAGCACCTCACCGGCACCTGATCCGTCCGGGGGCCACCCCCGGACCCCGGTTCCGGGCGGTGCGCGACCAAGGGGTGTCCCTGTCCGTCCTCCTCCGCGCACCGTCCGGATCCCGTACCACCCGCATCACGCAGTCGCTGTCCCGGCCTCCCCGCCGGCCAGTACCCACAGCGTTCGTCTCGGGCCGTCCCCCGGGTCGTGCAGCCGAAGTTGTCCCAAATCTCGCACCTGTTGCGAGGGCCCCTGTGAACCTTGGGAGTCAGGCACCATGACCCAGCAGTCCACTGAGCCGAAGACGGTGGCGGAAGACGCGGGCACCGGCTCGCGCCAGCCCGCCGGCCGCTCTTGGCTCGACCGCTACTTCCACATATCGGACCGAGGCTCGACGGTCGCGCGAGAGCTGCGCGGCGGCATCACCACCTTCATGGCGATGTGCTACATCCTCCTGCTCAACCCGCTGATCCTGTCGACACCGGACGTCGAGAAGAACACCCTCGCGCACGCGGGCGTGGTCACCGCCACCGCCTTCGGCGCGGCCGTCTGCACACTGTTGATGGGCTTCATCGGCAAGGTGCCGCTGGCCCTGGCGGCCGGGCTCAACGTCTCGGCGGCCCTGACCACCCAGGTGGTCCCGAACATGACGTGGCCGCAGGCCATGGGCATGTGTGTGATGTACGGCGTCGTCATCATGCTCCTGGTGGTCACCGGCCTCCGCGAGATGATCATGAACGCCATCCCGCTGGCCCTCAAGCACGCGATCACCATGGGCATCGGCATGTTCGTCGCCCTGCTCGGACTGGTGAAGGCCGGCTTCGTGGGCAAGGGTCAGGGGGGCCCGGTCACTCTCGGCCCTACCGGTGAACTGGCCGGCTGGCCCGTCCTGTTCTTCTGCGTCACGCTGCTGCTGATCTTCGCGCTGCAGGCCCGCAAGGTCCCCGGTGCCATCCTCATCGGCATCGTCGCCGGCTCCGTCCTGTCCATCGCCGCCACCAAGCTCGGCGGACTCACGGACAAGGACTGGGGCGGGGCGTCGCCCGAGCTGCACGGCAGCGCCGTCTCGATGCCCGACTTCGGACTCTTCGGCCATGTCGAGTTCGGTGGCTGGGGCCAGATAGGCGCGCTCAGCGTCGGCATGATCGTCTTCACCCTGGTGCTGGCCGGCTTCTTCGACGCCATGGCCACCATCATCGGCGTCGGCACGGAGGCCCAGCTGGCCGACGAGAAGGGCCGGATGCCGGGCCTGTCCAAGGCGCTGTTCGTGGACGGCGCGGGTGGCGCGATCGGCGGTATCACCGGCGGCTCCGGGCAGACCGTGTTCATCGAGTCGGCGAGCGGCGTCGGAGAGGGCGCCCGGACGGGCCTGTCGTCCGTCATCACCGGCCTGTTCTTCGCGGCCTGCCTGTTCTTCACCCCGCTCACCCAGCTCGTGCCGGCCCAGGTGGCCTCGGCCGCCCTGGTCGTCATCGGTTCGATGATGATGAGCGCCGCCGCACATGTGGACTGGAGCGACCGCTCCGTGTCCATCCCGGTCTTCCTGACCGTGGTCCTGATGCCGTTCACCTACAGCATCACCGCGGGTGTCGGAGCCGGCGTCATCGCCTACGTCGTCATCAAGACGGCACAGGGCAAGTGGCGCGAGATCGGCCCCTTCATGTGGGTGCTGACCGGCATCTTCCTCGTCTACTTCTCGCTGCATCCGATCGAGCAGTGGCTGGGCGTCAAGTAAGCGCCCGCCCTCTCCCCGTCCGTTAGGAGACCGACATGCTGGACATCGCCGAAGAGCTGCACCGGTGGGTCGAGCAGGGACGCGATTTCGCGGTGGCCACCGTGGTGGCCACCAACGGAAGCGCACCCCGCCAGCCCGGGGCCGCACTCGCCGTCGACACGGACGGCACGGCGATCGGGTCGGTCTCCGGCGGATGCGTGGAGGGGGCGGTGTACGAGCTGTGCCAGGAGGCGCTCAAGACCGGCGAACCCGTTCTCGAACGCTTCGGCTACAGCGATGAGGATGCCTTCGCGGTGGGTCTGACCTGCGGCGGAATCATCGACATCCTCGTCACCCCGGTACGGGTGAGCGGCCGTGGACCCGCCGCCGACAGCGGGTCCGCCGGCACTTCGGTGGACAGCACTGCCGCGACGCTCGCCGCCGCGCTGGCCGCCGCCGCCCAAGGGGAGTCGGCGGCGGTCGCGCGGGTCATCCAGGGCCCGGCCGAACTGGTCGGCCGCGCCCTGCTGGTGCGTCCCGACGGCAGCCGCACCGGCACCCTGGGCGGCCACCCCGCCCTCGACCGTACGGCCGCCGAGGAGACCCGCGCCCTCCTGGACGCCGGGCGCACCGCGACCCTGGAGATCGGTGCGGACGGCTCGCAGTGCGGCCGGCCCGTCGTCCTCCTCGTGGAATCCTCCGTCCCCGCGCCCCGGATGATCGTCTTCGGCGCCATCGACTTCGCCTCCGCGCTGGTCAAGGTCGGCAAGTTCCTCAACTACCACGTCACCGTCTGCGACGCCCGCCCGGTCTTCGCGACCAGGACCCGCTTCCCGGACGCCGACGAGATCGTCGTCGACTGGCCGCACCGCTACCTCGACTCCCAGGAACTGGACGCCCGTTCGGTGCTGTGTGTGCTGACCCACGACGCCAAGTTCGACGTCCCGCTGCTGGAGCGGGCGCTCCGGCTGCCGGTCGCCTACGTCGGCGCCATGGGGTCGCGCCGCACGCACCTGGACCGCCAGCAGCGACTGCGCGAGGTCGGCCTGACCGAACTCGAACTCAACCGGCTGCGCTCGCCCATCGGCCTGGACCTCGGGGCCCGTACCCCCGAGGAGACCGCGCTCTCCATCGCCGCCGAGATCGTCGCCAACCGCCGTGGCGGCACCGGAAACCCGCTGACCGGCGCCCATACGCCCATCCACCACGACGCGGCCCGGCCGGTGGGCCGGATCGGGTCGGTGGCCTGAGGGCAGCCGGCCGCCCAGGACCGGCGGTCCCTTCGTCCCCCGGTCCTGGCGGCGGGTGGATCCCGGGACCGTCACGGCGCGGGCGCGGCACACCCCACCGGGTGCCGCGCCCGCGTGCGCCCTTCCGGGCGACGGCGGCAAGGGCGGTCGGCTCGACCGGCGTTGGGTCTCGGCCTCGGCCGTCGACCCGCCTCGGCCGTCGGCCGTCCCAGGCGTTGGTCCGCCTCGGGCCCTTGCGGACGGGAGCTGTCCGCAGTGCCTTCTACCCTCGGCTCCCATGACGCAGCGATCCACCGCTCCCCTCCTCACCGCCGGTGCCCTCGGCCGCGCCACCCTGGAACGTCAACTGCTGCTGAAGCGCAGCGGGTTGAGTGCCCTGGAGGCGGTGGAGCGACTGCTCGGCCTGCAGGCCCAGTCGCCGCGCCCGCCCTACTACGCGCTCGCCGCGCGCCTCGCCGCCTTCCGTCCGCAGGAGCTGTCCGGCCTTCTCGAAGACCGCCGGGCCGTACGGATCTCCGCACTGCGCTCCACCCTCCACCTGCTCAGCGCCCGCGACGCGCGCCTGCTGCGGCCGCTCACCCGGCCGGTGCACGACCGCGTGCTGCGGGGCAGTTTCGGCGCAGCGCTGTCCGGCGTCGATCGGCACCGGCTGGCCGCGGTGGCCCGAAGGCTCGTCGAGGAACGCCCGATGACGTTCCAGGAGCTGGGCGAGCGGCTGCGGGAGGAGTGGCCCGGACACGACCGCCGGCCGCTGGCCATGGCTGCCCGTCAGCTGCTGCCGCTGGTGCAGATCACCCCGCGCGGGCTGTGGGGCCGCGGCGGAGCGGCGGCGCACACCACCCTCGACGCCTGGCTCGGCGAGAGCGCCCCGGAACCGGAGGCGGAGGCGGAACCGGTGTCGGAAGCGGCGTCGGAGCCGCGGGCCGCGCTGCCCGCCGTGCTGCTGCGCTGCCTCGCGGCCTTCGGGCCGGCCTCCGTCAAGGACATGCAGACCTGGTGCGGCCTGACCCGGCTGCGCGAGGTGGTCGACCCGCTGCGCCCGCGCCTGCGCACCTTCCGCGACGAGCACGGCGTCGAGCTCATCGACCTGCCCGATGCGCCGCGCCCCGACCCCGGCACCGAGGCGCCGGTCCGCTTCCTCCCCGCATACGACAACCTCGTTCTCTCGCACGCCGACCGCACCCGGATCATCACCCCCGAACACCGGCGCCGCACCTGGCAGGGCAACGTCGCCCACCGCACCCTGCTCCTCGACGGCACCGTCCGCGGCCGGTGGCAGATCGAACAGGCCGGTGACACGGCCCGGCTGACGGTGGAGCCGTTCACCGAGCTCACCCGCGCCGAGCGCGCCGCGGTCGAGGACGAGGCGCCCTCGGTGTTGCGGATGGCGGCCCCGGGCGCCCCGCACGACGTCCGCTTCGGGCCTCTCGCCCCGGCGGGCGGCGGGGGATGATGTCCGGACGGCGGCAGTCGCCGCGGCGGACGGGAAGCGAGCGGGGACCGAGTGGTAACCGGCGGGAGCGAGGGCGGGCGTGGAGCTCAGACAGGTGCGGTATTTCGTCATGGTGGCGCAGGAGCTGCACTTCGGGCGGGCGGCGGACCGGCTGCACATCGTGCAGTCGGCGGTGAGCCAGCAGATCCGGCGGCTGGAGCGGGAGTTGCAGACCGACCTGTTCGATCGGTCGGCACGCCGGGTCCGGCTGACGCCGACGGGTGAGCGGTTCCTGCCCGAGGCGCGGGCGCTGCTCGCCGCCGAGGAACGGGCCCGCGCCGTCGTCGCCGACCTGACCACCACCCGGGCGGGCATCCTGCGTGTGGGGACGAGCACGGGCCTGGGGTCGCACCTGGACCGCGTACTGGATGCCCTCGCCGGGCTCGCCCCGGAGCTCGGCGTGGAACTGGTCGCCGCTCCGGCCCGTGAGCGCCTGGAGCGGGTCGCGGCCGGTGAGCTGGACGCGGCGTTCGTCCGCGGCGACGCGAACGACGCGGGCGCCTCGGCCGCCCTGAGCTTCGTACCGCTGTGGCAGGACCCGCTGGTCGCCGCCGTCCCGGCGCGGCACCCGCTCGCCTCCTCGCCCGGCACCGTCGCGCTGGCCGACCTGGCGGACATCCCCCTGGTCCTGACCGAACGCCGTGCCAACCGTCGCCTGGTCGACCTGGTCGTCACCGCCTGCCACCACGCCGGCTTCACCCCCGTGCCCGGTCCGCGGCCCGGCTCCCTGGACAACACCCTGACGGCCATCGGCGCCGGCGGCCCCGCCGACGCCCTCTGGACCGTCGTCTACGCCGCGCACGCCCGCCGGCTGAGCACTCCGCGGGTGGCCTACCTCCCGTTCCGCAACCCGGGGATGGAGCTGACCACCTACCTGGCGGTGCAGCGGGCGGAGCCGTCGGAAGGGGTCGCGATGCTGCTGCGGGCCTGCGCGGCCCAGAACGAGAGCGATGCTCTCGTCGTCGATCCCTGATCCCGACCGGGACCGCCGCTCACACGGCTGAGCACCGCTCAGGGAACAGCGCGCCGTTCACCGTCGCCTGCCGCGGCCCGCCGGGCCCCTCCAGGTGTCACCGCCCACCTGTGATCGCCCACCTGTGATCACCCACCCGTGAACGTCGACCCGTGATCGCCCACCCGTGACCGATCTCGATCAGCGATCGCTGTGTGCGCGATCCGCTTCTTGGTCGCGCGCCCCGCAGGCGATGGACTGTTCCCACGCCGGTGAGCCGCCCGGAAATCCCGGAAGGCCGCCGCTGACAAGGGAGTTCCGCCATGCCGATCGTCACCGTCCAGCAGGGCCCGCGCAGCGTCGAGCTCAAGCGGGAGCTGGTCAAGCAGATCACCGACGCCTTCGTGGACGCGTACAAGATCCCCGCCGAGGCCGTACAGGTGTGGATCCAGGAGGTCCCCGCCGACAGCTGGGGGGCGGCGGGCAGGCTGACCGCCGACAAGTAGCGGACCGCGGGCGGGGCCTCCTACGGCAGCGCCCCCGCCCGCCGCGCCGCGACCACCGCCTGGAGGCGGGTGTGGGCGCCCAGCTTCCGCATCGCGGACCGGAGATAGCCCTTCACCGTCTCCGGCCGCAGCCCCAGCCGCTCCGCCACCGACGCGTTGGTCGCACCCGAGGCCACGCACGCCAGCACATCCACCTCGCGCGGCGACAGCACCGGCCCCGCCCCGCCCCCGGCGCCCGCCCGGCCCGCCGGCGAGGCCGTCGCGAGCCGGCCGCACGCCGCCAGCAGCTCCTGCCGCAACAGCGGATCCTCGACCCGCTGGGCCAGCGCCCGCAGCTCGCCGTGGGCCTCGCGCACCTCTTCCCACATCGCCGGGTCGGCGGCCGTCGGCTGCCGCGCCACCGACAGCAGCCGCGCCGCCTCGTCCTGCACCAGCAGCGCCTGCTCGAGCTCCCGGGCCGCCGCCATCGCCGCCGACAGCGGCCGGTCACCGAGGTGCACCGGCCGCCGCAGCGCCCCGTAGAGCACCCCGCGCACCCGCCGCCGGACGACCACCGGTACCGCCAGCACCGACCGCAGCCCCTCGGCGGCCACCGCGGCGTCGTATTCGTGGCTGATGACCGCCGAGTTGCGGTAGTCGGTCACGGCGAAGGGCCGGGACAGCGCCACCGCCTTGCCGCCCAGTCCGTTGCCCCGCAGGATGTCCAGCCCGCTCAGCACCGCGGTCTGCGTCCCGGCGAGTTCGTTGATCCGGTAGCGCGCGGAACCGGCCAGCAGTCCGCCGAAGGCCACCGGCAGCCCGCTGCCCCGCCGTAGCCGCGTCAGTGCCGCCCGTACCTCCACGGCCTCGTTAGCCCCCGACTCGCGCTGCACGCCGAAACCTCCGCTTCCCCCCATCAGGGGGTGGTGGGACCTGCGCTTTGATTACACGATGGCTGACAGCGGTGCGGCAATGAGGAGGACACAGGACTTATGACGGAGACGGAAATCGGTGCGGCGGGCCGCTCACCGGCTGCGACCAAGGAGTTCCGGGCGGCGCGCGACCTGCTGCTGAGGCACCGGGAGGACTACGGCGCGGCCCGCGCGGACTTCGCCTGGCCCCGGCCCGCCCGGTTCAACTGGGCGCTCGACTGGTTCGATGTGATCGCCCGGGACAACGACCGCACCGCGCTGCACATCGTCGAGGAGGACGGCAGCGAACTGCGCCGCAGCTTCGACGAGATGCGCCGTCGCTCCGACCGGGCCGCCAACTGGCTGGCAGCTCAGGGAGTGCGGGCCGGTGACCGGATCGTGGTGATGCTCGGCAACCAGTGCGAGCTGTGGGAGACCGCGCTGGCCGCGATGAAGCTGCGCGCCGTCGTCATTCCCGCCACGCCGCTGCTGGGTCCGGCCGACCTCGCCGATCGCGTCGGCCGGGGCGGGGCCCGGCATGTGATCGTGCGCGCTCAGGACCGGGAGAAGTTCGCCGCCGTGCCGGGCGACTACACCCGGATCGCGGTCGGCGCCGCGGACACGGACACCGGCACGGGCACGGATGCGGCCGGCGGCGCGGACGGCGGCTGGCTCACGTACGAGGATGCCTACGCGGCCCCCGAGACGTTCGAGCCGACCGGGCCCACCCCGGCCGATGCCTCCCTGATGCTCTACTTCACCTCCGGTACCACCGCCCGCCCCAAACTCGTCGAGCACACCCACGCCTCGTATCCCATCGGTCACCTCGCGACGATGTACTGGATCGGCCTGCGCCCCGGGGACGTCCACCTCAACATCTCCTCGCCGGGATGGGCCAAGCACGCCTGGTCCAACCTCTTCGCGCCGTGGAACGCCGAGGCCACCGTCTTCATCCACAACTACAGCCGCTTCGACGCGGCCCGCCTGATGGCCGAGATGGACCGGGCCCGCGTCACCAGCTTCTGCGCCCCGCCCACCGTCTGGCGGATGCTCATCCAGGCCGATCTGTCGGCGCTCGCCGCCCCACCGCGGGAGATCGTCGCGGCCGGTGAACCGCTCAACCCGGAAATCATCGAGCAGGTACGGCAGTCCTGGGGCGTCACGATCCGGGACGGCTTCGGGCAGACCGAAACCGCCGTCCAGGTGGCCAACACCCCCGGCCAGCCGGTCAAGGCGGGCTCCATGGGCCGCCCCACCCCCGGCTACGACGTCGTCCTGCTCGACCCGGTCAGCGGCGAACCGGCCGACGAGGGGGAGATCGCCCTCGACCTCTCCGCCCGGCCGGTGGGTCTGATGACCGGCTACCGCGGCGATGCGGCCCGCACCGCCGAGGCGATGGCCGGCGGCTACTACCGCACCGGCGACATCGGCTCCCGCGACGGCGACGGCTGGATCACCTACGTCGGGCGCGCCGACGACGTCTTCAAGGCGTCCGACTACAAGATCTCGCCGTTCGAGCTGGAGAGCGCCCTCCTGGAACACGAGGCGGTCGCCGAGGCCGCCGTGGTACCCGCCCCCGACCCGCTGCGGCTGGCCGTGCCCAAGGCGTACGTCGTCCTCGCGGCCGGCTGGGAGCCCGGCCCGGAGACCGCGAAGCTGCTCTTCGAGCACTCCCGCGAGGTCCTGGCCCCCTACAAGCGCATCCGGCGGCTGGAGTTCGCCGATCTGCCCAAGACCGTCTCCGGCAAGATCCGCCGCATCGAGCTGCGGGAGCGCACCGCGCAGGGCGACGGCGGAGCCGAGTACCGAGAGGAGAACCACCGATGAGCGGCCGGCAGCCGGCGCCCGGGCTCCCCGACGCGAGCACCGGGCTCTCCTACGCGAGCGGGGTCGCCGAACGGCCCCTGCTCGGCTCCACCATCGGCGCCGACCTCGCCCGCACCATCGCCCGGTGCGGCGACCGCGAGGCGCTGGTCGAGGTGGCGAGCGGCCGCCGGTGGACGTACACCGAACTGGGCCGCACGGTCGACGAAGTGGCCCTCGGCCTGCTCGCCAAGGGCGTCGGCAAGGGCGACCGGGTCGGGATCTGGTCCCCCAACTGCGCCGAGTGGGTTCTCGTCCAGTACGCCACCGCCCGGATCGGCGCCGTCCTCGTCAACGTCAACCCCGCCTACCGTGTCCATGAGCTGGCCTACGTCCTGCAACAGGCCGGCATCACCGTCCTGGTCTCCGCGGACCGCCACCGGTCCAGCGACTACCGCCGGATGATCGAGCAGGTGCGCGCGGACTGCCCGGCGCTGCGTGACGTCGTGCTGATCGGCGATCCCACCTGGGACGGCATGCTGGCCGCCGGGGGCGCCGTCCCGCACGCCCGGCTCGCCGAGTGCGAAGCGGCCCTGTCCACCGACGACCCGGTGAACATCCAGTACACGTCCGGGACCACGGGCTTCCCCAAGGGCGCCACCCTCTCCCACCACAACATCCTCAACAACGGCTTCTGGGTGGGCGAGACGGTCGGCTACACCGAACACGACCGGGTCTGTCTCCCCGTGCCCTTCTACCACTGCTTCGGCATGGTCATGGGCAATCTGGGCGCCACCTCGCACGGCGCCTGCATCGTGATCCCCTCTCCCGCCTTCGACGCCGCCGCCACCCTCCGCGCCGTCCAGGACGAACGCTGCACCTCCCTCTACGGCGTCCCGACCATGTTCATCGCCGAGCTCAACCACCCCGACTTCGCCTCGTACGACCTCTCCTCGCTGCGTACCGGGATCATGGCGGGCTCCCCGTGCCCGGAGGAGGTCATGAAGCGGGTGGTCGCCGAGATGCACATGGCCGAGGTCTCCATCTGCTACGGCATGACCGAGACCTCCCCGGTGTCCACGCAGACCCGCCGCGACGACGACCTCGAGCACCGCACGGCCACCGTCGGCCGGGTGCTGCCGCACATCGAGGTCAAGGTCGCCGACCCGGCGACGGGCGTGACCGTGCCGCGCGGCGCCCCGGGCGAACTGTGCACCCGCGGCTACAGCGTGATGCTCGGTTACTGGGCGGAGCCGGAGCGCACCGCCGAGGTCATCGACGCCGCCCGCTGGATGCACACCGGCGACCTCGCGGTGATGAACGACGACGGCTACGTCCGGATCGTCGGCCGCATCAAGGACATGATCATCCGTGGTGGTGAGAACGTCTACCCGCGCGAGATCGAGGAGTTCCTCTACACCCATCCCAAGATCGCCGACGTGCAGGTCGTCGGCGTCCCGGACGAGAAGTACGGCGAGGAGATCGCCGCGTGTGTCATCCTCCGGGACGCCGAAGACCCGCTGACCCTCGACGAGTTGGCCGGCTTCTGCCGCTCGCGTCTCGCGCACTTCAAGGTGCCGCGCCACCTGGAGATCGTCGACGCCTTCCCGATGACGGTCAGCGGCAAGGTCCGCAAGGTCGAACTGCGCGAGCGGCTGGCGAAGGGGCGGGGGGCGGTGCGGTAGGGCCCGCCCCCCGGCGGCTCAGGGCCGGGCCCCGGGCGGCCGGCACAGTTCGGCGGGCGCACCGTCGCGGAGCATGTCCTCCGCCAGGAGTCGGGCCCAGGCCGGTCGCCAGCGGGGCGCGCGGGACGCCATCTCGGTTGCCAGAGTGCCCGGCAGGGCGGCGGTGTGACCGAGGTGCGCGCGCCACCAGTCGGGCAGATGGTCATGGGCACGGTCGACGGTGACGGCGTCGGCCGTGACCTGCACCCGGACGTACAGCCAGCGGCCGGACGCGGCGTCGGCGTCGGCCCGCCGCACGTCGTCCAGCAGCTGCGACACGTCCGCGTCGAGCCGTTTGCCCTGCTCGTCGCGGTAGCAGTCGGCGCGGTAGGGGTTCTGGCCGTCGGCGCCGTCGCAGAACGCGGCGCTGAGCACCCAACGGCCGTCCTCCCCGGGACGGTTGTCCCGCAGCCAGGCTGCCAGCAGCTCCAGCGCGGGGCTCCCGGAGGGTGCCGGGCGCGGCAGCTCGGCAGCCGCGCGCATGGCGACGGCGATCGCCCCCGCGTACTGTTCCGGCAGGTCACACGGCACGCGCCGGCCGGCCGGCGCGCCGCTTCCGGCAGGCAGCCACGGCCGGGCGACGGTGCGCGCGGCCGCCGCCCGGGCCTCCGGCGTCCCCTTGCGGTGCACCTCGTCCGCATCGGCGCCGTCGTCCACCAGCGCGTCGAGGACCGCCCGCACCTCGCTGTCGTCGGCGGGGACCATGACGCTCAGCCCGTCTTCCCGGACGCCGTCCGGATACGGGGCGCGACCCCATGCCCCGTCCGCCCACCAGTAGACGAACCCGATGGTCTCCTCGCCGCCGATCACGGCGATCAGCCACTCCCACGGCAGCCAGTCGGGACCGCCCGCCAGCAGATCGGCGGGCGGGGACAGGCAGACGGTGTCGCTGTAGTCGTTGTCGATCCCGAAGAGCACCGCGCGGCCGCCTTCGATCCAGGTCAGTGACCACCACCCGTTGCCGATGTCGTCGGAGTGCAGGCCGGCGTCGTCCACGTGGTAGTTGTGCACCGGGAGCGGCCCCTCCGCGGCCCAGGCGGCAAGTGTGGCGCCGTGGGACCACAGCACCTCGGGGGGCGGCGGCGCCGCGTTCGGCACGTACCCCAGATCGACCGGCGCGGCGCCGTCGGGGTCGCCCGCCGCCGCGAGCAGGGCGGGGAGCTGCGGCGGCCAGAGCGGGTCGGGACAGGCGGCGAGTTCGGCCGGGGTCCACCAGCGGCCGTGCAGGATCCCGTCCGCGGCGTGCGCCGCCGCCACCCCCTCGGCCGGCTCCCGGCGCTCCCCGCGGGTGAGGTAGATGTGCTCGTACTGGCGTACGGGTATCGCCGCCCGGGTGAAGTCGTGCTCCCAGGTGCACAGCAGCGGACCCGGCTCCAGGCCGGTCCAGCCGGTCTCCTCCTGCAACTCCCGCAGCGCGCCCTCGCGTGGGCTCTCGCCGGGATCGAGCCCGCCGCCGGGGAGCGCCCAGTGGACGCCGACCTCTTCGTTGTCGTAACGGAGGAGGAAGACCGCTCCGTCGGGATCGAGCACGGCAACGCGTGCCGCCAGGCGGGATGTTCGCATCGGGTCAGCCTAACGGCGTCGCGGAGCCGCCCTGTTCTCTTCGCGTCCTCTTCGTACGGAGTTTCGACGAGGAGCCCCCACGCGCGGCGGTCGGCCCGATCGTGACAGGATTTCCGCACGGGCCGGGCGCATCGCGCCGCGAGGGCCCGCCCCCCACCCACCCTGCCGAAGAACGGAAATCCATGACACGTATTGCTCGTTGGGCGACCGTGGCCGCCGCCGCAGTCGCTTCCCTGGGGGCCTTCGTCGCTCCCGCCCAGGCCGCCGGTTCCGGCCACCTTCCCCCCACCGAGGTCCGCACCGCGGGCTGCCTCGGCAGCACCGGCCACGACGCCGCGGACCGGATGGTGATCGACGCCGACAGTGCCGCCGCCTTCTACCGCTGCCACCCGTCCAACGGCGGGACGGCGGACCGCCAGGAGCGCACGACCTGCGCCCCCGGCACCCTCTTCGACTGGTCGGCCGGCGCCTGCCGGTCGGCCCGCGCGGTGCCCGAGATGGGCACCCGGCTGACCGCCGGGGACGCCGAGCTGTCCGCAAAGCCCCCGGCCGAGGTCACGGTCCGCGATCTGCACGCGACCCTGCGCCGGGCCGACGCCCGCGGCCCGCAGGGCGCCATCGGCAACGCGACCGTCACCTTCACGGACGGCGCCGGCAAGGTCCTGTGCGTGGCCAGGACCGACACCGCCGGCCGAGCTTCCTGTGACGCCGAGCGGCCGCTGTCCGCCGTCGGCACGGTGCTCGGCGGCTACACCGCCGAGTACGCCGGCAACGGCAGCGTGAACGGGAAGTTCGCCACCGTCGCCCCCGCCACCGCACGGGGCGGCGTGCGCTGAGCCGCGCCCCCGGCGCGCCCGTGCCGGGCACCGCCCACCGCACGGCGCGCCGGGGGCCGGACGGTCAGCGTCCTTCCCCCGGCCAGTCCAGCAGGAGGCGCCGGGCGCGCGGCAGGGCGGCGACGATCAGGTCGTAGGAGTCCTCGATCATGTCGAGGACCAGCCGGTCGGGCAGCCCGCCGGTGAGGGAAACGGTGTTCCAGTGCCGCTTGTTGAGGTGATAGCCGGGCACCACCTCCGGATGCGCCGCGCGCAGCCGCTCGGCGAGCTCCGGCTCGCACTTGAGGCTCACGGTCAGCGGCGCGGCCCCCAGCGACGTCAGCGCGAAGATCTTGCCGTCGACCTTGAAGGTCGACACCTCCGGATTCCGGGGGAACGGGAATTCCTCGGACGTGCCGTTGAAGCCCAGGCAGACGGCTCGGAGGGCGTTCGCGTCGATCATCCCGGCATTGTCCCGCACTCCCCCGCCCGCCCCCCGCCCCCCGCCCCCCCGCCCTCTCGGCCCGCGACCGGTCGCCGTCACCGCGTCGGCGCGGCGCGGCGCATGCACACCCGCGGCCGGCGGTCCAGGCCCCGCCGCGCCTCCTCGGCGCGGATCTCCCGCAGACCGGGGGTGAGTTCGTCGTCGGCGAGCACCCGGAACCCGATCCGCTCGTAGTACGGCGCGTTCCACGGCACCTCGGCGAAGGTGGTCAGGGTCAGGGCAGCGGCTTCCGGCCACTCCGTCTCCGCCCGGTCGATCAGGGCGCGCCCGACGCCGCGGCGGGCGTGGTCGGGATGCACCGAGACCTGCTCGACGTGCAGACAGCCGTCGACCGGCTCCCAGACCAGATAGCCGACCGGCCCGCCGCCGGGCGCCGCCTCCGCGTACGCGGCGAGCAGCCGTCCCGCCTCCCGGTGGCGCATCAGCTCTGCCACCGAGGCCGGTTCGTCGTCGGCGACCCAGTCCATGCCGAGCGGGCGGAAGGCTTCTCCCGCGGCCCGTTCGACGGCGCGCAGTACGGGCAGTTCGGCGAGGTCCGGCTGATGGAGGATCACCCGTGCAGTGTCGCCGAGGGAACCGGCCCGGGCGACGGGATTTCCGTGGCGTCGCCCCCGCGGCAGCCGCCCGCGGCGCCCGTCGGCAGGTGCTCACGGCCGTGCTCCGCGGGGGTGCGCGTCGAGGGCGGCCACATAGCGCCGGGCCACCTCGGCGGCCGGGGTGCCGTCGGCCGGGTCCCGCCCCATGGCGGCGAGGGTCTCGGCGACCCAGCCGGGGCGGACGGCGGTCAGCCGCAGTCCGCGGGGCAGTTCGACGGCGGCGGCCTCGACGAACGCATCCAGCCCGGCGTTCACCAGTGCGCCGAACGCCCCACCCGGGGTGGGCTGTTCGAAGACGCCACTGGTCAGGACGATGGTCCCGCCGTCCCGCAGGGCGCGCAGGGCACGCCGGGCCAGGTGCACCTGGCCGAGCAGCTTGCCCTGCAGTCCGGCGGTGAAGTCCTCGTCGGAGGGCGAGTCCAGCGGCGTCAGCCGGCCGCTCGCCGCACAGCAGACGACGGCGTCCGCGTCCGGCACGGCGGCGAACAGCGCGTCCACCGAGGCCATGTCCGCCAGGTCCACCTGCACCGGGCCGCGCCGTGCGGCCCGTACGACCTGGTCGCCGCGGTCCGTCAGGTGCCGGGCGACGGCGCTGCCGATGGTGCCCGTCGCGCCGATCACAATGATCTTCATGCGGACGATCCTGCCGGACGCCGGGTGCGCTACCCAGCCCCCTGATGGGGGGAGGACCGCGGTGCCTACCCCCGCGAGGTGCAGGCCGGCACCGGGTACGGTCCGAAGCGGGCCGGTGCCGGGTGCCGTCAGACTGGCCTCATGGAGCGGACATCCGAACTGGGGGAGTTCCTGCGGACCCGGCGGGCGCGGCTGTCACCGGGCGATGCGGGGGCGGTCGGCCACGGCGGCCGGCGGCGCGTACCGGGGCTGCGGCGGGAGGAGCTGGCGCAGCTGGCCGGGATCAGCGTGGGGTACTACACCCGCCTGGAACAGGGGATCAGCGCGAACGCCTCGGATGCGGTGCTGGATGCGCTCGCCCGGGTACTGCGGCTGACCGACACCGAGCGGACGCATCTGTACGGGCTCGCGCACCCCGGCCGTGGGGCGGAGCCCGGCCCGGAGCGCACCGAACGCCTGCGGCCGTCCGTCCGGCGCATGATCGGGGCGCTGGGGGAGGCGCCGGCGGTGGTGCTCGGACGGTTCCTGGACGTACTGGCCTGGAACCGCGCCGGGCATGCGCTGCTCGCGAGCCATCTGCCGTTCACCGCCCCGGACGGTGAGGACGGTGAGGGCGGTGACGGCGGCGACGGCCGGCCCAATGTTGTACGGATGGTGTTCCTCGACCCCCGCTACCGTGCGTTGTACGCGGACCTGGACGACAAGCTGCGCGACACCGTCGGCGGGCTGCGGCTGATCGCCGGCCGGTGGCCGGACGCACCGCGGCTGCGCGCACTGATCGCCGAGCTGACGGCGCACAGCGCACAGTTCGCGGAACTGTGGGCCGGGCATCCGGTCCGTACCTGTGCGACGCACACCCGGGAGTACCGCCATCCGGCCGTCGGCGCGCTCACCCTCACCGACGAGGGGCTGATGCTGCCGGACGACGCCGGGCAGCGGGTGGTGATCTTCCACGCGGCGCCCGGATCGCCGTCGGCCGGCGCCCTGCGGCTGCTGACGGCGGCCGCTCCGGCGCCGACGGTCAACGTCCCGTCGCCCCGTACTTGATCAGCTCGTCGGCCGGGTCGTTGACCGGCTGCGGGGTACCGGTGAGGTCCATGACGAACAGCGGGAGGCGCAGGTCGTCGGCGCGGCCGCGGGCGTCGTGGGTGTAGCCGGCCAGGGAGAAGAAGACGGCTATGGCCGAGTCGTTGAGGCCGTTGAGCCAGACGCACTCGATCTCGCGGAGTTCGGTGGACCGGGTCGTCGGGTCCACCTGTGCCACCACCCCCTTGCCGCGCAGGTCCACGCCGGCGGCGGTGCGTTCGCGGGTGCGGGCGACGTCCGTGAAGCCGAGCCACTTCAGATACTGCGCGGCGGCGGTCACACAGTCGCGGGCCGTACGGATGGTCACCGGACGGAACGCGGCCCGCTGGCCGTGCTGGCCGTGCTGGGCGGAGGGGCGGACGGCGGGGGTGACGGAGGTCCCCGGGCCGGGCGGGCCGGGCACCGAGGGCGGGGGAGCGGGGGCCACGGGGATGCGGACGACGGTGCCGCAGGCGCAGCCCGACTCCGGTGCCGGCCACTCGTCCTGCCGCCCGCAGACCTCGCACCGGACCTCCACCCAGGAGGCCTGCCAGGTGCGGTGGAGTATCTCGACGGGGACTCCACCGCGCAGCACGGGCATCGTCAGGGGCGCGCCGCAGGCGCAGGGGAAGGTGGGCGGGGTGAAGGCGTTCTCGCGGCGGCACGTAGGGCACCGCACCGGCACGCTGTCGGCCATATGTGCTCCTGGCAGGTAGGTCGGCAGCCGGGACGGCGCTGCCGCTGCTGCCATGGTCTCTCCAAAACCGGGCGCGGGGGGCGGAAATACGAGGAGAGTCGCAGGCCGGGCGGGGCACGGCGCAGGCGCGTGGGAGCGCACGAGGGGCCCGGAATCCGTGACCGTACGGATTCCGGGCCCCTCGTGGGTGGTTCCCGTCCGGTGACGCGAGAGTTGGGCGCGACAGGACATCGCACCACCGGACGGAGTCTGTGGTGTCCCCGGGACGGAGACCGGGGGACGGAGGCAGGAGGCGGGCTCCGCGGCGGGGGAGTGGCTCGCCCATCCCTATCGGGCGAGCACTGCCACCGCACTGGTAACTCCCCGGGTGCCGCGGAGCACCGCGCTACCTCTCCGTACCGGCCGACCACCCCTCAACGGGCCGGCCGGTACGGATGCGCAAGGTGCCGACCTCCCGTCAGTCCTCGCGCAGCTCGCGGACCCTGGCCTCCACGCGCTTGCCGTAGTCCTGGTCGGCGGCGTGGAAGTGGGCGAGGTTCTTCTCGATCACGTCGTCGCGGCCGACCTGGGAGAGGCCGCCGGCGATGTTGTTCACCAGACGGGTCTTCTCGTCCGCCGACATCAGGCGGTAGAGCTCACCGGCCTGGAAGAAGTCGTCGTCCTTGGTGTGCGCGGGGGCCTCGTGCGTGCCGACGTGACCGGTGACGGCGAGCGGCGCGGAGAGCGGCTCGTTCGTCTGCACGGGGCCGCTGTACGAGTTGGGCTCGTAGTTCTTCGCGCGCCGGTCGTAGGCGTTGGCGGCCATCAGGCCGTCCCGGCCGTAGTTGTTGGCCTGGGTCGCCTTCGGGGCGTTCACCGGCAGCTGGGTGTGGTTGACGCCCAGGCGGTAGCGGTGCGCGTCGGCGTAGGCGAACAGCCGACCCTGGAGCATCTTGTCCGGGGACGGGCCGATGCCGGGCACGAAGTTGTTCGGGGAGAAGGCCGACTGCTCGACCTCGGCGAACACGTTGTCCGGGTTGCGGTCCAGGACCAGACGGCCCACGCGCTGCAGCGGGTAGTCGCGGTGCGGCCACACCTTGGTCAGGTCGAACGGGTTGAAGCGGTAGTCGGCCGCCTCGGCCGCCGGCATGACCTGCACATACAGCGTCCAGGAGGGGTACACGCCCCGCTCGATGGACTGCAGCAGGTCGGTCTGGTGGCTGTTGGGGTCCTTGCCGGCGAGCTCGGCGCCCTGGTCGGCGTCCAGGCAGCGGATGCCCTGGTTCGTCTTGAAGTGGTACTTGACGAAGAACGACTCACCCTCGGCGTTCGTCCACTGGTAGGTGTGCGAGCCGTAGCCGTTCATGTGGCGGTAGGAGGCCGGGATGCCGCGGTCGCCCATGAGCCAGGTGATCTGGTGGGTGGCCTCGGGGGCGTGTGCCCAGAAGTCCCAGACGTTGTCCGGCTCCTGCTTGCCCGTGAAGGGGTCGCGCTTCTGCGAGTGGATGAAGTCCGGGAACTTGATCGGGTCCTTGATGAAGAACACCGGGGTGTTGTTGCCGACGAGGTCGTAGTTGCCCTCTTCGGTGTAGAACTTCAGCGCGAAGCCCCGCGGGTCACGGGCCGCGTCCGGGCCGCCGAGGTTGTCGGCCACGGTCGAGAAGCGGATGAACGTCTCGGTGCGCTTGCCCACGGTGTTGAGGAAGTCGGCGCGGGTGAACCCGGTGACGTCGTCGGTCACCTCGAAGTAGCCGTAGGCGCCGGAGCCACGGGCGTGGACGACGCGCTCCGGGATGCGCTCGCGGTTGAACCGGGCGAGCTTCTCCAGCAGGTGCTGGTCCTGGAGGATGATCGGGCCGCCGACGCCGGCGGTTGAGGAGTTCTGGTTGTCGGCGACCGGGGCGCCGGACTCGGTCGTCAGCGTGGGCTTCGACATGGTGACCTTCCGTACGAGAGCGCGGAATCGGCTTCCGCATGTCGGAGCGTAAGAACAGCTCCGACCAAACGTCAACAGTTTGTTGAAATGCTGCGTGGATTGAAACGCGGTGCGCGATGTTCCGGGCGACGGCCGCGCCTGGGCGCGACAGGACAGGTGTCGGCGTGGCCGCCGCCCGGAAACTCAAGGGTGCGGGACCTGGACAGCCGGGTCCCGACAGGCGTCAGCCTTCGACGGTGTGGCCGGAGAGGCGTTCGACGCCGCGGAGGAGGGCGGAGTGGTCGAGGTTGCCGTCGCCCTGGGCGCGGAGGGAGGCGACGAGGGAGGCGACGACGGCTCCGACGGGGAGGGCGGCGCCGACGGTGCGGGCGGCGTCGGTGACGATGCCCATGTCCTTGTGGTGGAGGTCGATGCGGAAGCCGGGTGCGAAGTCGCGGTTTTTGAAGTTGTCCTTCTTGCGGGACAGGACGGTGGAGCCGGCCAGTCCGCCGCCCAGGACCTCGAGGGCGGCGGGCAGGTCGACGCCGGACTTCTCC